>JBCLQX010000013.1:0-75098 GCA_041223805.1 Oscillospiraceae bacterium 44-34 | reverse complement strand
TGCTGGAAAAAGACAGCGCCGCTGACTGAGCTCAGCAACCAAATGCACAATAATGAGGCCGCCGCAGGAATTTTCCTGCGGCGGCCTTTCGTTTTGCCAAAGGAATATAAATGCAAAAGACATGAGGATCGCCTAAAAAATCAGGCCATATTTCCGAATACGGTATTGCAGACTCTGACGAAGAATACCCAAGGTTTGGGCGGTCCGGGAGACATTGTAGCCGCAGTGCTCCAGAGCCTGGACGATGATCTGCCTCTCATAGTCGTCCATCAGCCCTTGCAGAGTCTTTTGGGAGAAATCCACCGGCTGAATAGGGGGGGCGGGCTCAGCGCGGTGCTTGAGGAGGTAGGGAGGCAGGTGCCGCGGCCCGATGAATTCGGAATCGGTGACGTTCTGGGCGTAGTCCAGCACGTGGAACAGCTCCCGCACGTTGCCCGGCCAGTGGTAGGAACGCAGGAGGGCGCAGACCTCCGGCTCGATCCGGGTGACCGCCCGGACAAACTGGTAGGCGGTGGCGTCCAGGCGGTAGCGGATCAGCTCCTCCAGGTCCTCCAGGTGGTCCCGGAGGGGGGGCAGCTCGATCATCACCGTGGACAGCCGGTAGAACAGGTCCCGGCGGAAGGTGTTTTCTGAAATGGCCTTGAAGGGGTCCTCGTTGCAGGAGGAGATCACCCGCACATCCAACCGCAGGTCCTGACTGCCCCCCACCCGGCGGAAGGTCTTCTCCTGGAGGACCCGCAGAATTTTGGACTGCATGGCCAGGCTCATGGAGTTCAGCTCGTCCAGAAAGAGGGTGCCCCCGGCGGTCTCCTCCAGATAGCCCGCCTTGTCCTCACTGCCGGTGAAGCTGCCCTTTTTGGTACCGAAGAGGAGGCTTTCAATCAGCGTTTCCGGGACGGCGGCGCAGTTGATGGCCGGGAACTTGCCCCCCCGGCGGCGGCTGGCCCGGTGGATGCTCTGGGCGAAAATCTCCTTGCCCGTTCCCGTCTCCCCCACCAGGAGGATGGGGCTGTCCTGGGGGGCCACCCGCTGGGCCAGGGCCACCGCCTCCCGCAGCTTGGGGCAGCTGCCGATCACGTTGTCAAAGGTATAGCCGGAAAAGCTGATGTTCGGCGGCTTGTTCTGAAAGGAGCTGAGGGCCCGCCGGGTGGCCTCCAGCTTCTTGATGTTGGAGCCCACGATATCCGCCGTCTGCTCAAAGACCACCGCCCCCAGCAGCTCCCCCTCCCAAAAAATGGGGTAGGAGGTGTTGGCCGAGGCGATGGGGGCGGCGCTGAAGTCATTGGTCCGGAAGCTGTCCACCCGGTCGATCACCGGAGCCTGGGTCTGGAGGGCGGTCATGGTGGTGCTGGTGGACGTGCTGTCCGTGCTGGCCCTGGCCTCCTCTCTGGGCGCCGGTCTGGCCCTCATCGGCTCCGGCCTCTACTCCGCATACGGCGTGGAGCAGGGCCCCATCGTTTGGATCGCCCTCACCGCCATTATCACCATCACCTTTACCATCGCCTCTGTCACCGGCATCGACAAGGGCATCAAGTGGCTGGCCGGCCTGACCTCCAAGATCTTCTATGTGCTGCTGGTCCTGCTGTTTGTGATTGGCCCCACCATCTACATTTTGAATATGGCCAACGTGGGCCTGGGCTACTGGTTGGACCGGTTCTGGATGTGGGGCTTCGACCCCTACACCGTGGGCGGCTCCGCCCTGGTCACCTGGTGGACCATGTATGACTGGGCTATCTGGATCGCCTACGCCCCCCTGATGGGCATCTTCTTCGCCATCATCGCCTACGGTCGCACCGTGCGGCAGTTCCTCATCGTCAACTGGATTCTGCCCGCCTCCTTCGGCTTTGTGTGGTTCTCCGTTTGGGGCTCCACCGCTCTGGAGTGGCAGAAGAGCGGCAGCGCCGACATCATTGCCGCCATCAAGGACGGCGGCGCTACCGCCGGTCTGTGGGAGTTCCTCAAGAACGTCCCCCTGGGCATGATTATCATTCCCGTTATCATCCTGGCGCTCATCGCCGCCTTCTCTACCACGGCGGACACCATGTCCACCACCATCGCCGCCCTGTGCACCAAGGGGTCATCTGCTTTACCGAGATCCATCCGGTGAAGGCCATCCTACTGGCCAGTCTGCCCGCACTGTCCGTCTCCTGGGGCTGGATTGTGCTTCTGCGGTCTCTGTTCCGTAAATCTGAATTTTGTCGCTGAGGAAACTGTAACTCCATTCAAACACGCCGGACAAGCTTCGCTTTGTCCCAACTCCTTTCGTTAAAGTATATAATTTTCAGTGTACTCTTATTATTTTCTTTGTCCTGTCCGATAATTACAATAAAATATCAGGCAGGGAGGGACAGCTATGAGTATATCTGGAATCAGTGCCAGAGTCTGTTACCAGAGCCAGTCGGCAGTGGACCGTGTGTTCTGCGCCCAGGAGGCGGAGGCGGAGGGGGAACAGCTTGCTGTAGCGTTTCGGGAAGATCAGGACAGCCAGCCAAGTCTGGCGGAGATGATGAAGGACGCCCGGGAAAAGGCGGCAGAGCGGGAGAAGATGTTCAAGCTTCCCCAAAACAGCCGACGGTATGGCGATGCGGCCATCCTGGCATATTCCAAGCTGGCCCAGGCCAGAAATCTGGGCCAGGTGGACGCTGCCGCCGGCTACGCCCGCCGTCAGATCGCCCAACTGCGGGCGGCCAAGCGGAGCGACAGCGATAACGCTGACCGCATTCAGGCGGCAATCAATCAGTTGCAAAAGGCAGTCAACCGGGCGGGACGGAAAAAACGGGAAATTTCTCAGGAAAAGCTGACCGCCAAGCGTCAAGCCAAGCTGGAAAGGGAGAAGCGACTGCGGGAGGCCAAGCGCCTGCGGCACCAGCTGAAAAGTCGTCAAACTATGCGAATGATCCGGGAATCCGGCTATCTGCGGGAGGCCGAGGTGGATAACCGTATTCAGGATCAGATTTCCGCTTCCAAGCTGGAGATGAAGCAGCAGATGCAGGAGCTGACAGACCGTACGCAGACCTCGGTGGAGGCCGCTGTCCAGCGGTATGCCGCCGTTGCAACGGGACCCGCTCCCGCGCCCGAAATCGAGGTAGAGGCATAATAATCGCCGCCGTCCCAGATCAGGGCGGCGGTTTTATTTCCGGTTCGCAATACTGGAAAATCTTTGGACAATGTCCGTGAAGATATAATCTGCTGGGGCTCCGCTTAACAGGCACAAATTCCCCTACCCCGCATAAGATGGATTAACCGGCAACGGTAATTCAGTGAGGAGGGGAGGCGTTTTCATGGGTATCGTGGTGGTCCGTTCCCCCCGGTGCCTGCGGGGGCTGCTGCGCAGGATATTCAAAGTAAAATAGGCGGTATATTTACAAACTCCCGGGCATATAGTGTCAACAAAGCCAGGCTGACACTATGAAAAGGGAGAGGACACTATGGAATTTGAACGGGATACCATCATCAGCTATGAGACAGTGGTAGAGGTCACCCTGTGCCAGGAGGAGACTTTGGAGAGCATTGTGCCCGACGCCTGCCCTGATATTCTGCGCATTGTGGACGTATGCGGTCAGGCAACGCTGAGCGGCAAGCAGGCCAGAGAGGGCGCAGCCCAGGTCACGGGCATGGTACGGGCCTGTATTCTCTATCAGCCCGAGGGCAGCGGCGGCCTGCGGCGGATGGAGGTGGGCCTTCCCTTCACCTGCCAGGCGGAGGCTCCTGGACTCACCGAGCGGGGGACGGTCCTGGCCCATCCCAAGCTGCGCTGTGCCGAGGCCCGGGCGCTCAACCCCCGCAAGGTTCTGCTGCGGGTGGACCTGGCGGTGGATATCACCGCCTGTCAGCCGGTGGAGCGGCCGGTGTGCTGCGGCGTGACGGAGCAGGAGGGGGAAGGCCTGTGTCAGCGGCAGTATCAGGGAGAGGACTATCAGCTGTGCGTGGTACAGGAGAAGCCCTTTATATTCTCCGACCAGGTGCGGCTGCAGTCCGGCTCCGGGGAATCTCCTGCCCTGCTGGCCGCCCGGGTCCAACCGCTGTGTACTGAGAGCAAGCTCATCGGGTCCAAGCTGATTTTCAAGGGCATGGTGGAGCTGTATCTTCTCCTGCAGGAGGCGGGGGGCGGCTTGAGCACTAGTCAAGAGTCCCTGCCTTTCTCCCAAATTATCGAGACGGCGGGGGCCGCCGAGGAGGGGGACTGTCAGGTTGAGGTGGAGATTGCCTCCTTCCGGTGTGAACAGGACCCCGGCGACAGCCGCGAGCTGAATGTGGAGCTGGAGCTTCTGGCGCAGGCTCAGGTGCGCTGCCGCCGGCCGGTGACGCTGCTCCAGGACCTGTACAGCACCAGCCGCCTGATGGAGGTGCAGCGGGAAAACCAGCTTCTCTGCCGCCTGGGAGAGCAGTCAGTGCGACCCCAGGCGGTCCGGGAGCTGCTGGAGACCGGTGAAATGGTCCGCTCCGTGGTGGACGCCCGGCTCTCGCTGGGGCAGGTGCGGCAGAATCGTGAGGGCAGAGAGCTTGTCCTCACTGCGGAAACTTGGATCACTGTGCTCTACCTGGATGAAAACGAGTTGGTCCAGTGTATCCGCCGCTCCCTTCCGGTGACCTGCCGCCTGGAATGTGCGGAAGGGTCCAGATGTTCCTGCTTCTGCGACTGCCCCGGGGAGGTCTTCGCCGCCCCCGCCGCTGGCGGAGTTGAGGTCCGCTTTACTGTGGAATTCCACTGTCTGACCACGCAGACCACCGCCGTCCCGGTGGTGACTGCGGCTCAGATGGGTGAGGCCCGGAGCGTCGGAGAGGGCCAGAGGCCCTCCGTGGTTCTGCGTATGCCCTCCCCGGGGGAGGAGCTGTGGGATATCGCCAAGGCTCACGGAACCACCATGGAGCGCATTCTCCAGGCCAACGAGCTGGACGAGGAAGCTCTGCCCCACGGTCGGATGCTCCTGATCCCAAGTGCCAGATAATACAGCGGCCGTCCCATCGCGGGACGGCCGCCTGTTTTGAGAGATAGTTTTTACTCCTGCTCCCAGTTGTGGTAGACGTTCTGCACGTCGTCGTTTTCCTCCAGCAGGTCTATGAGCTTTTCCATGTTTTTGATATCGCCCTCATCGGTGAGCTTGACATAATTTTGAGGCACCATCTGCACGCCGGCCTCCAGGAACACATAGCCCTTTTCCTCCAGCGCCTGGGTAACAGCGGGGAAGGCGTCCGGGTCGGTATAGACCTCAAAAACCTCATCGTCGGCCTGCATATCGTCGGCGCCGGCATCCAGAGCGTCCATCATGACGGTATCCTCGTCCAAGTCTTCCGCCTCAATGACGATGACGCCCTTGCGGTCAAAGGACCAAGAAACGCAGCCCGTAGCCCCCAGGCCCTTGCCGTATTTGTCCAGCAGGTGGCGCACCTCGGGAGCGGTGCGGTTGCGGTTGTCGGTAAGGGCCTCCACAATGACGGCCACGCCGTTGGGGCCGTATCCTTCATAAACCACATTCTCAAAGCTGTCAGTATTACCGGAGCCCAGCGCTTTGTCGATGGTGCGCTTGATATTGTCGTTTGGCATATTGGCCGCCTTGGCCTTCGCCACGACGGTGGCCAGACGGGAGTTGTTAGCCGGATCGCCGCTGCCGCCGGTCTTCACCGCGACAATCATTTCACGGGCGATTTTTGTAAAAATCTGGGAGCGCTTGGCGTCCGCCGCCCCCTTGGTCTTTTGAATATTGTGCCACTTGGAATGTCCGGACATGAAAATCTTCCCCTTTTTGAGTAGTAAGCGGAAAAATTATATCACTTTTTTTTCAGCTTTGCAAGCCCTGTTTTCCGCCCATCCAGAGAAAACCGTTAGTCTCCGCACTCCTCCGCAACGGGCACACCGGCCTCTCTCAGTGCCCGGCGCAGGCCGTTCGCTCCCCGGAAGACAGTCCCGGACATGCCCACCAGAACCGCTGCCTCCACATTAATAAACAGGTCGTCCACGAAGAAACACTCCTCCGCGTTCAAAGCATACTCCCGGAGGAGAACCTGATAGAGCTCCGGTTGAGGCTTGAGCAATTTCCAGTCGGCGGAAACAATCCGTCCGTCGAAGCACTCGCTGCCTGGAATGCGGTTGAAAAATCTTGGCAGATCCACGCTGGCGTTGGACAGCAGATAGATGCCATAGCCCAAGACCTTCAGTTCCCGAATGAGCTCCGCTGTCCCCTCTATGGGGATTAGCGGGCCGCGCCACCAGTTCCCCGTCAATTCCCGGACGGCCCTGTGAAGCCGCTCCGGCAGGCGGCGGCACATTCTGGCGGCGGCCTCCTGCCATGTAACGATCCCCCGGTCCAGCTGAATCCAATCTACCGAGGTGAAGACCTCCTGGAGCAGAGCCGGGCGGTCTTCCTCCGGAATTCCCAGCCGGTCGATGAAGACCTCGGGACACCACCGAATCAGCACATTGCCCATGTCAAATACAATGTTGCGAATCATGCGCGAACCTCCTTAGGCTTTTTTCCAAAGCTCTTCAGCTTTTCCAGCCGCTTCCGCCGCCGGTCACGGATCTCCAGCCGCTCTCCCAGGTCCCGGGCGCCCACGCCGTAAACCAGATACAGGATGATACCCGATACGATCATAATGAATACCGTGGATGCGCACCGCCGGCCCGAGGCGTTCACGTTGTAGCCGTACAGCCCCTCCTCCCGGCACATGGACTGAATGACCATGGCGTAGGTGGTGCCGTAGGAGCTGGCAAAGGTGGCCGACATGTCGTACTCGGTGAACAGGGCGTTGAAGTTCAGGGCGAATACCGCCAGCACCGAGGGCAGGATGATGGGCAGCTTTACCTTGAGAAAGGTCACTAGCGGACTGGAGCCCAGATTCCGGGCGGCGTCCTCCAGCTCCTCGTCGATGGCGTAGAAGGCTGCTTTTATCATCCGCAGGGAGAAGGGCAGCTTGACCACCGTGTAGGCCAGAATGATCAGCAGCCGCACGTGGTTGGCGTAGTACAGGTTGGTGCCGCCCACATACCACACGTCCTCACTATTGAAGTACACCCGATAGGAGTAGCAGATCAGGATGGTGGGCAGCAGCCAGGGGAAGAGCAGGCAGTACTCCAGAACGGTGCCTGACTTCTTCTTCCGGTTTTTAAAGATGTAGTTGCAGGCCACCACCACGATGACGCAGGCCAGGGCGGCGGCGATGGCGGAGAGTACAAAGCTGAGCTTGATGCCGCCCAGGGTGGCCTCGTTGGCGAAGAGGCCGGAGATGGAGCCCTTCCGGGTCTTGTAGGTGCCCCGGTTGGTGAGGTACTGGTAGTCCTGGGTGCCGAAGAAGTTGATGAGGGTCCAGTTGGACAGGTCCAGCCGCTTCATCCGGATGGCCCCGTAGGTCTGGAAGGAGAAAATAACGATCATCACCACGGGGATCATATAGATCACAAACAGGACATAGGCGTAGATGTGGGCCAGGACATTGGCCACAGGGTTGTCGATTTTCTGCTTTTGCAGCCTGGCCTTGGTCTTGGAGACCGACAGGTAGTGGCCCTTCCGCTCGTAGGAGGACAGCACCGTCAGCAGGACGATGGTGAACATAGCCAGAATGATGGACAGCAGGGCCGCCCGGGCCTGGGGGAAAGCCTCGTCCGCCGTGGAAGAGCCGGCCAGACGGACGATCTCCGGATTGATGGAGTCGTAGCCCAGCAGAGTGGGGGCGGACATGGCGCACAGGCCAGTGATGAAGGTCATCACCGTCAGGGAGAACATGGTGGGCACCAGGGTGGGAAAGACCACCTTCCACAGCACCTTGAAGGGCCGGGCTCCCATGTTTCGGGCGGCCTCCACCGTGTTGTAGTCGATGCCCCGGATAGCGTTGCGCAGGAACAGGGCGTGGTTGCTGGTACAGGCGAAGGTCATGGTGAACAGCACCGCGTTGAAACCGGAGAACCAGTTGGGATTCATGCCAGGGAAGGCGTTCACCAGCAAGGTGGTGATGATGCCGTTGCTGTCGTAGAGGAACAGGTAGCCTGTCACCAGAGCCACGCCGGAGTAGATCAGGGTGGTCATGTAGCCCAGGCGGAGGATCCTGGCCCCCTTGATGTCGAAGTACTCGGTGAGAAGGACGATGGACACGCCCACCACGTTGACCGTAACCACCAGGCAGATGGCCAGCTTCAGGGAATTCCACACATAAGAGCCCATGTTGCCGGCGAAGAAAAAGCGGATGACTGCCAGAGGGTCGGTCTGCCCTGAGGCGTTCTGGGTGGTGAAAATGCTGGCCAGGGTGTTCAGGCAGGGCAGCAGCATAAAGCCCAGGAACAGATAGGCGAAGAAGGCTGCGCCGAAAATCTTCACCAGCAGGGCCGGGCTCAGGGCGCTGGAGCGGCTTTTGGTCATAGTATCTCCCCCTTTAACCGGCCGGGTAGGCCATTACGTCTCTGGGGTCCATGACCACCTTCACAGCTTGGCCCGCCTCGTAGATGTTCACACCGTCGTTTTTCTCGATGACCTTGATGGTCTGTCCGGCGGCCTTGATGTAATACTTGATGTACAGCCCGTAGTACTCCCGGCTGTCCACCACCCCGGACAGCACCACGTTCCCCGGCTTGGGGTCCACATTAACATGGATACGCTCCAGTCGGATGTAGTTCTGGGCGGCGGGGTCCACCTGTCCCCCGCCTGCGTTCAGGGCGGCCACCGCCTCCCCCTGAAGGAGGTTAATGTCGCCGATGAAGTTGCAGACAAACTCGGTGGCGGAGTGGTTGTATACCTCGTTTGGGGTGCCGATCTGCTCGATGACCCCCTTGTTGAACACGGCGATGTGGTCAGACAGGGTGAGGGCCTCCTCCTGGTCGTGGGTGACGTAGATGGTGGTGATGCCGAAATCCTTCTGCATCTGCTTTAGTTCGTTGCGCAGCTGCACCCGCAGCTTGGCGTCCAGGTTGGACAGCGGCTCGTCCATGCAGATGATGGCAGGCTCGGTGACCAGCGCCCTGGCGATGGCCACCCGCTGCTGCTGGCCGCCGGACAGCTGGCTCACCGCCTTTTTCAGCTGTTCGTCACTCAGGTCCACCTTTTGGGCGATGTCGTTCACCTTCTGGACGATTTCGGCCTTTTTCAGCTTTTTCAGCTTCAGACCGAAGGCGATGTTGTCATACACCGTCATGGTGGGGAACAGGGCGTAGGACTGAAATACAATGCCAATGTTCCGCTCCTCGATGGGAACGTGGGTGATGTCTTTCCCCTTCACCACCACCGTGCCCGAGACGGGTTGGATGAAGCCGGTGATGGTACGTAGGGTAGTGGTCTTCCCGCAGCCGGAGGGGCCCAGGAAAGTGAAGAATTCCCCCTCCCGGACATGGACGTTGATGTCGTGCAGGGCGGTGAAGTCGCCGAATTTGACGACGATGTCGTTGAGTCGGATCATAGGCGATGCTCCCTCTCTTTTTTATATTTAAAACGCGCGGCGGGCCGGTTCCCCGGCCCGCCACGGATCAAACGATTGAATTTAGCCGGCGGACTGGGTCAGGGTAGCCCAATCCAGGCTGTCCCAGTCAGGCTCAGTTTTGGCCTCGCTGGCGTCAGCCCAGTAGAAGCCCAGGTTGGTCATAATGTTGGTCCAGTCGCTGGAGTGAGCGGCCACGTACTCTGCATAGGTGGTGTCGCCGTCCACCTTGGACAGGGCAAAGTTCTTGAGCTGATAGATGGGAGGAATGCCGTCGGGGTAGAGCATATTGGCGGCCTCGGTGTTGCAGGGGTAGGAGTCGAACTCCTCGCCCCAAGCGGCCTGGACCTCGGCGGAGCCGAACCACTCGGCAAACTCCTGAACCGCGGCGGTCTGCTCAGGGGTGCGGCCGGCTTTGTCCAGGATGCCGATATACTCGGCGATGTAATAGGTGCCGTCGGCAATGTCCACCAGATTCCAGTTCTCGGGCTCCATGGTGCCCTTCAGGGGCTTGTCGGAGCTGTCGCCCGCAGCGTCGATCTTGCCGTAGAGGGAGGAGGAGTAGAAGGTGGACACCTGTACATCGCCCTTGTTCAGGGGATCGAAGCCGTACTTGTAATCGTCGCCGCCGCTCTTACCCTCGGCGCAGTACTTCCAAAGGGTCTTCCAGCCGTCGATGGAGATGCCGCCGGCGGGGGAAGCGGGATCTACAAAGGCGTACAGCATGGCGGAGTTGATGTTGGCGTTGGTGGTGCCGCCCACCTTGTTCTGGCGGTACCAGGAGTAGCCGCAGTCCACAATGTCGGCCCAGTGGTCAAAGTGGAGCTCCTGGCCGTTGGTGCCCAGCTCGTCGTTGCGGTAGAGCATCAGCACGTTTTGGATGACCAGGCCGTAGGCCTTGCCGGGGTAGGCGTACTCGCCCACGTCGCCCGACCAGGAGGGTGTCCAGTCCAGAATGGACAGATTCTCATAAGTACCGTTGACCAGCTGACTCCAGCGGGTCTCGTTCAGGCCGAAAATCAGGTCGCCGTCCTTGTTCTCATTGGCGGCCTGAATGGCGGCAGTGTCGCCGGAGATGACGGAGTTGTCGTCAATGGAGATGTTGAAGCCAGCATTTTTGGCCTCGTTAATCAGCCAGGTAGTCCGCTCGGTGGAATTGGAGTTGGAGTAGATGCGGATGGTGTAGTCATAGTCGGGCTCCACCTCCTGAGGGGGGTTGGTGGGGGTGCTGCTGCCGCCGCCGGAGGAAGGAGGCGGCGGGGTCTGAGATTTATCCTCTCCGCCGCCGCAGGCGGCCAGAGACAGGGCCATGGACATAGCAAGCGCAAATGCAAGAACTTTTTTCATTGTCAGGACTCCTTTTTTGAATTTGGATATTGCGATGGTTTCCTCTCTTCTATATTATAATCAAATTGTAAAAAATGTCAAGAAGGCTTGCGAAGCCTTTCGCACCTGTTTTGTACGGCCGCTGGAACTGCTTTAATTTGTTTCTTTGATTCAAAGGGCACACGCCGTCCAGTCCTCCGGCCGTATGGAATTTCCTACTTGCTGCTCTGGAAAAAGTTGTCAAGCAATTGTGCGATACTATTTTGTCTAACCAGGTCATTTCCACTATCATGGGCAGAGATTGGATAATTAAATTATTTTATTAAGAAATAGATTAAACTGGAGTATGCGGATGTTGCTCCAAAGGGGACGGAAAAAGGTCCCACCCCTTTGGAGGGTGGGACCTGAACCTTTTACTTGCTGTAGTCAAAGAATCCCTTGCCAGTCTTGCGGCCCAGCATACCGCCGCGGACCATTTTACGAAGCAGCAGGGAGGCGCGGTACTTGGGATCGCCGGTCTCATTGTAGAGGGTGTCCATAATGGCCAGACACACGTCCAGGCCCACCAGATCGCCCAGAGCCAGGGGGCCCATGGGGTGGTTGGCCCCCAGCTTCATGGCGGTGTCAATGCCCTCGGCGGAGGCCACGCCGGTATATAACAGGTCGGCGGCCTCATTGATCATGGGAATGAGAATCTTGTTGACCACAAACCCAGGGGCCTCGGCCACCTCCACGGGCTCCTTGCCAATCTCCTTGGACAGGTTCCAGATGGCGTCAAAGGTCTCCTGAGTGGTGTTGGCACCCCGGATAATCTCCACCAGCTTCATGTTGGGCACGGGGTTGAAGAAGTGCATTCCGATGACGGGGTGCTTCAGGCCCAGGGCCATCTCGGTGATGGACAGGGAGGAGGTGTTAGAGGCGAAGATGGCGCTCTCTTTGCACATGGCATCCAGCTCGTTGAGCAGTTCCTTCTTGGTGACCATGTCCTCCTTGACGCACTCGATGATCAGATCGGCGTCGGCAGCCGCAGACTTCTCCTCCACCAGCACGTTGGCCATCAGGGCATCCTTGGCGGCCTGGTCCATCTTGCCCTTGTCCACCCGCTTCTGCAGGGACTTGTCCAGGTTGTCCTTGTGCCGCTGGGCGGAAGCCACGCTGCTGGCGTACATCAGGGCGGTGTGGCCCTTGGCTGCAAAGACCTGAGCAATACCGCTGCCCATGGTGCCGGCACCGAAAATCGCTACTTTCATAACTGTTTCCTCCTAAAATGTAATATGTTAAGATTGTCCCGGACGCTCCGGCCATCCCCGCCGGAGCGTCCGGCCCCGCTCTCTCGCCTATCAGTATAACCGTTTTTTTCCGGGAACGCAAGAGAAAAATCCAAAACCGACCCGGCAAATCTTTTTGCGGACAGGGAAAGCATTTGAAGCCTGCGGGGAGACGCCGGAATACAGGAGCGGCTGCCGGTCAGGGAGGGGCCGGGCGGTTTTTGAAAGGGAAAACAGCAGGGGAATTAAGGCAGCCTTCAGCTGCTCATGTCCGGGACAGCTGAAGGCTTGGAAGAGGAGGGGGAATCATTCCGATTCCGGTTTCATTTCAAAAAGGAAGTGGCACTGTCCATCCTTGAAGAAATGCTTGTCGTGGAGGCAGTGAAAACAGGGATTATAGCCGCGGGCGATGGAGGGGTCGATGATCTCGCAGTAGTGCAGGCCATACTTCTGGTCCCCGTCCTGCTCCCAGGTCTGGGCAAAAACGCACTTGGTGAAGACCTGCTCCACCGTGTCCTTTTGAATGTCGTCATCGCTGCTGAAAAAGTCGCTGCGGCCCATGTCGTAGCAGGAGAGATAGTGCTCCGCGTCGCACTGGTGGCCCATCAGCTTGGCTCTGCGGGCGATGTCCTGCCCTCGTTTCTCGCCGAAGATGCGCACACCCTCCCGGACCGCCTGGATGCCCTCCTCGCCGCAGGCCTTTTCCACCTCGCGGGCGATATCGGCGAACAGACGGGCGAACAGCACGTACATGTTGACGGGCTCCAGCTCCAGCGCGGGGTCAGTCCCGGCTCCGGGAACGTTTTTCTTTTCTTCCACTTAAAAATCCTCCTTCACGAATTGGTAAAGAATGCCGCAGGCCCGCTCCAGGTCCTCCTCCGAGGTGAATTCCTCCCGGCAGTGACTGGCTCCGGCGCGGCTGCGGGCAAAAAGCATAGCCGCAGGCAGTTTTTGGGCAAAAATCTGAGCGTCGTGTCCCGCGCCGCTGTTCATGTGGAAGACAGGCAGCCCCACACGGGCAACGCAGCGGTCCAGCAGGGCTCTCATACCGGCGTCCATGGCAACTGGGGCCGCGCTGGTGCTGGGCTTTTGCGTCAGCTCCAGGCCGGCCTGAGCGGCTTGAGAGCGGACCAGCTTGTCTGTTCTGGCGCAGAGCTGCTCCAGGGTTTTCGGGTCGGCGGACCGCAGGTCCACGCTGAATTTCAGCGTGCCGGGAATCACATTGGGGGCGTTGGGCTGAAGCTCGACCCAGCCGATGGTGGCCACGCTTCCAGGGAATTCCTGAGCCAGATCGGGAAGTTGGGCGGCAATCCGGCCAAAGACTGGAACCGGGTCGGCGCGGCTGAACATGGGTGTGGTGCCCGCGTGGTTTTGGCTCCCATGGAGGCAGTAAAAGCAGTGGTATACCCCCACGATCCGGTCCACAACGGCGGCGGACAGCCCCTCACAGTCCAAAACAGGGCCCTGTTCCACATGAAATTCCAGATAAGCCCTGGCCCGTTCGGGCAGACGGATTGGCTCTCCCTGGAAGGGGGAGGCGTCCAGAAGCTCTCCCAAGCGCTGACCGGTCTCCCGGTCCAGGATACGCTCCCGGCTGTCCCCGGTCAGGACGCCGCAGACAGACCGGCTGGAGAGGAAGCCGTCGGTAAAGCGGACTCCTTCCTCGTCGTTGAGGGCCATGACCATCAAGGAATACCGGGGCAGCTCCCCAGCCTCCTTCAAGCGGCGGACCACCTCCAGCGCGGCGATGACCCCGGCGCAGCCGTCATAGCGGCCTGCGTTGGGTACGCTGTCATAGTGGGAACCCAGAATCAGTACCTCATCGCTCTGGCCAGGCAGGAAGCCCGCCACAGTGCCGCAGGAATCGATCCGGGGGGACATCTCCAGCGCCTCCATGCGCTCCGCCAGCCAGCGGGCGGCCCGCTCCTGCTCCGGGGTGAAGGGCAGGCGGGTCACACCCTCCTGCTCCGGATCAGTGCTGCTGAACCGGGCCAGCTCGTCCAGCAGCTGGGTAACAGACCGGCGCTCAGCCATGGTTCATGCGGTATTCCGCCGCGCCGTTCAGGAAGTACAGAGCCATCCAGCAGCCGACGTGGGAGGCTGTCTGAAGGCTGCCGTTTTCGGGATAAATCTCCACGAAATCGAAGGCGGAGGCGCCGGCCTTGCCGCACTCGTGGACCATCATCATCAGCTCAAAGGAGGTCAGTCCGCCCATGTCCTGGGGGCCCTGGGGCATGAAAGCGGCGTCCAGACAGTCGGAGCAGATCGTCACATAGAGGACCTCTGTGTCCTTGGAGGCGATCTCCAGAGCCTTCCGGATGGAGGCCTCCCAGCCCTCCTTTTTAATTTCCATGGAGGGAATCACTGTGGCACCGTATTTTCTGGCGTTGGCGCGCTCCTCCTGGTGGTTGCGGGGACCGCGGATGCCGATATGTACGATTTTGGTGGGGTCCATGTTGGGGTCGTTGTACAGACAGTAGAAGGGGGAGCAGCGGGAGTAGGGGTCCTCGCCAAAGGCGGAATAGTTGTCCAGATGGGCGTCGAAGTGGAGCACACCCACCTTTTTGGGGTGGCGCTTGGCCAGCTCGCTGATGGTGGGATAGGCAATGGAGTGGTCGCCGCCCAGTACGATGGGGATGGCGCCGGCGTCCACGATCTGTCCAAACTGCCTGCGGATTTCGGCGAAGGTGAAGTCATAATTGCCGTTCTGGACGGGGATGTCGCCGCAGTCGCCGGCCTTGAGGTGGGCAAAGGAATCAATGTCGAACTCAGGCAGGTAGCCGGTGTACCGGATGGAGGCGGAGCGGATGGACTTGGGGCCCTCGGTGCAGGAGGAGTAGCCGCCGATGGTACACCCTCCTTCCCAGGGTACGCCCATCACCGCCACGTCCACAGCTTCCAGGTCCTCCTGGGTCTCGATGACAGGAAGATTCAAAAAGGAGGGGACGCCGCTGTAAATATTGGTGGGCAGAAATTCGGGGTCGTAGATTGTGGGCTTGCTGTCCTTCATGGAAATACATCCTTTCAATCATTTATTGTGAAACGAGCCGTGACGCGGGGGCTCTGTCCCACGCGTCACGACCCAATCAGAGGTTAAAACAGAGACACCAGACTGTTAATGCCAATGATGAGGGAGATGCCGAAGACGGCCAGACCCAGAATGTTCTGGAGAAGCGTGTTCTTGTATTTGTCCATAATCTTGCTGCGGCTGGTCAAATAGAGGACCACGCCCACGCTGACGGGGAGGATCACGCCGTTAACCGCCTGGGCGGCGATAATCAGAGCGAGGGGGTCCCAGCCGATGGCGGCCAGGATGATGCCGGTTACCAGCACGGCGGTGTTGGTAACGGTATAGCGTTTGTCGCTCTTATTGGTCTGCCAGCCGAACAGTCCGGCGAAAACATAGGAGACGCCCAGAGGAGTACAAACCGCGGAGGAGATGCCGGCGGCAATCAGACCGATGGCCATGAAGGGCTCCGCGAAGGTACCCAGGGTGGGCTCCAGCTGCACCGCCATATCCATGGCGTTGTTCACGGTCATGCCCTGCATGACCGTGGCGGAGGTGATCAGAATCGCGCTGGTTACAACGCCGCCCACGATCATGGAGAAGTTGGTGCTGAACCGGGCCAGAGGGAGCTCATCCGGGTTGTGCCAGGTCTTGGCGGAGCTGGCGGCGTGGAGGTACAGGTTGTAAGGAACCACTGTGGTGCCGATGAGAGAGACACAGTACAGCGCGCCGCCGGAGGGGATGGTGGGGATAATGCCGGCGAAGACCTTGGTCAGGTCGGGCTTTACCACGACCATGGTGATGACAAACACCACTGCCATGATGGAGACGCAGACGCCCAGGAGCTTCTCTAAAAACTTGACCGCTTCCCGGGCGAAGGTGACGATCAGGAGAATACATACGCCCCACAGAGGCGCAATGATCCGGGGGGAGATGCCGGTCAGGGCGGAGATGCCGATGGAGGTGCCGGTCAGGTCGCCCGCCATATAGGCGAAGCCGCCGATGGCGATGGAGATGGCCACCAGCCAGCAGAGGGTCTTCTGTAGAGCGGGGTGCTGCTTGAAGTCGTTCACCAGGTTTTCGGCGAGGCCCTCCTGTGTGATGATGCCCAGACGGGACGCCATTCCCTGGAGCACGATGACCGCGATGACAGAAAAGATGACGCACCAGAACAGGGAATAGCCGTAATTCGCGCCTGCGCGGGTCGCGCTGGTCACGGTGCCGGGGCCGATGAAGGAGCCCACGATCAGCATGCCGGGGCCAACAGACATAAGCTTCTCTTTCAGGGTATACTTTTTCATGTACGATTCTCCTCTCAAAGTGTGCGGTATGGCTTCGATGGGGGGCAGCGGCGTATCACCTCCTGAGTTTGTTTGATAATATCATATATAATATGCTTATGTCACATACTACATGAGTAATTTGTTATTGTCAATAGCATACAATAAAATTTTGATAATATCAAATTTTTTGTCGTTCTCTCTGATTTGACAAGCGGTACGCTGTTCCGCAAATATTTTAAAAACATCTGGTTCTGGCCGCCGTTTCGTGATACAATCGAACCACGAAAAGAAATGCTGACAGAGATTCAGGGATTATTGAGGGGGCAGGCTCTGAATCTCTGCACAAAAAAGAGGAAGGGGCACGGTTATGCAGCCGCAGAAGACAGGGCGGACCATTCAGTCGGTTCAGCGCGCCATCGACATTATCAACTGCTTTGAGGACATCAGCACTGAGCTCACGTTAGGGCAAATCAGTGCGGCCTTGGACTTGAACAAGAGCACCGTCCACGGAATTTTAAACACGCTGTATCAAAATGATTTTGTCCGGCAGAATTCCAGTGGACGCTATATGCTGGGCGGGTACTTCGCCCGCAGGTTCGGCCCGATGGACGCCTCGATCCGCAATCTGCTGAAGGAGGCGGCGCTGGAGGGGATGAACTATATCGCCAACCAGCATGGAGCCAGCTGCTGCCTGTTCATGCTGGAGCTGGGGGAGCTTCTGCTGGTAAACCGCATCCGGCCCAAAAGTGAGGCCTACGCCATTACCACTTATGCCGCTTATGTTCAGCCGCTGTACTGCTCCGCGTCGGGGAAGGTGCTGCTGGCCAGCATGAGTGAGAGCGAGCTGCAGCAGTATCTCCAGGTCAACCGGCTGATTCCCCGCACCGAGAAGACCATTACTTCCCTCCAGCAGCTGGAGGAGGAGCTTGAGGCGGTGCGCCGCCAGGGGTATGGAGTGGAGGACGAGGAGCTGGGCCTGGGCGTTTACGCTCTGTCTGTACCAGTCTATAACAAGTCGGGACAGCTCTTTGCCACCGTCAGCGCGGCGGGGATGGCGTTCCGCCTGAGCGCGCAGAAAAAGGATATTGTCACCGACCTGAAGGCGCTCTCTTTTGATCTGACACAGAAGCTTTTTAGCTGATTAGATTGTGTATATTGCCCAAATACAGAGGTGATTCTTCATAAAATTCTACACTTGAAATGGACTGTCCCCTTTTGCTATGATAATAATATCAAATGGTATTTGAAATTATCAAATCGGTGGTGAGGCCTGTGGAAAACCTGAGGCATGTGGCGTACCTGCTGCCCCACACGGATGTGACTGCCGAGATGGACTGCGCGCGCATGCTGCCTGGCCACGTCATCCACGTCCAGCGGATGTGGCTGGACGACGTGGGCGAGGAGGCGGAGCGGAGAATGGTGGCGGAGGAGCTGCCCGCGGCGCTGCGCTATCTGAAAGGCGTGGCGCCCTATGGGTGCGCCGTCTTCGGCTGCACCTCGGCCTCGGCGGCCAACGGACGAGAGGGGATGCTGGCCATTGAACGGCAGATGAGGCGGGAGCTGAGCTGCCCCTCCATCACCGCGCTGGGGGCGGTTCTGAAGGAAATCGACAGGCGCGGGGCCCGGTCCGTCGAGGTGCTGACCCCCTATACAGAGGCGGTGAATGTCTTTTTCAGAGAGACGCTGGAGCGATTTGGTGTGAAGGTTTCTTTTATCGCTGGAATGGGCCTGTCCTGTGACAATGATATCGCGGCCCTTGATCCGGCGGATATCTGCGGCTGGGCCCGGTCTCAACGGGAGTGCGTTCCCAAGGAGGCTGATCTGTGCTTTTTCTCCTGCACCAACCTGCGCGCCGCGGAGGTTCAAAAGGAGCTGGAGGGATGCGTAGGACGCCCTGTCATTACCAGTAATCAATGTGTGATTGACTATATCAAAGCGCTGCCCTGAGGAACGGGATTCACTAAAAAACGAGGAGGAAACTGTTATGGCAAAGACCGCCCAGGAAATTATGGCAATGATCCGGGAGCAGGGAATCCAGATGGTGGATTTCAAAATGGTGGATATCAACGGGCAATTCCGTCATGTGACCATCCCCGCCCAGAATTTTTCAGAGGAGACGATGGTCAGCGGAATTGGTTTCGACGCCTCCAATTATGGGTATGCCGTGGTGGAAAAAAGCGACATGGTCTTTATCCCCGACCCTGACACTGCGGTAACGGATCCCTTCTGCGCTGTTCCTACCCTGTCAATGACGGGCAACGCCATGGTGATCGGCTATCCCGACAACCATCCTCTGGACCAGTACCCCAGAAATATTGTCCTGGCTGCCGAAAAGTATATGCGGGATTCCGGCATTGCCGACACGATGCTGGTTCTGCCCGAGTTTGAGTTTTATCTCTTTGACCAGGCGGGCTGGGAGGTTCAGCCCAACCGTACAGGTATGACGCTGGACGTCAAGCAGTCCTATTGGAACAGCGCCAACGAGGGAATGGGCTGTGTGGTCCCTTACCAGAAGGGTTACCATGTGGCCAAGCCCTTTGACAAAACCTACGAGTGCCGCAGTGAGATGTGCCTGGAGATGGAGAAGATGGGGATCGCCATCAAATATCACCATCCCGAAGTGGGTGCGTCCGGGCAGTTTGAAATTGAACCCAAGCTGGGCCAGATGTCCAAGATGGCGGACAACGCCATGATGATGAAATATATCATTCACAACACCGCCATGAAATATGGCATGACAGCCACCTTCATGCCTAAACCCATCTATGGCGAGGCGGGCAGCAGCATGCATGTCCACGTGTTGCTGATGAAGGACGGCCAGCCCGTGTTTTCCGACGATGAGGGCTACTCCCACCTGAGCCGGACTGCCCATTATTTCATGGGTGGGCTGCTCAAGCATATTGCCTCGCTGTGTGCCATCACCAATCCCAGCACCAATTCCTTCAAACGCCTGGTTCCGGGCTATGAGGCGCCCGTCACGGTGGGCTATGCCACCTCCAACCGCAGTGCGGTGATCCGTATCCCCGCCTACGCCAAAACGCCCAATCTGCGCCGCTTTGAGCTCCGCACGCCCGACGGGACCTGCAACCCCTATCTGTGCTACGCGGCGATTCTGATGGCCGGCTTGGACGGCGTTAAAAATCAGATTGACCCGAAAGAAAATGGCTGGGGGCCCTATGATTTTAACCTCTATACCCTGTCTGACGAGGAGAAGGCCAATCTTCAAGGGCTGCCCACGTCCTTGGAGGCAGCGTTGGACGCCCTGGAGGCCGACCACGACTACCTCACGGCCGGCGGGGTCTTCCCGGAAGGGCTGCTCACCAATTTTATCGCAGCCAAGCGCAAGGAATGCGGCCAGATTTCCGCGATTCCTCACCCCGCCGAGTATGAGCGGTATTTTAATCTGTAGTCTGTTTTGAATATACTTTGGACAGAATGGAAGCGCCTCTTGACCTTGCCGTACCCACGTCACCAACAGATCAGCAGTGAGAGCAGCGGCATTGGGAAGACTATGAGAAAAATTCTGTATTAAGGCAAATCAGCATACAAAAGCCGACTTGTCACAGCAAAATGTGACAGGTTGGCTTTGTTTAATTGGGAAAGTTCCCCTTATTTGTGACGGAAGGGCGGCCTGTTGTATAATAACCAATGCGGCGCGGCCTTTTGCCATTGTGTGGGTGAGTGCGATTCACCTATGCAGGCTTGCGGGTGCTGGTAATCCCCATAAAGCTGCCGCATTTTTGTTGGCATTATAATAAAATATGACAGGCTTTGCAAGGGCAAATGCGAAGAAGTGCGCAAAAGAGCACAGAACAGAAATTTTATAAAATGTTAAAGAAATATCCCTTGACTGCGGCATTATAAGTGAGTAAAGTAAATAGGTAAAACATGGTACTGATTGGGAGGTTGATTCCAATGGCGTATAACGGAAGGCGAACGGGCAGGCGTTCCAGCCGGAGCGGAGATGCTGTGCTGGTGCAGACCATGGCCCGGGTGCTGCTGTTCCCGGCGCTGCTGCTGTATCTGGAGCTGGTATTCCATATCTACATGAAAACCAACCTGGCATACGCTCCAGTTTATCTGGTGTTCGGGATTGCAGGTGGATTTTTTCTTTCTGCACTGGCTCTGCCCTGGCGGCGGCTGTTCAACAGCCTGATTGCGAAGATTCTGGCGGTAGGTCTCTCTCTCATTTTTGTGGTGGAGGTGATTGCCAAGATCATCCTCCAGTCCTACTACGGTCCCAGCATGCTGAAAACGGCGGCTGGCAACAAGCTCAGCGACTATGCCGATGTGATTGTGTCCACCGTTCTGTCAAAAATTCCCATTATTCTGGTGTTCCTCCTGCCCGCCATCCTGCTGTGCGTGTTCGGTACCCAGTTGCTGGGCTTCGAGCGGCTGGACATCCGTTTTGCCGGACTGGTGCTGGGGGCCTGCGCGGTGGTCCACATTGTGGGTCTGGGGGTTATCCATCTGCCCTGGAAGGGGGACATCACCCCGGCGATGCTGTATCGGATGAACAGCAATGGGGACGACCAGGTGGAGCAACTGGGCCTGTTGAACATGCTTCGGCTGGATGTGAAGCACATGATTTTCCCGCCTAAAAACGATCTGGACGCCGATTTCAGCGGCATTGGCGGACTGATTCCGCCGGGTGGCTCCTCCAGCGCAGACACCTCCGTCGGGGACAGCTCACAGACCGGAGATCCTGTCCCTGTGGTTGACACCTCCCCCAACGTGATGAATGTGGATCTGGCCGCCTTGGCGGAGAGTGCCTCCAACAAGGATATCAAGTGGCTGGCCGAGTATTTCAACAGCATCACCCCTACCAGGAAAAATGAGTATACCGGCATGTTTGAGAACTATAATGTGATTTTCTTTACGCTGGAGGGCTTTTCCGGCTATGCCATTGACAAAGAGCTGACCCCCACCCTCTACAAGCTAACCCATGAGGGATTTGTATTCAACAACTTCTATACCCCCCTTCATTTCACCAGCACCTCCGGCGGCGAGTGTCAAAACCTGCTGGGCCTGTATCCCAAGAACGGCAACCCGGCCACCCTGCCGCGCACCGGCGAGCTGCGCTTTAAGGACGCCGACGGACAAAACAAAAAGACCTTTGACGCTCACTTCACCCTGGCCCGGCAGCTGGGCCGGGAGGGGTATCTGGTTCAGGGCTACCACGCCAACAGCAACATGTACGGCCGGGACCAGTCCCACCCCAATTTGGGCTACGACTGGCACCAGTTCAATGTGGGCGACGAACAGATCACCCAGTGGGGCAAGCTGAGCAATTTTGAAAATCTGGAGGTCAGCGAGAGCGGCAAGCTGCTCTGGCCCCAGCGGGATAAGTATGCCATCGAGGCCAGCATTGACAATTATATCAACAGTGACACCCCCTTCCACGTCTATTACCTGACCATCAGCGGCCACATGCCCTATTCGAACAACCGGGTCCCCAAGCAGTACAGGGATATTCTGGACCCCCTGCCCTACACGGACACCACCAAGAACTATATTGGCACCGCCATCGAGGTGGACCGGGCGCTGGAGTATCTGATTCAGCGGCTGGAGCAGGCGGGCAAGCTGGACCAGACCCTCATCGTGGCCGCCCCTGACCACATCCCCTACTTTGATGTGGCCACGCTGGAAGAACTGGCCGGGCAGAAATTCGGCAGCTCCGACGATCTGGAGTATTTGAAGGAGGGCAACATTAACTTCGATGTGTATAAAAGCGCTCTGATTATGTGGTCGGCCAGTATGGAGGAGCCAGTAGTTGTGGATAAGGTGGTAGGGCAGGTGGACATTCTGCCCACCGTCTCCAACCTGCTGGGGCTGGAGTACGATTCCCGGATGCTGGACGGCAGCGATGCCCTCTCAGACAGCGAGGGACTGGTGATCTTCACCTCCCGGTGCTGGAAGTCCGACCGGGGCTTCTATAACCGCTTTACCGGCGAGTTCACCCCGGCGGAGGGGGTCTCCATGACCGCCGAGGAACAGGACAGCTACGTCTCCGCCATGAAGAAGCTGGTGGGCTATAAGCTGGACAGCACTGCCATGATTGTGGAGAACAATTTTTACGACGTCGCCTTTGGACAGTAAAACCGGTTGATTTTTTCTGCGGGCGGCGCTATAATAGAACCAATCTCAAGCGGGCAGACTGAAAAGAAGCTGTCCAACCTGAAAGGAGTTGTCTGTTTATGAGCTTTGATCCTTATGAGTTTGACCGGGGTTATGCCTCCAGCACGGGGGACACCCTGGGCCAGTACACCGCCAAGACCTTCTTGTGGATGATGCTGGGCCTGCTGGTCACATTCGGCGTGGCGACATTTGGCTATATCACCGACATTACTTGGGTGATGTATCGGGATATTCCGGCGCTGCACATGATCCTGCTGGTGGCTACGCTGATTATTGCCGTCACCATGGTCCGTCGTATTGAGAAAATGGCCGTGGGCACCGCTATTGCCCTGTTTGTGGTGTTCTCCGCCCTGTTCGGTATCACACTGTCGGTGTATATGTATGTGTTCCGGATGACCAGCTTCATTATGATTTTCCTGCTCACCGCCGTCTATTTCGGCGCCCTGGCCGCCTATGGCTATATCACCAAGCGGGATCTGTCCGGGCTTCGTACCATCCTCCTCTCCGGGCTGATCTTCCTGATCGTTTTTTCGCTGCTGTCCCTGCTCATTCCCGGCTTACAGATGTTCGACAGGGTGGTCTGCCTCATCGGTATTGCCACCTTCCTGGGTTACACCGCCTATGACACTCAGCGGATCAAGGCCTTCTACAACTACTATGCGGCCTCCCCTGAGATGCTGGCCAAGGCCTCTATCTTCTCCGCCCTCCAGCTGTATCTGGACTTTGTCAATCTGTTCCTGTATCTGCTGCGCTTTTTGGGCAGCAAGCGGAACTGAGAGAGAGTCAGGACCACCCGTAAAACGGGTGGCCTGCACTCGCCCTATAAGGGCGTGATATTGGCCGCGCCTCAAGGCGCGGTGAAACGGTCTGCCGACCGCATATTCTTACAAACAGCCCCACAAAGTGGGGCTGTTTGTATTTGCTCTTATTAGCTGGCTCACCCGTAAACGGGTCATAGTATTCCTTGATCGTCAGTTGGTCAGTCAATTTATCTTCTGCCAGCTGATTTCGGATATATTCCGCAATCGCTTTCTTATTCCGCCCTACTGTGTCCACATAGTAGCCTTTACACCAAAATTGCCGATTTCCATATTTATACTTCAAATTCGCATGTCTATCAAATATCATCAGCGAACTTTTTCCTTTGAGATATCCCATAAACTGTGATACACTATACTTAGGTGGGATACTAACCAACAGGTGGATATGGTCCGGGCAGGCTTCTGCTTCTAATATTTCTACGCCCTTATACTCGCACAATTTTCGTATGATACTCCCTACGTCTGCTTTTATCTGCCCATATATTATCTGTCGGCGGTATTTTGGTGCAAAAACTATGTGATACTTACAGTTCCACCGTGTATGCGCCAAGCTGTCTGTTTCCTCTTTTTTCTTAAACATTGATATTCCTCCTTCGATACTTTTCAGATGTGGTCGGCAAACCATCTCCTATTGTATCGTTGGAGGTTTATCATTTCTACTCATAGGCATAGCCTTTTTTATTCCACAGGCATAGCCTGTGGTTGTCTTTTTTACAAGACGAGACATCCCCCCGACCAAAGCCGGGGGGATGTTTTACTGTTTTTGCAGGTGGCGCAGAAGAATACCGGCAATGTCCTCGCAGGAGCCCTGAATCTGAACAGCTCCGATGTTGTAGGCCACCATGGGCATGCCGTAGACCACAGAGGATTCCTTGTCCTGACCGATGGTGTAAGCTCCGGCCTGCCGCATTTTCAAAAGGCCGTCCGCGCCATCCCGCCCCATACCGGTCATGATAATGCCGGCCATTTTGCACCGGACCTGTTCCGCCATGGAGAAAAACAGGGCGTCCACCGAGGGGCGGTGTCCGCTGACCTTCTCCCCCGGCTGACAGGAGACGGTATACCGACTCCCGGAGCGGACCACTCTCATCTGAAAGTCGGCGGGGGCGAGCAAGGCCAGCCCGCGGTGAATCTCGTCGCCGTGCCTGGCCTCCCGCACCTCCATGTGACACAGGCGGTTAAGCCGGTCGGCGTACATCTGGGTGAAGCCCACGGGCATGTGCTGAACAATGAGCATGCCCGGGGTGTCGGCGGGCAGCCGCTTCATCACTTCGAGGGTGGCCTCCGTCCCGCCGGTGGAGGCGCCCAAGCCAATGATAAAGCTGTCCAGACCGGGCCGGTTGCCCAGCAGGGTGGGCGCGGGCAGGACGGGCTTTGTGCCAGTGGTGAGCAGGCGGGGGGCGCCGGGGGCGGGAATCGCCGGACCGGGGCTGGGCTTGAGGGTGGGCGCGGGCATGCCTGGCCGGGGCCGGACATGGGCGCCCGCGGCGGCCACCACCTTCTGGATTAAGGCGGCGATGAAGGCCTCGTTCTGTCCCGGTTCCGGTTTGCGGACAAAGTCCACCGCACCGGCGGACAGGGCGTCGAAGACCCGTAGGTCCAGGGAGGACACCAGAATCACCGGCAGGGGACAGGTGGGCAGCAGCTGCTTGAGAAATTCGATGCCGTTCATCCCTGGCATTTCCACGTCCAGAGTCATAACGTCGGGCTTGGCCTGAAGTATTTTAGA
Organism: Oscillospiraceae bacterium 44-34; assembly: GCA_041223805.1. Taxonomy (GTDB): domain Bacteria; phylum Bacillota; class Clostridia; order Oscillospirales; family Oscillospiraceae; genus Lawsonibacter. Next base: position 50,127 of record JBCLQX010000013.1, on the reverse strand, counting down.
CTTGGCGTCGTTGGCGTTGAAGCTGGTGGCCACCACCTCGATCCGGGGGGAGGCGTTCAGGCCGTTGGAGATCATAGTACGGGCCAGAACGGAATCGTCTACCACCATAACGCGTATTTTCTTATTGGATGGCCACATATAGAGCTCTCTCCTTTGACAGATAGTCGCCCATTGTCCCTGCCCGGTCTGCGGGCGGGGACAAGAGCACTATTTCTTCTGGAAGGTGGATGGGGCCACCATGGTGTAGGGGGTGTTTTTGCTCAGGTTTTCCGAATGGCTGATCATCAGATAGCCGCCGGGATTGCTGGCGTCGAAGAACCGGCGCACCAGCGCGTCTTTGGTGGGCTGGTCAAAATAGATCATCACATTCCGGCAGAAAATCACGTCAAATTTTACCCGGAACTTGATGGGGTCCATCAGATTGAAGGTCTGGAAAATCACATTGTTTCGAATCTCCGGGGAGACGGCGTACCGGCTGCCCTCGATTTTTTTGAAGTATTTCCTGCGCCAAGATTCGGGCACGGTGTCCGGCACCTCATAAATACCCTTTTTAGCCTTGGCCAGCGCCTTCTGAGAGATGTCTGTGGCCAGAATACGGGTGTCCCACTGGCTGGCCTGCATACCCAGATAGTCCTTGATGTACATGGAGAGGTTATAGGGTTCCTCACCGCTGGAGCAGCCGGCGCTCCAGATAGCCAGGGATTTTTTCTTCTGGTATTTGCGCACCAGCTCAGGCAGTACCACCTTGGTAAAAAAGTCGAAGTGCTCCGTCTCCCGCATAAAGAAGGTGTAGTTGGTGGTCAGGCGATTGAGCACCTGTTCGATTTTCTGGGGATCCTTCTCCTTGAGGAGCTGGGTGACAAACTGGGAAAAATCAGTATATCCCTGCTCGGACAGCATGGAGGACAGGCGGCTGGTGACCAGCTGCCGTTTTTCCTCCAGGGTAATGCCGTATTGGCTCTTGATAAATTGGACCAGCCGGCGGAAATCTTCATCGGAGATGGGCTGTATCATCTCAAAATTCCCTCCTCAGATCGGTGTTGGGGGATATCAATCGTGGAGCAGAAGCTCGCAGTCCAGCTCCAGCATGGTGTTCCCGTCGGGCAGGGTGCACATGCCGGAGACCATGGCCTGGCCGTTGCTGGTGGGGACGGGAAGGATGGCATCCAAAGGCACATCCACCATCTGCTCCACCATGTCCACCAGAATACCAACCTGATTGCCGTCAACATCCACCACGATGCCGCAGAAGCTCTCCTGCCCGGGCTTGCCCAGGCGCAGACGGATATCCACCATGGGAATGATCTGCCCCCGCAGATTGATTACGCCCTTGACATAGCTGGGCACCCGGGGCAGGTGAGTGATGGCGTAGTCAGTGATGATATCCTTCACCTGATCGGCCTTGATGCCGTACATCAGGCTGTCGGAGGAGAAAATCAGATATTTGTTGGTCTGAATCTCAGGGGCCTGATCGGTATAATCGTCTATTTGGGCCTCTGTTGCGAACAATACTTCCTCAGCTTGCTGCATGGTTGTTTCTCCCTTCTTTACAAAAGTCCTGGATCAAAAGACGTTGTGGGCGGCGGTATAGACGTTGATTACGTCCAGAATAATGCTGATGCTTCCGTCACCCAGAATGCTGCATCCGGTGATTCCGTAGTTTTTGACGCCGAAGCTGTTGACATAGTTGGGCAGGGGCTTGACCACGATCTGCTGCTCGCCCATCAACTCGTCGACAAACAGGCAGTAGGAGTGCTCGCCGGCCTCCACCCACATAAGAATGCCGTCCTCAATATTGTCGCAGCCATCCTCCATCTGGAAGAGCTCCTTTGCCCGGATGATGGGGTAGAAGTTGTCGCGCACCTTAATCATCTCGCCCTGGGCGGGGTCATGAATGATGTCCCCGGCGGTGACCTTGAGGGAGGACTGAATGCTGTTGATGGGGATGGTGAACATGGAGCCGCCCACCGAGACCTCCATGCCGTCCATGATGGCCATGGTCAGGGGGATCTTCAGGGTGGTGGTCATGCCCTTGCCCCACTCGCTGGTGATGGTGACGGTGCCGCCCACGTCGGCCACGTTCTTTTTCACCACGTCCATGCCCACGCCGCGGCCGGAGTACTCGGTCACCTCGGTGTTGGTGGAGAAGCCAGGCATCATCAGGAAGTTGAGAATCTCCTTCTGGCTGTACTCGTGGTCGGGAGCGGCCAGACCCTGACGGATGGCCTTGTTCAGCACGGCCTGAGTGTCCACCCCCTGGCCGTCGTCCTTGATCTCAATGATGACCTCGCTGCCGGTGTGCCGGGCGGAAAGGATGACCTCGCCCACCGGGTCTTTGCCGGCGGCGACACGGTCGGCCTCGTTCTCCTCCAGGCCATGGTCCATGGAGTTGCGGACGATGTGCATGATGGGATCGCCGATGGCGTCCACGATAGTCTTGTCCACTTCTGTGTCCTCGCCCACAAGGGTGAGCTTGGCCCGCTTGCCCAGCTTCTTGCTCATGTCCCGAACGATGCGGTTCATCTTCTGGAAGGTGCCGGACACGGGCACCATCCGCAGGGACATGGACACGTCCTGCAGGTCGTCGGTAAGCTTGCGCAGGTCGCGGGCGGATTTATTGAAGTTGTCCAGCCGCAGCCCCTTCAGGTCGGGGGAGGCGGTGACCATGGATTCGGTGATGACGATCTCGCTGACCACCGCCAGAAGCTGGTCCAGCTTGGCCAGGTTGACGCTGATGAGGCTCTCCTTGGCGTGCTGCTGGCTGGCCTGGGCGGCCGGCTTGGGGGCGGGGGCGGCGTCGGCCTTGGGAGCGGGGGCGGTGTCGGCCTTGGGGGCGGGGGCGGCGTCGGCCTTGGGGGCCTCAGGCGCGGGGGCGGGGGCGGCGGGCTTGGCCGCGTCCACCGGCTGATACTCCCGGACGGAGCCGGCGTTCTTCACCGCGGAGATGGAGCCGTCCCGCTCCTCGGCGGTGCGGAACCATACCAGGAAGCCCTGGTCGGCGATAATGTCGGAGGTGGAGGGGTCGCTCTCCACATTCTCCGGGGAGCAGACGAAGTCGCCGCAGTAATCCTTTACGGCGTTGACCAGCATGAAGGCCCGCAGGTTCTCCATGCCGCTGCCCTCGTCAAAGAAGACGTGAATGCCGAAGGGATACTCCTGGTTGACCGCGCTGACTGCGGGGGCGGCGGATTCAGGGGCGGAAGCGCCCTCAGACCCGGCAGAGGCCTCCGGAGCGGGAGCGGCGGGATTGCCCTGAATTTTATCAATCAGGCTATTAATTTTATTTACGATGTGGTCGATAGACTGAGAGAGAGGTTGTTCATTTTCCACCTTCTCAATCTCGCTCCGGAAAAAGTCAACGGCCTGAAAGAGCATATCGAACAGATCGGGCCGGGTCTGCTCCGGAACCACGTCCATGCCCTTTTCGCGGACGAGGAAGAACAGGTCTTCGATCCGGTGAGCCACTGTCATCAGAGAGCTGAACTCCATCATGGCGGAGGAACCCTTGATGGTATGCATGATCCGGAAGATTTCATTGACACTGTCCTCAGAGAACGTATCCGCCTGCTCTGCGGCCAGAAGGATTCCATCCAGCTGCTCCAGCAGAGTGTTGGTCTCATACAGATACATGTCCAGGATGCTGTCGCCCATAAAAACGCCACCTTTATCTTATTTGCTCGGCGGTGGTTTCAGCCCGGGTGGGCATAGTACACCTGCCTATCTCTAATCATACTCGATATATCGGCAGTGTCAATTGGAAAATTAAGATTCCACGAAAAAAAAACGAAGTTTACTGAAATGGAGTGTCGCCAATGCCAGATCTGCTTGGTGTGACAAACCCGGTACCGGGCCATGACAACAGCAATGTGAACCGAAATATCAGCGTTTCGCCCAACGACCCCCGGATTCAGAATGCCCCGGACCTGAACCGGGTGGCCCGCTCGGACAACCGGACGGAGCGGCAGGACACCGGAGACGCGGCCCAGGGGCTGCGGTATGATTCCAATTTCGCGGCTTTCCTGCGCCGGATGATGAACACCCCCGGCATGAGCGAGAGCCTGAGCACCATCTTCGCCATGTACGAGGGGAAGGTGGTCTCCTCCGGCATTGAGGAGGGGCTGGCCGCCGAGATGGGCGCTCTGCTCAATATGCTGAAAATGGACGAGGCGCAGCTGAGCAAGTTTCTCCTGTCTCAGATGGCCAACGGCACCCGCTTCGGCGGCGCGCTGTTCAACCTTCTTCGGGAGGCCTACGCCGCCAGCAACTCCGAGGCGGTGCGCGGCAATATCCTCCAGTTTTTGAAAAAGTACGGGGATTACTCCTCCACCAGCCACATTCAGGGCAACCTCCTGCGCATTCTGACCAGGCTGACCCGGGCCATCCCGGCCAGCTGGGGCAGCCAGCTGCTGCCCATGGTGTCCCAGCTGGAGGGAAAGCTGAACGCCGGGGACCGGGCGGGGGCGCTGAAGCTGCTCCAGGGAACCATTTTGCCCTTTTTGTCGTCTTATACCAGTAAGACCAATGACATGGGCCTGTCCCGGTCGCTGATCTCTATGCTGGCCCTGGACATCTCCCGGTATGAGAACGGAAGCGAGGACAGCCTGCTTCAGGCCTTTCATCAGCTCAACAGCAGCCCCGGCCTGCGGGAGAAACTGGGGGGGCTGTCTGACGAGGCGCTGCTCCGGCTTCTGGACAGCACCAACTTCGCCAAGGCCGCCGAGGGGGACCAGTTCGCGGCCCAGCTGGCCCAGGCAGCCCAGCGGGCCCTCCAGGGAGGGGCCGCCAGCGAGGTGCAGGAGGCCTTCCGGAACATCCTGTCCGCCTTCCTGGTGAACGAGAGCGTCCACATGCCCCTGAACCACATCCTCCTGCCCATGGAGTGGGACGGAAGAATGGCCTTCTCCGAGATGTGGGTGGACCCGGACGCGGAGGAGAACCTGAAGCGGGGCCGGGGGGACCGGCCCAACACCCTGCGCTTCCTGTTCAAGATCGACATCCAGAGCCTGGGCTTTTTCGATATGGTGCTCACCTGTCAGGGGGAGCGGGTGGACGTTCAGGTCTTCTGTCCGGACAAGGTGGCCCCCTTCTCCCAGCTGGTGCAGGGGGAGCTGTCCCGCATCCTGACTGACAACGGCCTGTCCGCCGGCGCGGTCCAGGTCCAGAGGATGGAGCGGCCGCTGACTATCTCCGGGGTGTTCCCCCGGATCTTTGAGGGGGAGAACAGCATCAATGTCAAGATATGATAACCGGGCCACCAACCGGGCCGTGGCCCTGAAATATGAGGGAGAGGGCGCGCCGGTGGTAGTGGCCTCCGGCATGGGCTATCTGGCCGAGCGGATGATCGAGGTGGCCGCCGAGAGCGGCGTGCCCATCTATGAGGACAACTCCCTGGCCACCATGCTGTCTCAGCTGGCCCTGGGACAGGAGATTCCCGACGCGCTGTATCAGGCCATAGTGGAGATCTACGTCTATTTTTTGAACTTTGACCCCAGCGACCCGGAAAAGGCCCGCCGTGAGCGGGCCGCCCTGGCCGCCCAGGCGGAGCAGGCCGCTCAGCCCGCCCTGCCCCCGGAAGAGAAAGGAGAGTCCTGATGGAAGAACGTCTGTATTTGATTCTGGACAGCCAGGGAAATCCGCTGGCCAACGCGGTGCTGGAGTCCCCGCTGAACTCCGAGGTCCTTCAGATCCGCGTGCTCAACGACAAGGTGGAGGCCGTGGCCGCCCACCGGGAGCTTCAGCTGATCGGCGTGGACGACGGAAGCCCCAACCGGGTGGGCGTCATCGTCCGCCAGCGGGACGACCAGCTGGTCATCCAGCCCACCGCCGCCCTGGGTCCCGCCGCCCGGGAAAACCTGCGCATCGTTACGGATTTTGAGAGCGTGATGTACCCGGTGTCCGGACGGTGGAAGGGGCAGCGTGCCCTGAAGGCCAAGGACCTGAGCTGCGGTGGCATCGCTTTTTACTCCAGTATTCCCCTGGAGGACCGAGAGATTGTAGAGATCGTCCTGCCGGTGACCGATTCCCCGCTGGTGATCAAAACCCAGGTGCTGCGCCCCCTGGAGGACGAGAGCTCCCAGCTGCCCCTGTACGCCGCCAAGTTTGTGGACTTGATTCATGATGAGGAAGCACTGATCCGCAAGGCGGTGTTCAGCATCCAGATCCGCACCTCCAACTGAGGTCCTCGCCGGACCTTGTTCTGTCTTGAGAAAGAAAGGAGAACCATACTATGTCCCACAAAACCGGAATCCCGCGCCGCACCTGGAGGGAGCGGGTCCTTTCTCTGTTTCTGGCCGCCGTCCTGCTGCTGGGGATGGCCCCCGAGCTGGTGCTGCCCGCCTCGGCGGACCACTGGGCCGACGCCTATCTGGACCAGCTGGTGGACTGGGGCGTCATGCGGGCCGATCAGATCAGCAACCCGGACGCCCGGCTCACCCGGGCTGAATTCATGGCCATCGTCAACCGGGCCTACGGCTATAAGGAAGTGGGCCCCATGCCCTTTGTGGACGTGCTGCCCACCGACTGGTTCTATGACGATGTGGCCATCGCCTACACCGCCGGCTATATGGGCGGCACCTCTGACAACACCGCCTCGCCCAACAATGTGCTGACCCGGGAGATGGCGGTGTGCATCCTGGCCCGGAACATGATGATGAAGGACACCCCGGGCGAGGACCTGACCTTTGCCGACAGCCGGGACATCAGCGGCTGGGCCAAGGGCCTGGTCAAAACAGCCGTGGATAACTACATTGTAGACGGCTACGCCGACAACCGCTTCGGCCCCCAGGACGCCATCACCAAGGGTCAGATGGCCGCGCTGGTGACCCGGTGCGTGGGCAACCCCCTCAATGAGCCGGGGAGCTACTCCCTGGGCGACGTGTTCGGCAACGTCACCGTCACCTCCCCCAACGTGACGCTGCGCAATACCACCATCAGCGGCGACCTGTATGTCTCGGGCGGCGTGGGCCTGGGGGGAGTCCTTCTGGAGAACGTGAAGGTGCTGGGACGGATTATCGTCAGCGGCACCGGTGAGAGCGAGGAGGGCAAGGCCAGCGTCATCATGCGCAACGTCTCCGCCAACGAGCTGCTGGTGGACAACATGCGCAACCGGTATGTGACCGTCCGGGCGGACGGCGTGACCGAGATCGCCAAGACCACCGTGCGCACCAACGCCTACCTGGAAGACAACAACACCGACACCAAGGGTCTGATGCACATCACCCTGGAGGGCGAGCCGGGCACCCGCCTGGACCTGGCCGGTCGGATCAAGACGGTGGTCGACAAGACCCCGGACTCGGTGATTCAGGTGGCCAAGGGCGCCGTGCAGACCATCACCGTGGACGAGAAGGCCACCAACGCGGTGATTCAGCTCAACCGCAACACCGAGGTCAAGGAGCTCAACCTGGACGTTGCTGCCAACGTCAACGGCGAGGGCGACATCGGAAAGCTGAACGTCAACGCCCCGGGCTCCACCGTCACCATGCTGCCCGACGATATCTACATCCGCCCCGGCATCACCGGCAATATCAACGGGGTGGTGATGGACTCCGCCGCCGCGGAGGAGTCCTCCCTGGATCCCCGGCTTCTGTCCGGCTTCCCGGTGGCCAGCGACGTGGCCCCCACCGGCTTCCGGGCTGACTTCTCCTGCAACAAGCGGGGCACCGTCTACTGGGCGGTGAGCAACATCTCCGACGGCTCCGTGGGCGCCGAGGACCTGATTCATCCCCCGGCCTACGGCTCCAGGGCCATCCGCAGCGGCTCGGTGGCCGTGCCTGCCGGAAATACCACGGTGAGCACCCAGGTCACCGGACTGACGGTGGGGGGCTCCTACTACCTGTCCGCTGTGATGGTGGACGGCCGTGACCGCCGCAGCCCTGTGAAGGTCATCTCCTTCACCACGCCGGACAACAGCGTACCCGCCTTCGCTCAGGGCTACCCCTACATGTCCCTGATTACCGACAGCATGGCTCAGGTCACCGTCATGCCCACCAAGACCTGTAAGCTGTACTACGCCGTGCTGCCCAAGGGCGCGATGGCCCCCACCGTGAATGACATGCGCTCCGCTTCCGTGGTCGGAAACCTGGGCTACGGCATTGTGGACGTGGTGAAGAACACCGAGCGGGTCATCAACGTCAGCAGCCGCCTGGAGGAGTTGAAGGACTACACCCTGTACCTGTGGCTCACCGACGCCGACGGCGCCAACAGCTCCGCGATCATCCCCGTGCAGTTCCGCACGGTGGACATGACGCCGCCGAGGTTTGTCATCGCTCCCCACGAATCCGGACCGGTCCAGGCCACCTCCGTGCCCCTGTCCGCTGCCCTGAACGAGGCGGGCATCATCTACTGGGCTGTGGTGGCGGAGGGCGACGTCTACCCCAAGTACAACCCCCAGAACCCGGACGACAATGAGACGATCAACGGGAACCAGCAGGCCAAGCTGGACAGCGACTATGCCAAGCTCCAGGTGAGCACCGGCATGAACGCCCTGCGCAGCGGCCGGGTGAACGCCCAGGCCAACACCGAGGTGGCCCTGAACATCACCGGCCTCCAGGCGGAGAAGTCCTACGACCTGTACTATGTGGCCCGTGACACTGCCGGGAACTACTCCGTCAAGGTGGAGAAGATCACCATCCACACCCTGGACAATTCCAGGCCGGTGGCCCGGCAGTACTTCTCCGACTACTCCGGCCAGGACAACACCCAGAATCCCATGCCCAACACCGACATCATTCTGGAGTTCAGCGAGTCGGTCCGCTCCTTTGTGGACGTGGCTAACGAGGACGGGACGGTCAGCGACAAGCAGAGCTGGAAGGACCTGTACGACAGCGTGACGGCGGACAACAACCCCCTGGCCAAGGCTTTGCAGGACTGCGTTATGCTGTATCAGGACACAGGAAACGGCCGGCCCGCCCCGGTGAAGCACAAGTACGACCCCAAGGACACCAGCGACGACTGGGTGATCGACTTCACCAAGGCCCGGGTGGAGATGGACAGCGGCAAAATGCTGCTCACCTTCCCCAAGGACAGCCTGAAGCTGGCCAGCGGCGGGACCTACTACTTCCGGCTGAGCAATATCAAGGACACCTCCAACGCCGGCAACGAGATCATGCCCAATCCGGTCACCTACGTCAACATGGCGGACGGCGGGCACAAGATCCCCCGGTTTACCACCGTCTTCGCCCAGGTGAGCTTAAATAACCTGAATCTGGGCGCGGCGGACGCGCCGGTGAAGGACGGAAAAGCGGTCAATCTGGACCTGACCTTCCGCATGTCCCCCCAGTCCACCGAGCGGGTCCACGAGCGCAACAGCTACGACCTTTACCTGTGGTCCGACACCATTCTGAAATATAACCTGTATTACCGCATCGTGAAGGAGGATGAGCCGGTCACAAGCACGGTGGACAAGAAATACTGGCTGGGCGACGACAGCAACAAGGTCGGAACCCCTGACAGCAAGGGCTGGCTTTACCTGGGCGCCAGCGGCGAGGTCAACCCCCAGAACGGCGAGATGGCGGGCAAGTCGCTGAACGGCGACTTCAACGGCCTGAAAGACAAGACCTTCCCGCCGCTGAAAAACCTGGGTGAGGAGTATGACTACGAGTTTGTCATCGAGCTGACCGAGATGGAGGGCAGCACCGTGCGGGAGACCTGGAACGGTCAGGTGTACTTCGACATCTACGCCGCCGCCGGCGTGTCCAGCACGCTGGTCACGCTGAGCCGCGGCCTGAACAAGGACCGGTGGGAGGAGTATAAGGCCCTGGGCCTGAACAACGGCGGCATTGTCTCCATCGGCATCTCCCCCCAGGACAACGACTACCTGCGCATCCGCCAGCTGTTTACCGACACCAAGCTGCCCGAGTTCACCAAGACCTATCCCAGCTTTGCGGAGACCGACATCGGCGACACCTTCGCCACCATCCGGCTGAATATGGACCGGGCGGGCAAAATCTACTACGTGGTCGCCCCTGTGGGGCAGATCACCACCACCGTTTCGGATGGGAACGCAGAGTATTCCGACAAGGCCGCCTGGGACTGGACCGGAATGTCCGGCGGCGGCAAGGGCGGCAAGCCCGACCTGACGGACATGGGCTATACCGTCTCCTCCCCCTCCAAGCTGAGCATCTACCGGCGGACGGAGTACAGCGGAAACTCCCTGATTCAGACCGGCGTGGTGGAGTATCCGGGCGGCGGCAACACCTATGAGCTGGTGCTGAACGCCAGCACAAAACAGAGCCTTCAGCCCAATACAGAATATTTCGCCTACTTTGTGGTGCAGGGCACAGCCCAGGAGTACTCCGACGTATACTGCTACAAGTTCAAGACCACCATGGTCAACCGCCCCAAGATCATGCTGGACGAGGCCGGCGGCGGCTTGGTCAACGTGAACACCACCAACGTCCCCGGCGACCTGGACTACGTGATCTATACCTCCGCCAACCTGAACCTGGTGGCGAGCTTGAAGAGGCCCCTCAAGGGCAACAACGCCAAGGTCCTCCCCACCGCCTATGAGGACTATACAGTGCTTGACGCCATACTCAACACCTACTACGATTCCAACGCCCGGGCGGGCAACAAGGTGGCAGACGCCTATTTTGCCCCCGCCGGTTCAGACGGCTACTCCGTATTTGACATCTATGCCGACGACTCCATTAAGGCGATTGTCAAAACGCTGATTCAGCAGCGGAACCAGAACACTCCCACAGGCGGCGGAAACGATGTGATGACCGAGGCAAATACCCCCATCTATATCAACGACCGGAATATCAAGGATATGATTAAGAACACCCCCTACGCCATCCTTGTGGTAGGCCGGCACCCCTCCAGTGACGAGGGCCTCACTGCCAGCTACACCTTTAAGGGAATCGGCGGAGTGATTATTCCCGACCAGGATCCCCCCAACGCTACGGAGGACTCCGCCGCGTCCGTCTGGGAAGGCACAGCCAAGGGGACCTATTCCGGAACGGTGACTGTCCGGTTCGACAAGGAGCTGTACTGGGTTAAGGACCGAAATTCCAAGACCGCGCTGGAGGTCCACCAGAACTGCGCCACCAGCTGCGACAAGGATACAAGCATTGATATCATTAACTATGTGTCCAAGGCGGGGGTTACCGTTGCAAACGCGGAGACCATCAACCATGTGACCAACGTGCTGAGCTTCAGCTATACAGACATGCGGCCCGGACAGAGCTTCTCCTTTGTAAACCAGGGTATGCTGTGTAACTACGACCGGGTTCCCACAACCAACCAGCTGATCTGTACCCTGAAGGACGACACTACCGCCACCGGGGTGATCGGCTCGATCAAGGGCGTGTATATGGAAATCACCTGGGGCGGAGAGCGCGTCGCGATTTCTCCGGTTATCCCCGCCACTACCCCCTGATTCTCCCAGCGGGAGCGGGCTCCGGCTCGCTCCCGCCGGACCATTTCCAAACCTTGAGCTGAAAAAGGAGTGTTTAACATGCGAAAGACCTTCCTGACCCGGCGCTGTCTGTCTCTGCTTCTGGCTCTGACCATGTGCCTGCCCATGTGCCTGTCCATGGTCCCCGCGGCCGCCGCGGCGGATACAGGACCCAGTATCAAGCTGAACGAGACCGAGTTGATTTTTCACAATCATGAGGGATATCAGGAAACTGGCAGCTTAGGAGCCACCGCGAGAAAATCAGATGGAACTTCTGTAACAAGTACCGAAATAACATGGACCTCCCAGAACCCGGCGATCGCCACAGTGGATCAAACGGGCGGCGTGACCGGAGTTGGAATGGGAGTGACCACGATCACCGGCTCGTTTGTGGACATCGACGGCCAGACCTATTCAGCGGCCTGTACAGTTAAGGTGTATGTGGTTCACCATATCAAAGTGGATATTGACGAGCTCAGGCTGAAGGTGGGAGAGAAGAAAAAGCCGGGGATTACCTTTACCGTCTACCATACCTTGGATGGAGTGACTTTGGAGGAGCGGACGTCAAAAAACGAGCCTCTGACGCCCACGAATTGGAGTGTATCGAATTATCAAGTGGCGGATGTCGATGCTTACGGCAATGTGACCGGACAGGCTCCGGGAGAATGTGACATCACGTTCAAGGTGAAGTATTTTGGAAAGGAAGCAACGGCGAGGGGAAAGGTCTATGTTGAGGCCCAGCCCCCGGCTCTCACCGCGCTGACGGTCACGCTGACCTCCAGCGTGACCATGACCAAGGGGAGCGACAGGCAGCTGACCGCCACCGTGACCCCCACTCCTGCCAACGCGGACATCAGCGCGATCACCTACGACTGGCAGACCGGCAGCGGGGGCGTGGCAGCCGTTTCCGGCAGCGGAAGCACGGCCACTGTGACCGCCGTGGGGAAGGGCTCCACCAACGTCACAGTTACCGCCCGGTGCGGGGGGGTGACCTCCAACACGGCCGCCTGCGCCGTCACGGTGGAGGAGCAGATGACCGGTCTCAGGCTGTCGCCCACCGGGCCGCTCACCCTGGAGAAGGGCAACTCCCAGCAGGTCAAGGCCATCGGGAATTCAGGCACCGGAACGGAGTCGGACATGACCTCTGAGGCGGTGTGGACCAGCTCCGACGAGAGCGTTGTCACCGTGACCCGGGGCTCTGTCTACGCCCGGGGTCCCGGCGAGGCGAAAATTACAGCTGTTGTGGGCACTGGGAGCAACCGGAAGGAGGCCAGCCTCCAGGTGGAGGTCAGCGGCGTGGTCCTGCGGGAGACGGTGGACGGCGTGGATCAGCTCTGCACCACCATTAAGCTGGAGGAGAACGACAGCGTGGAGGCCCCGCGGACCGACCTCTACGGCGCGGCCAAGGGGAAGACGGTGAGCTGGCAGTCGCTGAACACCGACGTGGCCGAATACAGCGGCAGCCGGATCGTGGGCCGGGGACCCGGCAAGACCACCCTCACCGCCTTTGTCAGCGGCGGGATCTATGAGGCCAGCGTCACTGTGGAGGTGGAGGCCGATCCGGAGTCCACCATCGATCTGACGGACGACCCCATTAAGGTGACGGATCTGTTGAATTTCAGCGACCTGAAGTCTGATTTCCGCCTTCAGGCCGGGGGACGGCTGTCCCACCTCACCGGCCTGCGGGTGGACACCAGTATGGGCACCCTCTATTACAACTACCACTCCGAGGCGGAGCCCGGCCAGGGTGTGGCCCAGGCGGAGAACTTCTATCTGACCCCCGGCATCGGCCAGAAGGACCTGTCAAAGGTTACCTTTGTCCCCAAGCCGGACTTCACCGGCGGCACGGTAGTCATCTATTACACCGCTGTCTCAGACCGCTATGAGAATTATTCCTGCCGTATCCTGCTCACGGTGAAGCCCAAGGGCAGCGCCTCCGCCCTTTCCCTGTCCACCGGCTACAACACTCCGGTGCGTTTCAGCGGCGCGGAGTTCGACCGGGTCTGTCAGGAGCTTCACGGCGTCAGCTTGAGCAGCGTCACCTTCACCCAGCCCGCCCAGCGCCAGGGGACCCTGTACACCAACTATGTCAGCGCCAGCAACTATGGCAGCATCGTCTCCACTAACAGGCAGTACACCCGGAAGGAGCTGGACGATATCTGGTTTGTCCCAGCCCCGGGAGTCTCCAACAGTACGGTAACTGTCTACTACACCGCCCGGGGCGCGGGCTCGTCCAGCGCCATCTACTCCGGTCAGATCAGCATCTATGTGCGGGACAGCAGCGCCATCAGTGTGGGCGGCCCGGTCTACAACACTGCCAATGGCGGCGCAATCAGCTTTGATGACCGGGATTTTGAGGACTATCGCCAGCAGGTTCTCCCCGGGGGCGACACCCTGAGCTCGATCCAGTTTGACTACCTGCCTGACTCCTCTCAGGGCACGCTGTATTACGACTACCGCTCCGCCTCCAGCACGGGCAGCCGGGTCACCGCCGGCACCGACTACTTCTACGGCACCCGGGCACCCCGCCTGGAGCGTATCGTCTTCGTCCCCGCCTCCGACTTCACCGGGACCATCCGCCTTCCCTTCACTGCCTGGGACAAGGACGGCAACCGCTTCTCCGGCCGGGTGGAGATCAACGTCCGGGGCAGCAGCGGCACTGGCGATATCCGATACACCTGTTCTCCCGGCCGGTCGGTGAGCTTCCTCAACAGCGATTTCACCAGCCTGTGCCGGGACCTGACAGGGCGTACCCTGAACTATATCATCTTCCAGGAGCTGCCTGACCGCTATGACGAGGGCTCGATTTATCACAATACCAACAGCCGGGTCAGCTCCACGGGGACCAGGTATTACGCCAACACCTCCAACTCCAACCGGATCAGCCGGCTGTCCTTCAAGGCGGCCAGCGGCTTCTTCGGCACGGTGGATATCCCCTTTGTGGGCTACGCCTCCAACGGCGACTCCTTCGACGGCGTGATCAGTATCAGCTCCAGCGGCGTCACCGACTGGACGATCCGATACACCACGCCCAGCAACGGTGCGGCCAAGTTCGACCGGGAGGACTTCGACAGCCTCTCCCAGTGGGACAGCAGAGAGGACATCTCCTCGGTCCGTTTCAGCATTCCCTCCACCAGCCAGGGCGACCTCTACCGCAACTACCGTTCCACCACCAGCAAGGGAACGCGGATCAGCTCCAGCAGCACCTCCATCTCCGCCAGCAGCCTGAACCAGGTGGCCTTTGTCCCCAACAAGAACTTTATGGGGACGGCATATATCGACTTCACCGCCACCTCCAGGGGGGGCGGCACCTTCACCGGTACGGTGGAGGTTGTGGTGGACCGGGCGGCGGCGGACGCTACGGCGTCCTATTACACCCGCACTGTCCCTGTCCACTTCGACAGCCAGGACTTCCGGGAGGGCACCCGCACCCTGCGTTCCATCAAGTTTGACTCCCTGCCCTCCTCCGACATGGGCTATCTGTACTATCAGTACAGCAGCCCCATGCGCCATGGGAGCCGGGCGGCCGCCGGAACCGTGTACAACGCCAGCGGGCGGGACAGCCTGATCTCTGAACTGACCTTTGTACCCCGCGCCGGCTACACCGGAACAGTGGTGATTCCCTATACCGGCACCAATTCCAACGGCACCACCTTCGACGGCGAGGTGCTCATCAATGTCTCTCCCGTTTACGGCTCCTCCTATTTTAACGATATGAGCGGCTACAGCGACGACCAGCGGGCGGCGGTGGACTTCTGCCGGGAGATCGGCGTGACTGACGGCATGGGACCCAGCCAGTTTGGGCCGGAGTACTCCATCCGCCGGGGAGATTTCGCCAAGATGGTGTATCAGGCCTTTGAGCTGAATCCGACCTCCAACCGGGGGGTATTCCATGACGTGCCCGACAGTGCCTACTATGCTCAGGCGGTGAACACGCTGTACGCCTTGGACATTGTGGGCGGCGTCGGAGGGGGATATTTTAACCCGGAGGGCACGCTGACCCGACAGGATGCCGTGTGCATGATTCAGCGGACCATGCGGGCGGTGGGAATGGATTCCTATGACGGAAACGCCAACTATCTGTATAACTATCTGGACGGCAGCGCCGTCGGCGGCTACGCCCAGGGGGCGATGTCCTTTGCAATGCAGAAGGGCTATCTGCCCGTCAGCGGCGGACGGCTGGAGCCCCACCAGCCCCTGACCCGGGTGGATATGGCCCAGATGATCCACCGGGTTTTGACCTACTGAGCCGTCAATATCCCGGGATAAGATGAAATGCACCCCATTCGCCGGAGGGATACCGTCCGGCGAATGGGGCGCGCTGCTTGAAAAACGGAAAAATGCCTTGGGCATGCTGACATTTTCAAACAAGCCCTAAGTGGGGGAGAAGGGAAGACAGTACCGCAGGTCGGTGAGCGTCGTGTCCGCTGTCAGCGCCATCTCCAGACTGTGCCCGTCCCAGACAAAGCCGTGCTTTTCGTAAAAGCGCCGGGCGCGGTCATTCTCCCGGAGGACGTAGAGGAAACAGCCGGGATAGCCCGCCGTGTTCAGACGGCGGAGGACCTCCTTCATCACGGCGGAGCCATACCCCTGTCCCCAATAATCCGGATGGGCGTAGAGGGAGACCAGTTCTCCCCAGTCGGCCAGGCCGGGGGAGCTGAAAGCGCAAATGGTGTCCCCGGCGGACTGATCCACCCGGGCGGGGCCGTAGGTGGCACAGCACAAGGGCTGTTCCCCGTCATACAGCAGAAGGCCGTGGTAGCGGCCCTCCGCGTAGTTTTGACGGAAAACCGGGACCCAGCGGTTGTCGGTAATTTCCCTGGCCATGTAGTCTGCGGGGATGCTTTCCCGGTAGGCGGCCCGCCAGCCTAGGGCGTGAAGGAGGGACATGTCCTGAAAATGCTGTTCCCCACAGGCATTGACAAGGCGCTCCATAAGGGCACCACCTTTCTCAATAAATATAGGGGCGGCTATCAGCCGCCCGCGGGCGCATACTATGCGCCCCTGAAAGAATCATCCCAGCCTTACGATCTGCTCGATAGGCAGGGAGCACAGCGCCGCCTGGGCCTCGCTGCGCAGGCCGTGCTCGGTGTTGATGGCCTCCATAATGGGGTTGCGCAGCTTGGTTGGAACCACAATGGCTACAACCTCGCGCTCGGCCTTCAGCTCCACCTCGTAGGCCTGCTCCAACTCCTCCCGGCCGGTCAGCCGCCCCTTGATGACGGTGCCGCCCCGGGCCCCGTGGGCCTTGGCGGTGGACATCACGTCGTCGGTGCAGCCCTGGGCGCACACCACCAGGATCAGACTGTTTTCAGTTCGTTCCATACGGTCTCCCTCTTTCTCCTTCAAGCTCTCGGCGTGGTAGGCGGCCAGGTTGGCGATCAGGCTGTTCAGCCCCGACACGGGGATGGAGACCACGATGCCGGCCCCGCCGGTGTGTCCCCGCAGCTCGTTGTCCAGGTCGTGAAGCAGCTTTTTCGCAGCGGAGGCGGCGGCAAAGCTGATGACCACGTCCTTCTCGCTGGAGCCCAGGCCCAGGATATCCATAATTTCTGAGGTGGCGGTGCCCTTGCCGGCACATTGGATGTGGATGGGGACCTGGTGCTTGTGGTAGAGCCGCCGCATGGCGATGCCCTGTCCCCGCTCCACAATGGAGAGGATTACTTTCATCGCTTCCATAAGAGCACCTCTCTCAGTCAAAGTAAAGGACCATGTCCTCCACCCGCTCCATGCGGGAGCGCAGGCGGCGGCGGTCCAGCCTGTGGCGCAGGATGCTGGACAGACCCATGACCTGAATGGTCACCAGGGGGGTCATGGCCACCATGGCCACGATGCCGAAGGCGTCGGTCATCATATTGCCCCCCAAGGCGTGACAGGCCCCCTGGGCGAAGGGGAGGAGGAAGGTGGCTGTCATGGGTCCGCTGGCCACGCCGCCAGAGTCGAAGGCGACGCCGGTGAAGATGCCGGGTACCACGAAGGTGAGGCCCAGGGAGATGGCGTAGCCAGGGATGAGCAGCCAAAAGATGTTCAGCCCGGTGAGCACCCGGACCATGGCCAGCCCCACCGAGACGCACACGCCGGCAGACAGGGCCAGCCCCATGGCCTTGTGGGAGATAGAGCCGTTGGAGATCTCCTCCACCTGCTTGGTGAGGACGGCCACGGCGGGCTCCGCCTTGACGATGTAGTAGCCGATGAGCATGCCGATGGGAATCAGCAGCCACTTGGAGGTACCGTTGGCGATGGTGGCGCCGATGAGCTGTCCGGCGGGCATAAAGCCCACGTTAACCCCGCACAGGAAAAGAACCAGCCCGATATATGTATACAGCAGGCCCGTGCTGATGCGCATAAGCTGTCCCCGCTTAAAGCGGCGGGTAATGGCCTGAAAGACCAGAAACAGTCCGGCGATGGGCAAAAGGGCCTTGGCCACCTCTCCCAGGTAGGTGGGGAAGGACTGGTAAAAGAACCGGGCCGCCTGGGCGGTATTGGGAATGGAGGGAATGACGGTGAGATGGGAGGCGGCCTCCTGGGGCTTGTAGATGATGCCCAGCAGGAGCACGCACAGGATGGGCCCGATGGAGCACAGAGAGATCAGGCCGAAGCTGTCGCTGGCCGAGTTTTTGTCGCTGCGGGTGGAGGCGATGCCCAGGCCCAGAGACATGATGAAGGGCACGGTGATGGGGCCGGTGGTAACGCCGCCCGAGTCAAAGGAGACGGGGATAAAGTTCCCCGGAGCCAGAGCGGCCAGGGCAAAGACGATGCAATAAAACACCAGCAGCAGCCGGCGCAGGGGGACCACCCTGCGGATGCGCTGGGTGGCCGCCACCAGGAACAGGCCCACCCCCACCGCCACGGTGAGGATGAGGACGATATTGTCGATGGCGGGCACCTGGTTGGCCAGCACTGTCAGGTCGGGCTCAGCCATGGTGGTGAGGACCCCCAGCAGGAAATAGACCGCCACGGGGATTAACAAGTGCTTGCTTTTGCTTACCGTGACGCCCACGCCCTCCCCCATGGGGATCATGGACATGTCCACCCCCAGGGTGAACAGACCCATGCCGCCCACCAGCAGGATGGCTCCGAAGAGGAACAGCACCAGTGTGCCCGGGTCCAGGGGGGCAATGGTGATGGACAGCAGAAAAACAATGGCCGTGATGGGGAGCACAGAGGCCATAGATTCCTGTATTTTTTCTTTGAGCTGCTTGTTCAGACGCAACGCCCCTGCCCCTTTCAGTTTGATAGCTCCATTATAACGCAGAACGGGGGGATTTCCCAGCCCCTTAATACAATCTTTATGCCAGCCCGGATTTTTTTAACATGGTACATAGCAAAAAATAAGGATTGTATTTTCGCCGGGAAAGAAATATAATAAAAAGGAAAACGCCCACACGACATAGAGAATAGGAGGATACAGCAATGGCTATGGAATACAGAAACCTGATGGAGGACATTGTGCTCCAGAATCTGGACCGGGTGATCGAGGGCGGGGGCGGTTGCACCTGCGACGCCTGCAAGTCGGATATCATCGCCTATACCCTGAACCACCTGGAACCCCACTACGTGGCCACCCGCCAGGGCCGGCTGCTGGTCAAGCTGCAGAGTTATGAGCTCCAATCCCGGGCCGACGTGGTGGCCGCGATCAGCGAGGCCGCCGTCATGGTGGCCAAGCACCCCCGTCACGGGAGAGAATAAAAATCCTGTCCCTGTTTTTGCTTTTACTATTGCAATCCTGAAAAAGGTATATTATAATGGATGCAGAAAGGCGCCTTTCTAACCTTTAGCAATGCTAAAGGTCAGAAAGGCGCCTTTCTAACCTTTAGCAATGCTAAAGGTTAGAGACCTTCAAAACAGAAAAGAGAGGTACAAACCATGAGAAAACTAAAAAAAGCGTTTTCCCTGACCTTGGCGTTAGCGTTGTCTCTGGCCTTGGCCGCCCCTGCCTTTGCAGCTGACACGGTGAAGGTGCTGGAGGACAAAGAGTACGGCGTCAAGGTCACCCTGAACGGCTTTCTGCGGGAAGAGACCCACCGCTATTATGTGGATGGTATCTTCTACTATGATGAGGATACGGGTGAGCCGATAACTGAGGAGGCCCGCGAGTTCACGATCTGCGTGGTAGCGGACAATTCCACCGTCACCTTGGAGGCCCTTGAGGGATGGAAGTACGGCGACCCCGTCCTGGAGGGCATCAACAAGTGGACCTACCTCCAGAAGCCTGCGGACCAGGATTCGCCGGAATATGCGGCACATCAGGATTTCATGAATAACATGGAAAGCTATGCTTACGATGGCGGATATGCTTGGTGGTGGGACCCTGAACTCAAACGCTTTCATTCGGAAAACGGCCCCGCGTGGCCGTTGGTGAAGGCAGTGACCAATACCGTCTCTCCAACGGAGGAGGGATATACTCTTTATCTTGACCTGGGATATGGTGTCGCCTGGATGTGCGAAAGCGACTACGCCAAGCTGGTGCCCGTCGGGATGGAGCAGCCCGGCCAGTCTGAGCAGCCCACTGAACCCGGCCAGCCTGCTGTTCCTGACGCTCCCGGTACATACACCGTGAAAAAAGGCGACAGCTGGAGCAGCATCTGCACTAACTTCTACGGCACCAACGCCCAGCGGTATGAGCTGATAAAGGCAAACAAGAACGCCGCTCTGAAGGAGGGCGCTGTCATCACCCTGCCTGAGAAGCTGGGCAAGGACACCCTAATCCCTGCCCCCACGGCTGGCGAGGGCGAGAAACTGTACACCGTCAAGGCCGGCGACACCCTGGGCAAAATTGCCGCCGCCGAGTACGGCAGGGCCAGCGAGTATCAGGCTATTTTCGAGCGCAACACCGACCGACTGAAAAACATCAACACCATCTACGAAGGACAGGTGATTGTCCTGCCCGCCAAAAAGTAATAAGCGGCATAAAAAGCGGCCGGTGATTCGAGTGGTCACCAGCTGCTTTTTTATCGCAGGAACAGCCGCAGCAGCCTGTTTTTGAGAGGGGTATAGGGGGCGTACCGGACGGGCAGGTCGATGAGGGCGGATTTTTTCACGATGCTTTTCCGGTGGGAGAAGGTGTCGAAGCTGGCCCGGCCGTGGTAGCCGCCCATCCCGCTGTTTCCCACGCCCCCGAAGGGCATCCGGCTGGTGGCCAGATGGATGATGGTGTCGTTGATGCAGCCGCCCCCGAAGGAGGCTCGGCGCAGGAACAGCTCCTGCACCCTCTTTTCCCGGGAAAAGAGATAGAGGGCCAGGGGGCGGGGCCGGGCGTTGACAAATTCCAGCGCCTCCTCCACCCGGTCGAAGGTGAGGACGGGCAGCACCGGCCCGAAGATCTCCTCCTGCATCACCGGGTCCTCCGGGGAGACGCCGTCCAGCACAGTGGGCTGGATTTTGAGAGAGTTCGGGTCGCTCCCGCCGCCCAGGACCACCTTGGACGGGTCGATGAGTCCCATCACCCGGTCAAAGTGCTTCCGGTTGACCATGCGGACATAGCCGTTGTTGTCCAGCGGGTCGCTGCCATACATGGCGGCGGTCCATTTTTTGACCAGCTTTAAAAATTCGTCCTTCACGGACCGGTCGATCAGCAGGTAGTCCGGGGCCACGCAGGTCTGGCCGCAGTTGAGCAGCTTGCCGAAGACGACCCGCTTGGCGGCCAGCTCCAGCCGGGCGGTGGCGTCCACAATACAGGGGCTCTTGCCTCCAAGCTCCAGGGTGACGGGGGTGAGATGCTTTGCCGCTTTGGACATCACCTCCTTGCCCACCGCTGTCCCGCCGGTGAAGAAGATGTAATCAAATTTTTGGTCCAGAAGGGCCTGATTTTCCGCCCGCCCCCCCTCCACCACGGCTACATACTCCGGAGGGAAACACTGGGACAGGATATCCCGGATGACCGCCGAGGTGGCGGGGGAGTAGGCCGAGGGCTTCACCACACAGCAGTTTCCGGCGGCGAGGGCTCCAATGAGGGGCTCCATGGTGAGCAGGAAGGGGTAGTTCCAGGGGGACATGATGAGGACCACCCCGTAAGGCTCCTGGACGGTGAAGCTCCGGGCGGGAAACTGGGCCAGGGGGGTGAGGTGGTTCCGGTCCCCCATCCAGCGGGACAGCCGCTTTTCCACAAAGCTCAGCTCGGACAGGGTGAGTCCCACCTCGCACATATAGCCCTCGGTGGAGGACTTGTTCAGGTCGGCCATAAGGGCGGCGCTGATGTCACGCTCATGGGCCCGGATGGCCGCGCCCAGCCGCTTCAGGGCTGTCCGGCGGGCGGTCAGGCCGAGTGCTGCTCCGGTTTGGAAATGGGAGCGCTGGGCCTGGACAAGGGACTGGATGTCCATAGGGTGACCTCCTTCGGCATCAGTTTAAGATAGACGGCCTCCAGCTCCTCCCGGTCCATCAGCCGGGGGACGGGGTAGAGGGGGTTGCTCTCCTGGGCGGCGTGGCGGGCCATCTCCGGGATATCCCGGACCTGAATTTCCGGAATGGAATCGGGAATGCCCATCGTGCGGTTGGCCTCCCTGATCCAGGCAATAAAGGCCTTGGCGGACTGCTCGGCGCCGTCCTCTGCCCTGGCCAGACCGGCGGCCTTTGCCAGTCTGCCCAGCTTTTCCCAGCAGACGGGGCCGTATTCCTCCAGAAAGCAGGGCAGGATGACCGCGTTGGCCAGCCCGTGGGCTACGCCGTACCGCCCGCCCAGAGAGTGGGCCAGCCCGTGGATATAGCCCACGTAGGAGCGGGTAAAGGACACCCCGGCGCAGTAGGCCGCCCGGAGCATAGCCCGTCGGGCCTCCAGGTCGGAGCCGCCGGCGCAGGCTCTGGGCAGATACTTCACGATAAGTCGGGCCGCCTCCTCGGACATAGCCCGGGTCAGCTTGGTGGTGGTCTGGCCGATATAGGCCTCAATGGCGTGGGTGAGGGCGTCCATGCCGGTGGTGGCGGTGATAAAGGGGGGCAGGCCCAGGGTGATGGCCGGGTCCAGCACGGCGTAGTCGGGGATGAGGGCGAAGTCGTTGATGGGGTATTTGTGCCTGGCCTCCGGGTCGGTGATGACGGCAGCCAGGGTGGCCTCACTCCCCGTCCCGGCGGTGGTGGGGACAGCAATGGTCAGCGGCGTGGGCCGCAGGACCTTGAGAAGCCCCTTCATTTTGGAAACCGGCTTCCGGGGCCGGGCGATTCGGGCCCCTACCCCCTTGGCGCAGTCCATGGCCGAGCCGCCCCCCACGGCGATGATGGCCTTTGCGCCGGCCTCCAGATAGAGCCGGCGGGCCTCCTCCACGTTCTGGATGGTGGGGTTGGGCACCACCCCGTCATAGACGGCGCAGCGGATGGAGCGGGACGCCAGCGCCTTCTCCAGCGGCTGGGTCAGCCCCAGGGAACGGACGGCCCCGTCGGTGACCAGCAGGACGGAGGGGACCCCCTTCTCCTCCAGCAGAGGCGGGATGGAATCCAGCCCGTCCAGCTGTTTGGGCTCCCGATAGGGGAGGATGGGCAGGGCCAGCCGGAAGGCCAGCTGAAAGGCGCGGCAATAGAGCTTTTTCAGTGGGTTCATCATAGCATCAGACTCCGATCTTGACAAGTGTTTACCGGCATTCCGCCGCCGCGCGCTCCAGGTTTTGGGTGATGGTGCGCAGAGTGCGGTAAAACACCTCAATGTCCTCCCGGGGGATCTGGTCGCTGACAAAGCGGTTGACCGATAAAATAATTTTCTGGATCTCATTTGTGATCTCCCGGCCCTGGGGGGTAAGGTGGTAGTGCTTCCGATACTGCCCGCTCTGGGCCTCAGGGGCGGCGTACCCCCGCTTGCACAGTTCCCCCACCACCCGGGAGATGTGGGCCCGGTCCATCCCCTCCAATTGGATCAGCTGGCCCTGGGTTAGCCCATCCTCCCCCGCCTCCGCCAGCCGGCACAGGCAGGTGGTGTGGGCGGCGGAGAGGTTGAACTGCTTCATTCCCGCTGCCTTCAGGCGCTGGATGGACTTGACGGCGCTGTTCAACAGCCCGGCGAACAGCTCGAAACGGCTCTCTTCCATAGATCATTCTCCTTCCAGGGTGTTTGTGCGACAGAGAGCATACCACATAATTGTTGAGCAGTCAATAAAAATAATTGGGAACATATCTAAATTTTTCTTGACAAAGCTCATAGGAGCAAGTATTATAAATTTAACAGTAATATATTTTTTATAATACTGAATTTTTATTAGTATAGGGAGGAAGCCGTGATGAACAGAGCCAAGGCGGCAAAGCCCCTGACAAAGGAGCAGTATCTGAAAAGGTTCAGCCGGGCGGTGCGGTGGCGGCTGGGAAGCAGGGAGGCGGCGGAGGCCATCGCCGACTACCGGGAGATGGTCTTTCAGGAGGAACGAGACGAAGCCAAACTGGTGGAGGAGTTGGGCGAGCCCATCCAGGCGGCCTGGCTGCTCACCGATGTGAGGACCTACCGCCGGTGGCTGGTAGTATTCGGGATATTGGCCCTTGGACTGTTTTTGCAGGCCAAATGGTGCTGGACGGGACTCCCCTTTATCCGGTTTTCCTGGGACTATGAGTTATACGGCGAGGGCTGGCGGGGGAGCGCTGTAATGGCGGTGGGGCTTGTGCTGTCCCTGGTCTGGTTCCGGCGGCACGGGCAGAAGAGCGGGCCGCTGTCCAGGTGGCTGCTCCTGGCTCTGGCGGCGGTGGCGGTTTTCCTGGCCGTCCTGCTTGCGACCTCCTGGCACATGTTCGACCCCCGATTCCTGGATCGCTATGCGGAACTGTCCTATGAACAATTGGTTGGAACCTCCCTGGCCCGGCAAATCGTTCTGCACCGGGAGCTGGTGATCGACGGCGGGACGATCTGCCCCTTCATCGCCCTGGCCGGACTGGTGCTGGCAAAGTGCTATGACCGCCGGTGGCTGGGGCTGTATACCCTGGCCCTCACGGCGGCGGCGCTGTGCGTTGTTCTGGAGTGCTGGATGCGGGGCATGGACCTGGGGTGGGGTGCGATCGAGGACATCCGCGTCATCCTGTTCCCCCAACTCATCCCCGTGGGGCTGGCCGGCTTGCTCGGGACGGGGGTGGCCCTGTGCTGAAGAAGGACCTGCTGGAGCTGTGCCTGCTCCAGCTGCTGGATGGGGGGGACAAGTACGGCTATGAGGTGCTCACCCCTCTGCGCTCCGCCTTTCCGGACACCCAGGAGAGCGCCATTTACGCCCTTCTCCGGGGTCTGGGCAAGGAGGGGTGCACCGAATGGTATATGGCTCCCGGAGGCGGCGGGCCGGACCGGAAGTATTACAGGCTTACCCCTTCCGGTCTGGAGCGGCTGGAGGAGCTGAAAGGCGACTGGCGCAACATGCGGGATGCCATCGCTTCCTTCGGGGTGGAGTGAGTGGAGTCCCCCCGCAAAAATTTATTTACAACCGGCCAAAATCGTGATATTATAAAACATTGTGGAGAGAATTTCCACAATGCTATGAAAACAAGGAGTGTTCCTTTATGAGCCGTATGGTCGGTACTGTTTCCCGGGGCATCCGCACCCCCATCATCCGCAGCGGAGACGACTTGGTGGAGATCGTCACCAGTTCCCTGCTGGAGGCCGCGAAGGAGGACGGTTTCGCTTTCCGGGACCGGGATATTGTGGCTATGACTGAGGCCATCGTGGCCCGGGCCCAGGGCAACTACGCCTCTGTGGACCACATTGCCGCCGACGTCCGCGCCAAGCTGGGCGGCGGCACGGTGGGGGTGATTTTCCCCATCCTCAGCCGCAACCGCTTCGCCATCTGCCTGCGGGGCATCGCCAAAGGGGCGAAGAAGATCGTCCTCATGCTCAGCTACCCCTCCGACGAGGTGGGCAACCATCTCGTCAGCATGGACGCAGTGGATGAGATGGGGGTGGACCCCTACAAGGACGTGCTGACCCTGGAAAAATATCGGGAGCTCTTCGGCTATGAGAAGCACCCCTTCACCGGTGTGGACTATGTGGCCTACTACCAGGAGCTGATTCAGGGCTGCGGAGCGGAGGTGGAGATCGTCTTCGCCAACGATCCCCGGGCTATCCTGCCCTACACCAAGGATGTGTTGTGCTGCGACATCCACACCCGCGCCCGCACCAAGCGGCTGCTCAAGGCGGCGGGAGCGGAGCGGGTTTTCGGCCTGGACGAGATCCTCAACTCCCCGGTGGACGGCAGCGGCTGCAACGAGAAATACGGCCTGCTGGGCTCTAACAAGTCCACTGAGGACCAGGTAAAGCTCTTCCCCCGGGACTGCCAGCCTCTGGTGGAGGCCATTCAGGCCAAGCTGCTGGAGGCCACCGGAAAGCACGTGGAGGTCATGGTCTACGGCGATGGAGCGTTCAAGGACCCGGTTGGCAAGATCTGGGAGTTGGCCGACCCGGTGGTCTCCCCGGCCTACACCGCCGGCCTGGAGGGCACCCCCAACGAGCTGAAGCTGAAGTATCTGGCCGACAACGACTTTGCCGATTTGTCCGGAGAGGCCTTGAGAGAGGCCATCAAGGACCGCATCCACAAGAAGGACGGCGATCTGGTGGGCCAGATGGTCTCCGAGGGCACTACCCCCCGGCGGCTTACCGACCTGATCGGCTCCCTGTGCGACCTGACCTCCGGTTCCGGTGATAAGGGCACCCCGGTGGTCTTTATCCAGGGCTATTTTGACAACTACACCACAGAGTGAGAAAGAGACCGCCGCCCGGCCGGGCGGCGGTCTCTATGCTATTCTGACACAAAAGCGGTCTGAGTAATGACAAATTACTCAGACCGCTTCGGCGTTGTTGATTCAGAACACCGGACTTGGAAAGAGGGGAGCTTACTTCAGCTCCACCTTGGCGCCGGCCTCTTCCAGCTTCTTCTTCAGCTCCTCGGCCTCGTCCTTGGACACGGCCTCCTTCAGGGTCTTGGGAGCGCCCTCGACAGCGGCCTTGGCCTCGGCCAGGCCCAGACCGGTGATTTCGCGGACGGCCTTGATGACCTTGATCTTGGCGGCGGCGTCGAAGCCGGCCAGGACCACGTCAAACTCGGTCTTCTCGGCGGCGGCCTCAGCGGGGCCGGCAGCGGCGGGAGCGGCCATAGCGGCGGCGGACACGCCGAACTCCTCCTCCAGAGCCTTCACCAGCTCGGACAGCTCCAGAACGGTCAGAGCCTTAACTTCCTCGATCAGAGCATTGATCTTCTCACTAGCCATGATAAATAAACCTCCTAAATGTGTAATATTTCAATTTTTGTACCCTAACAGGGGCGGTGTGCCGTTTACTCGGCGGCAGGAGCCTCGGGAGCGGTCTCCTCAACGGCGGGCTTGCCGTTCTTCTCGGCGATAGCTTTCAGCACGATGGCCAGGCTGGTAATGGGAGCCAGCATCATGCCCAGAGCCTGGGCCTGCAGGACATCCTTGGCGGGCAGCTCGGCCAGAGCCATGATCTCCTCCAGGGAGAGCACCTTGCCGTCCATAAAGCCGCCCTTGATGTTGAACTTGCCCTCGCCCAGCTTCTTGGCGTGCTTGTTGACGACGCGCATGGGGGCGATGGGGTCGCCGGCGCTGGTGGCCAGAGAAGTGGTGCCGTTGAGCACCCCGTCCAGCTCTTTCAGGCCGGCCTCGTCCAGAGCGAAGCGGACCAGAGTGTTTTTCACCACGGCGTACTGCACGTCGTTCTGACGCAGCTCAGCGCGCAGGGCGGTGTCCTCGGCCACGGTGATGCCCTTGTAGTCCACCAGCACGCCGCTGGAAGCGCCCTTCAGCTGCTCCTCCAGAGCGGCCACGATGGCCTTCTTCTCGGAAAGGACCTTTGCGTTAGGCATTTTTGGTTTCACCTCCAGAAAAATGTTGACGCGCAACAAAAAACCTTCCGTCGTCAGGACAGAAGGACAGTACCATCAAAAGAAATATTCCTTTGAAAGCACTCTCGGCAGGAATTACGCCCTTTCGGGCCCCTGCTGTCTTTGAACGCACCGCATATTATATGCGATGCGTTCCGGTTTGTCAAGAGGAATTTTTCACTTTTATGAAGCATTTGTAGGGGCGGCTATCAGCCGCCCGCCCCATAGAAGAATCGGCACTCACAAAGACACGGGCGGATATTATCCGCCCCTACATCAAAATCTGTGGAAGGGACAATCCCGGCTTGCATCTGGAGCGCTTTCGTATTAAGATAGGAATATCCTGGAACCCTATCACGGAATGGAGGTTTTCCAATTTGAACTATGAACAGACATTGGCCCGTCTGTGCGCCCTGTCCGGGCCCAGCGGGTTTGAAGAACCGGTGGCAAGGGCGGCGGCGGGGCTGCTTCGTCCCCTGGTGGACGAGGTATACACCACTCGCCTGGGCAGCGTGGTGGGGGTGCTCCGGTGCGGGAGGGAGAACGCTCCCAAACTGCTGCTGGACGCCCACCTGGATGAGATCGGCTTCATTGTCACCAGCCATGGGGAGGGCTTCCTCCGTTTCGCCCCTCTAGGCGGGGTAGACCCCCGGATGCTCCCCGACCGGGAGGTGGTTATCCTTACTGAGCCGCCCATCTATGGGGTGGTAGCCTGCCTGCCCCCCCATGTCCAGAGCGGTGAGGACATGGATAAGTCCCTGCCCATCAAGGACCTCTTCCTTGATGTAGGGCTGTCTCAGGAAGCGTCACAGAAAAAAATCCCCATCGGCACCCCGGCCACCTATCGGGGGGGCTGCGCCCCTCTGGGGACGGACCTGCTGTGCGGAAAAGCTCTGGATGACCGGGCGGGCTTCGCCGTCCTGCTGGACGTGCTGGAGCGGCTGAAAGGCAAGCCCCTGGATGTGGACCTGTACGTCCTGGGCTCCACCCAGGAGGAGACCCACTCCGCCGGGGCTATTACCGCCGCTTACGAGATCGCCCCCCGGATGTGCGTGGCGGTGGACGTGACCCACGGGGATACCCCAGACGCGTCCAAAAACGAGACCTTCAAGCTGGGGGGCGGTCCGGTGATCGGGGTGGGCCCCAACTGCGCCCGGTCCCTGTCGGGCCGTTTGAAGGAGCTGGCGGGGGAGCTGGCCATGCCCGTCCAGATCGAGGTCATGTCCGGGTCCAGCGGCACCAACGCTTGGCCCATCCAGGTCAGCCAGGAGGGGGTGGCCACGGCAGTGCTGTCCATTCCGGAGCGGTATATGCACACCCCGGTAGAGGTGGTGAGCAAGGCGGACCTGGCGGACACCGCCAGGCTGCTGGCCGCCTTTGTGGAGAGCCTGGGAGAGGGGGAAGAAGGATGCTGAACACCTTAAAAGAGCTGTGCCTGCTCAACGGCGTCTCCGGCGACGAGGACGAGGTGCGCCGCTATCTGGTCAACCGGGTCAAATCCCACGCCAGTCATTTCCACGCTGACGCCATTGGAAATCTGATTGTATTCAAAAAAGGAAACAAGTCCACTGGGAGCAAGGTCATGCTCTGCGCCCACATGGACGAGGTGGGGATCATTGTCACCCGCATCACTGACGAGGGGTATATAAAGTTCGACTTCGTGGGTGGGGTGGACCGGCGGGTGGCGATTGGAAAACCGGTGGTCATCGGACACAACAAGGTCCCCGGTGTGATTGGCCTGAAGGCCGTCCACCTGGTGAGCCGGGAGGAGCGGAAGAAGGTCCCCAAGACGGAGAGCCTGTATATCGACATAGGGGCCGAGGGCCGGGAAGCCGCCGAGAAGCTGGTGGAACTGGGGGACTATGGGGCTTTCGTCTGCGAACCGGAGGAATTTGGGGACGGTCTGTTCAAAGCCCGGGCCATTGACGACCGGGTGGGCTGTGCCATCATGCTCAAGCTGCTGGAGGAGGAGCTGCCCCTGGATGTGACCTTCGCCTTTACCGCCCAGGAGGAGGTGGGCACTCGGGGGGCCTTCGGGGCGGCCTTCTCCGTCACCCCGGAGGTGGCCCTGGTGCTGGAGACCACCACCGCCGCCGACCTGCCCGGAGTGGAGAACCACCGCCGGGTGTGCGCCCCCGGCAAGGGGCCGGTGATCTCCTATATGGACGGCTCCACCATCTATGACCGGGAACTTTTTGAGACGCTGCGCCGTCTAAGTGAGGAGAACGGCATCCCCTGGCAGACAAAAGAGTATATCGCCGGGGGCAACGACGCCCGCACCATCCAGCGCACCAAGGCGGGGGTGAGGGTGGCCGCCCTGTCCGCCGCGACCCGCTATCTCCACGCCCCCGCCAGCGTGGGCAGTATCGCCGATTTTGAAAATATGCTCAGGCTCACCCGGCTGTTCCTGGAGGAAATGGCTGGCCTGTAGGGGCGGCCTTCGGCCGCCCGTGGAAAATAAAACAACCGTCTGCTGCACACGGGCGGCTACAGGCCGCCCCCACAATAAAATATAGTAAGGAGAATGGCTTTATGCGAGGAGAACACACAATCGAAGAGCAGGTGACACAGCTGAAAGAGTATCTGGACTGTCCCTGTACCTACTTTCCGCCCATGGCGGACGACCAGCCTATTCTGGACGCCTACCGTCAGGCACGGGAGCGCGGGGCGAAGGAGGGCTTTGTCCCCATGCTGGTGGCGGTGGACGAGCTCCTGATGGAGTGCTTTTCGTTCAGCGGAGAGGACAAGGCCCAGGTCCGGCGGGAGCTGCTGGCCGCGCCCCTGGGTTCGGGAAAGGAATATCTTCAGAAATGGCTGAAGGAGATCAAAGAGGAGCGGGGGGAATATGAACCCGGGGACTGGGATGATCTGGTGGGCGAGGTGTCCGGCGGCGAGGGGATCGACCACTTTCTCAGCCTCCGGGACTTCGACGGCAAAAAGACCGTGCCCGTGGTGCTGGCCGAAATTCCGGTCAAACATCCCTGGGAGGTCTTTGCCTGGCTACCCTTCGGCGGCTGGAACGAGTGCCCCGCCAACGAGGACCACATGGCTGTGGCAAAATACTGGTTTGAGGCGTATGGCGCGGTGCCCGCCCTGATGACCCACGATGTGCTGGAGTACAGTCTGCCCGCCCCTGTCTCTCGGGAAAAAGCGATAGAGGTGGCCTGGGAACAGTTTACCTACTGCTCTGACATTGTGGAACAGGGCGTGGGCACAGTAGGCGCGCTGGCGGACGGACTGGCTCAGTCCACCGTCTGGTATTTCTGGTGGGATTGAGGAGGAGCTATGGAACTGATCGAAATTTTAGAGGCCCTGAACGAGACCCACGGCCCCTCCGGGGACGAGGGGGGCGTCCGGGCAAAAATCGAGGAGCTGGCCCGGCCCTTCGCCGACGAAATTACCACCGACGCCCTGGGCAATCTGATCGTCCATAAAAAGGGGGAGGGCCCCAGGCTGATGTTCACCGCCCACATGGACAGCATCGGCTTCATCGTCACCCACATTGAGAAGGAGGGTTTCCTCCGGGTGGGGAAACTGGGCGGCGTGGTCCCCAGGGAGGTGGCCTACACCTCTGTGCGGTTTAAAAATGGCCTCCGAGGGGTGTTTGTCCCCGAGGAAAAGGCAGATTTCGGCAAGCTGAAGCTGGACGAGTGCTTCATTGATATCGGCGCGAAGGACGGGGAGGAGGCCCGGAAATTGGTCCAGGTGGGGGATACCGCCGTCTACGGCGCCCCTCTCAGGGTCCAGGGGAGCCGGGTGACCGGCCCCTATCTGGACGACCGCATCGCCTGCGCCGTCCTGCTGGCCCTGCTGGAGCGGGTGAAGACGCCCTCCCGGGACCTGTATGCTGTCTTCACCGTTCAGGAGGAGGTGGGCCTGCGAGGGGCCAGGACCGCCGCGTGGCAGGTGGAGCCGGACATGGGGATCGCCGTGGATGTCACCGATGTGGAGGACACCCCCGGCACAGAGCGGAGCGGCACCACCCGGCTGGGCGGCGGGGCGGCTGTAAAGGTGATGGACTCCTCTGTCATCTGCCACCCCGAGGTGGTGGACCTGCTGGAGACGCTGGCCAAGTCGGAAAATATCCCTGTTCAGCGGGACATCCTGCGGGCCGGGGGCACCGACGCCGGGGCCATCCACACCGTCCGCCTGGGGGTGAGGACCGGGGGAATCTCCATCCCCTGCCGGTATGTCCATACCCCGGCGGAGACCGCCGACCTGTCTGACGCAGAGCACTGCGTCCGGCTGGCCGCCGCCCTGGCCCTGGAGTGAAAATCCCGCCCCCGGAGGGGCGGGTTCCACTCAGGTGATGGCTCGCAGGACCATGGAGATCACCTCCTGGCGGGAGGCCAGATCTTGGGGGCGGCTGCCGTCGGTAAAGCCCTGGGCCACCGCCTGCTCCAGTTCCTTCTGCCCCCAGTCGGGGCCGGGAATCTGGCTGAGCTCCTGGCGGTAGCGGTCCATAAACTGTTTCCACTGTTCATAGGTCACGGTATCATCACCCCCTTCGCACTCCTCCGGGTCGTCCGGATCGGGCGTTTCCTCCTGGTTTTGCTCAAGAAGCCTGGCCACCTCGGCCCGGAAGTCGTCCATGGACCGGCCCATTTTGGGGAACCAGTGGAGCACGTCCGCGTGGTTGGAGGCCACGCCCCGCTGATAGCCCTCCTGGTGGCAGATGACCACGCCGTCGGACAGGGGGTCCAGCCCATAGGTCTCGCACAGCATGGCGGTGAGCTCCGCCGCCTCCTGATAGACCTTAGAGAAATAGGCCGGGTCCTCCAGGCCGTCCTCGCAGATCTCAAAGCTGATATGGGTGTTGTTGGCGGCCCCGCCCGCGTGCCACCCCCGGTGGTTCCAGGGCAGAGTCTGGACGGTGCCGATCTCTCCGTCGGCGAATCTGCCCACAAAGGCGTGGACGCACTTGGTCAGGCCGGGGCGGTCCCAGTGGTTACCGGCGGTGTTGCGGCCCATCTCGTCATCTCCGGGCACATAGCGGCACACCCGGGGGTTGTTGGCCCCAGTGGAATGGACCATCACCCCCTTGACCGAAATGGTCCGGCCGGTCTGATAACAGTCGTTCCTGGTGAGAAGTTGTTTGCGCAGCCTCATTTTTGCTCTCCTTCCGCGGCATCTCTGACCTCACGGCTCTGGGTGCCGAAATAGAAGGAGATAATAACCGCATAAATCGTCATGAAATCCTGGTTGATGTCTCCGACGAGGGCCAGGAAGGCAAATACCAGGGTGAGGATCAGAGTAACGATGCTTTTCACCGTCAGAAGTCTGGATAAGCGTTTACTCAGATAATCCACATGTCTCATCCTTTCCATACGGAGAACCGCCTTCCTGCCGCGGTTCTCCGCGGTGAGCAGAAAACTCCGGCGGTTCAGGGTCCTCCCTGTTATTTTATTGTGGTCAGCCGCTTTTGGTTCCGGCTGACCGGCAGCCCCGCCCCTTCTCACGGGGCTGGAAGACGGAAAATTGATATATCTCACGCTCCTTTGCTGAATTTGGCCCCCCTGATACCATGCGGGTTTTGGCCGAAAGTTGTACGTTTGCGTGCAACTAAGGGGCGAAATTTTCGGAATTTAAAATTTGGATACTTTTCCCGTTTTAAGGCTTGCAAAAAAAGAGGCCATCTGGTACAATAATAAACTGTCTGGATATGGGGATATATCGGCAAGTTTCAATCAGGCCCATTCGGCCTGTAGCAAGGAGAATGAAAACGCATGGATAAGAAACAGAGAGAAGAACGCCGCCGTCAGGAAGACATCGCGCTCCAGCGGGGACTGCTGTGGGTGGCGGGGGCGGCCATACTGGAAGCTCTTCTGGTGCTTGTCAATCGCTTCTATATCAACTATTTTCTCACCGACAGCGGGGTTCAGATCTATTTGGCCCTGGACCGGACACTGCGGGTGCTGCGGTACGGGGCGGGGATTGCCGCCGTCGCGGCCCTGGTGTGGGCTTTCCTGCGGCTGAAAAAGGGGCAGAGGTTCGGCCTGCCGCTGATCGCCGCCATCGCGCTGGCCGCCGTGGCCGTCTGTTCCCACGTGTCGGCCAAGTTCCAGGGCCACGGCATGTCGATGCTGTTCTGGCTGGTGGCGGCCTGGGCCGTACTGGCGTTGGTGTACTATATCTATCAGCGGGAATTTTTCCTGGCTGCCTGCGCCTGCGGAATGTCGGTGCTGGGGCTGTGGTTTATCCGCTACGGCGCGGCTGCCCGGTGGGAGAGCGCGATGGTTCTGGCGGCCATCGCCCTGGTGGGCGCGGTTGCCCTGTGGCTGAAAAGGACGGACGGACTGCTCCCCCTTGGCGGAGAGCCCATCCGTTTCCTGCCCAAAAAGAGTGCTTACAGCGTGCTTTTGACGACCTGTCTGGCCAGTCTGGCCGTCCCTGTGGCGGCGCTGTTCCTGGGCGGGACGGTGGCCTATTACCTGATGTTCGCCATGGCCGCCTGGCTGTTCGCCCTGTTTGTCTACTACACAGTCAAGCTGATGTAAAAACACCCCGTTTGTCAGAGTTCTGACAAACGGGGTGTTTTTTTGCTTATTTGAAGTATTCCGCGCTGCTTTCGAACAGGGGCATGTGCTTGTTCCCGGGGATGTTGACCCCCACGAAGGGGCCCCGGCGCTCCAGGTGGCCCATCTTGCCGAAGACCCGGCCGTCAGGGGAGAAGATGCCCTCGATGGCCTCCATGGAGCCGTTGGGGTTGACCGAAATGCCCATAGAGGGCCGGCCCTCCAGGTCCACATACTGGGTGGCCACCTGCCCCTTGGCGACAAGCTCCGCAATTACCTCCGCCGGGGCCACGAAGCGGCCCTCGCCGTGGGAGATGGGGATGGTGTGCTCCTCGCCCACCTGGCACTTGAGCATCCAGGGGGAATTTACGCTGGCCACCCGGGTGGTGACATACCGGCTTTGATGGCGGCCGATGAGGTTGTAGGTCAGGGTGGGGCAGTTCTCATCCATAGGCCTGATCTCGCCGAAGGGGACCAGCCCAAGCTTCACCAGAGCCTGGAAGCCGTTGCAGATGCCCAGCATCAGGCCGTCCCGGTTTTTCAGCAGGTCCATGATGGCGTCGCTGAGGGCGGGATTGCGCAGGAAGGAGCAGATGAACTTTCCGGAGCCCTCGGGCTCGTCGCCGCCGGAGAAGCCGCCGGGGAGGACCACCATCTGGGCGTTCCGGATAGCCGCCTCCAGGGTCTGGGCGGATTGGGCCAGGAAGTCGGTGGTCAGATTGCGGACTACCACGATCTCAGGGTCGATGCCCGCCTGGATACAGGCCTTGGCGGTGTCGTACTCGCAGTTGGTACCCGGGAAGACGGGAATGACCGCCTTGGGGTGGGCCACCTTATGCTTGCACACGGCAGGGGAGCGCTTGTCCCAGGAAATGGTCTGCACCGTTTCAGAAGTTCCCGCCAGGGTGGGGTAGACCTCCTCCAGCACGTCCTCGTTGAGCCTGAGCAGCTCGTCGATGGGGGCGGAGTCCTTCCCCAGGTCGATGACCGGCTCAGCAGTGGTCACGCCGATTCGTGCCGCTTTGCAATAAACTTTGACGTCCTCCGTCAGCTCCGCCAGGATGGGACAGGGCCATGGCCGGTCCATCCAGAAGCCGGTTTTTTCCTCCTTTTCAGCGGTGAAGCCGATGCGGTTGCCGAAGGACATCTTCATCACGCCCTCGGCGACGCTGTTCTCCACAGCCCAGGCGGCTTTTACTTTCCTGGCTTGGGCCAGCTTGCGGAACTCATTCCAGGAGAAATTGATCTCCCCAGTGGTCTCGCCGCCGAACAGGTATACCGGGTGGCCCGCCTCCTTAAACTCGGGGGAGATTACGTCCGACGCCTTGATGGGGGCGATAGCGAAGGAGATCAACGTGGGCGGCACGTCCTTGTCCAGGAAAGACCCGGACATGGAGTCCTTGCCGCCGATGGCGGCGGCCCCGTAGTCCAGCTGGGCGTCCAGAGCCCCCAGCAGGGCGGCGAAGGGCTTGCCCCAGCGGGCAGGCTCATCCCGGAGCTTCTCAAAGAACTCCTGTAAGGTGAGATAGACCTTCTCCGGGTCCGCGCCGGCGGCCACCAGTTTGGAGATGGAGACCGTCACCGCGTCATAGGACCCGTTGTACGGGTCGGCGGACAGGGCGTCCGGGTCGCAGCCCCAGGCCATGACGCTGGCCTGGTCGGTCTCCTGGCCGGGCAGGACGGGCAGCAGAGCCGCCATCGCCTGAGCGGGGGTGCGCTGAGTTTTGCCGCCGAAGGGCATCAGCACGGACCCGGCCCCCACGGAGCTGTCGAACCGCTCCGTGAGGCCCCGCCGGGAGGCGCACTTCAAGCTGGAGGCCATCTCCCGCAGGGTCTTGAAGGGGGCCTCGCCCAGGGCGGAGCAGTCCTTTTGCTCCACCCGGACCCCGGCGTGCTTCACCGCGCCGTTGGTGTTCAAAAACGCCCGGGACAGATTGGCGATGGTCTGGCCTTTCCAGTGCATGACCATCCGGGGGGATTCCGTAACTACAGCCACCCGGTAGGCCTCCAGATTTTCCCTCTCCGCGGCGGCGATGAATTTGTCCGCGTCCTCGGGGGCCACCACCACAGCCATCCGCTCCTGGCTCTCGGAGATAGCCAGCTCGGTGCCGTCCAGGCCGTCGTACTTCTTGCGCACCGCGTCCAGGTCGATCTCCAGCCCGTCGGCCAGCTCGCCGATGGCGACGCTGACACCGCCCGCGCCAAAGTCGTTGCACCGCTTGATGAGGCGGGTGACCCCCCCGTCCCGGAACAGCCGCTGAATTTTCCGCTCCTCGGGGGCGTTGCCCTTCTGGACCTCGGAGGCCATAGTGGTCAGGGATTTCTTGTTGTGGCTCTTGGAGGAGCCGGTGGCCCCGCCGATGCCGTCCCGGCCGGTACGCCCGCCCAGGAGGATAATCACGTCCCCAGGAGCGGGCCGCTCCCGGCGCACATTCGACCCTGGGGCCGCGCCCACCACCGCGCCGCACTCCAGCCGTTTGGCGATGTAGCCCTCATGGTAGACCTCAGCCACGTGGCCGGTGGCCAGGCCGATCTGGTTGCCGTAGGAGGAGTAGCCCGCCGCCGCCGTCTGGCACAGCTTTTTCTGGGGCAGCTTGCCCTCCAGGGTCTGGTCAAAGGGGACACGGGGGTCGCCCGCCCCGGTGAAGCGCATGGCCTGGTGGACATACACCCGTCCGGACAGGGGGTCTCGGATACAGCCGCCGATGCAGGTGGCAGCGCCGCCGAAGGGCTCGATCTCGGTGGGGTGGTTGTGGGTCTCGTTCTTGAACATGAGCAGCCAGTCCTGGGTTTCGCCGTCCACTTGGGCGGGGACGTGGATGGAACAGGCGTTGATCTCCTCGCTCTCGTCCAGCTCGGGGAGCAGGCCCCGCTTCTTCAGGACCTTGGCGCCGATGGTGGCCATGTCCATCAGGGTCTGGGGGCGCCGGGCCGCTTTTTCCTCGCCGTAGACCTCCACCCGGGCGGCCAGGTACCGTTCATAGGCGGCCTTCACAGCGGGGTCGTCGATCCGGATCTGGTCCAGGTGGGTGGAGAAGGTGGTGTGGCGGCAGTGGTCGGACCAGTAGGTGTCCACCACCCGCACTTCGGTGATGGTGGGGTCCCGCTTCTCTTCGTCCCGGAAGTAGGCCTGCAAAAATTTCAGGTCGTCCAGGTCCATGGCCAGCCCCAGCTTGTCCAGCAAGCTGGACAGGGCGGGCTCGTCCATAGCGGTGAAGCCGGCCACCGTGTCCACGCGGTCGGGGGCGGCGTGAGAGCGCGCCAGGGTCTCAGGCTTTTCCAGCGACGCCTCCCGGCTCTCCACCGGGTTGATGAGGAAGCCCTTGATCTTGTCCAGCTCCTCCTGGGAGATGGCCCCCTCCAGGAAATACACCTTGGCGTAGGCAACCAGGGGGCGCTCCACCCCGGCCATCAGCTGGATGCACTGGGCGGCTGAGTCGGCCCGCTGGTCGAACTGCCCTGGCAGGGCCTCCACGGCGAAGAAGGCCCCCGCAATCAAGGGTACAGGGCAATCCTCGTCATAGACCGCGTCCACCTGGGGCTCAGAGAAGACGATGTTCTTGGCCCGCTCATAGACTTCTTGGTCGATCTGCTCCACGTCGTAGCGGTTCAGGATGGTCACGGCATAGAGGCTCTCAATGCCCAGCTGCTCCCGCAGCTGTCTGCACAGCCCCTGAGCCTCCACGTCGAAGCCCTCTTTCTTCTTGGAATAGCAGCGGTATACACTCATGGTCATTTTCCTCCATTTTTATTTCACAGTCCAGTCTTCCATCTGATAGAACGCGTTTCCCCGCACCGGGGACAGTCCCGACACCCGGCCCCACTGGGTGAGGATGGAGCCGTTTTTAAAGGCGACGGGGACAATGGGGGTCTCCTCGTTCAGCCTGGCGAACAGGTCTCCGGCGGCGGCGGGTTTGTCCTCCGGGGAGGCGGACCGCATGGCCTGAAGCAGGCCGTCCGCCGTCTCGTCCCGCCAGCGGCTGTAGTTCAGCGCCCCGTCGGAGGCGAGCAGGTGGGACAGGTCAAAGTCGGCGGTGAGCACCGTCTCGCCCAGGTACAGATCGAAGTTTCCGGCGGTCAGGGCGGCGGTAAAGTCCTCGAAGGCCAGCTGCTGAAAATCGACGGTGAGGCCCGCGGCCTCCAGCTGATAGACGATGTGCTGGGCCGCAGCGGCCTTGGCGGTGTTCTCGCTGTTCACCAGAAGGACCAGCGTCCTGTCCTGGAGGCGGAGCTCCTCCGTCCGGACGGCAAGGCCCTCCAGGTCATAGCCGGGGGCGGCCTGGGCCGCGGCCTGACTGTACAAGGGGCTGTCCGGATGGACGGGGAGCAGGGCGGGCCGGGCGTGGTTGGCATAGGTGATGGAGGTAATGACGTCCCGGTCCACCGCCAGGGCCAGGGTCCGGCGGACCTCCGGGGAGCGGCACAGACCGTTTTGGGTGTTGAAGCCCAGGTAGAGCAGGTCGGTGGTGACGTAGTCCCAGGTCTGGTAGTTGCCGCCGTAGCCCATGGCGTTGGTGGCCATCAGGTCCACGTCCACCAGGGAGATCTCCCCGGCGTCAAAGGCGTAGATCAGCTCGTCGCTCCTGGTGACGCTGTGGAGCGGGATGGTCTGGAGGGGGAAAGACTTGTCCGTCTGCCACCAGCCTTCCCGGGCGGCCAGGAACGCTCCGTCCTCCGTCAGCACATAAGGCCCGGTGCCCGCGGGCCGGTTCCCGTCCCCAAGGGCGATGGGGATGTCCAGCAACAGGGGCAGAGAACCGTTGGGCTGCCGCAGGGTGATGACGACCTGATCCGGGGCCTCCGCCGGGGCAGAGATGGAGGCCACGTTGGCCAGCCGCTCCCGGTAGCGGCTGGCGGGGGCGCGGGCCAGCTCCAGGGCGGCAGCCACAGCCCCGCCATCCAGAGGGGCGCCGTCGGAGAAGGTGACCCCGGACCGCAGGGTGAAGGTCCAGACCAGCTTGTCCGCGCTGACGGCGTAACGTTCGCACAGCACCGGGACGGCCTGGAAGGAGGCATCCACCGTGAACAGCCCCTCATAGAGCAAGGGGGACAGGGTGAGGTTGGCCCGGTTGACGGCCAGGGTGGGGTGGAGGCTGTATTCCGGGTAGAAAGCCAGGGTAAATGGGACGGTCCTGGGGAGTGGGTCCTCCGCCTGACTGACGTCTCCCGAAGAGGAGGCGGAGCCGGACAGGTCGGCGGCGGGGCGCCCGGCGCAGGCGGACAGGGTGAGCAACAGGGCAAGAAAAAACGGAATGATCTGGTGTCGTTTCATAGTGGTTCCTTTGCAAAACATGGTGTAGGGCATGGACGGTCAAACCAGCTGGATCACCGCTGCCATGCTGCCCCGGGCGCTGCCCTGGACCCGGTGGGACCAGAATTCGTCCAGACGGCAGGCAGTGCAGGCGGGAGAGAGGGCGATGTGCGACCGGAGCAGCCCTGTCCGCTCCAGCCAGCGGGCATTGGCCCCCTTCAGGTCCACGGAGAACTTCCCCTCCCGGGACAGGGGGCGGATGAAGGGCTCCGCGTCCGGGCCCAGACCGGCGCGCAGGCCGTCGGGGACGTCGCCGTGGGTCTCAAAGCAGCAGGGGCCGATGCCCGGCCCGATGGCGGCCAGGATGTGCTTGGGCTGACAGCCGTAGTCCCGAACCATGGCCTCCGCCGCCCGGGCGGCGATGCCCAGGGCGGTCCCTCGCCAACCGGCGTGGGCGGCGGCGACGCAGCGTCCGACCGGGTCGTAAAGCAGGATGGGGATGCAGTCCCCGGAGAAGATGGTCAGGCACACCCCGGGCTGGTCGGTGATGAGGCCGTCGGCCTCGAAGGTGCCGGGGGTCTCGGGGGAGGCCATCACGTCGGCCCGGGTGACAGGGCGGATGACATCGCTGTGGATCTGCTGATTTTTCACCAGGGCGTTTGCGTCCGCGCCCACGGCGGCGCAGAAGCGGGAAAAATTCTCCCGAAGGTTGGCCGGGTCGTCCCCCCGGCTGGCCCCCAGGTTCAGACTGTCCATGGGCGCGGAGGAGACGCCCCCCAGCCGGGTGGAGAAGCCATGGGCCGCCCCCGTCCAGGCCGGGCCCGGACAGGCGTAAAAGGGGACGCCACGGCGCTGCTGTCTGACAATTTCCATGACGTCCCCTCCGATTTGTGATGATATTTTATTTTAGCCTAAAATCTGTCAGATAGCAACCCCTTTTTACAGCTGCTCCAGCTCCCACAGAGTGTCCTGGATGGTTTTCTGGGGGATGTAGACCGCCGCCATCTCCTGGAGCTGGGCCAGAGAGAGGGAACGGGCTGCCCCCACCATGGGATGCTTCATAAATTTGCCGAAGCGGCGCTGAAAGACGGCCTTTGACCGGGGATTGTCCAGCAACTCCCCCACTGAAATCTGTTTGTTGCGCAAATCCATGTGAATTCACCTCCAGGTCAGTCTATGCGGCTGCCCGCTGAGCCTTGACAACGCCGGTGGGCAGGGCCACCCTGCTTGTCACGGTTTCCCGGAAGCGCCCCCTTCGCGGAGCTTCATGTAGGGGCGGACACTGTGCGCCCCTCTCCCAGGTTCCCCCTTATCTTGACTTTCCCCTTCAAAAAGGCTATACTTCATTTGTTAAGATTTCATTAAGAAAGAGGCTCCTCTCATGAAAAACAAGAAAAAAGGCCTGCGGGCTGTCCTTTCCAACGCCCACGACGCCCTGCGCCGCAAGCGGGTGGTGGCGATGGTCTATTTTACCCTGCGCTTTCTGGTCATCGCCGTGATGGCGGCACAGTTCTTCAACGGGGATTTTGAGAGTGTATTCCTGTGCGGCCTGACCTTGGTGCTCTTCCTGCTGCCCACCGTCTTCGAGCGGGCGCTGATGATCGACCTGCCCAACACGCTGGAGATCGTCATTATGCTGTTTATCTTCGCCGCCGAGATACTGGGGGAGATCAGTTCCTTCTACACCACTTTCAAGAGCTGGGACACCATCCTCCACACCCTGAACGGTTTTCTCTGCGCCGCCATCGGCTTCGCCCTGGTGGACATGCTAAACCGGACGGAGAAATTTTCCCTGTCTCTGTCGCCGGTGTTCATGTCTATCGTGGCCTTCTGCTTCTCCATGACCATCGGGGTGCTGTGGGAGTTCTTCGAGTGCGGTATGGATCAGCTGATGGCCCTGGACATGCAGAAGGACACGGTGGTTCACTCTATCTCCTCAGTGATGCTGGACCCCTCCGGGCGGAATAACCGGGTGCTGATCGAAAACATTGTGGACACTATTGTGGTTACAGCGGACGGACAGCAGATCTCTCTGGGCCTGGGCGGCTACCTGGACATCGGCATTCTGGACACCATGAAGGACCTGACCGTCAACTTCATTGGGGCGGTGGTCTTCTCTGTCATCGGCTACTTCTATGTAAAGACCCGGGGCAAGGGGAAATTCGCCAGCCGGTTTATTCCCCAAGTGGTGGAGGTCCAGCCGGAGGATATCGATCCCCGCCAGCCGAAAATTTTTAAAAAGGCAAAAAAATCTCTTCCGCCGAAGGAATAGAGAAAAAGAGAGCGTCTCATACTAGACCTATCCTAAACAAGGAGGGGTTATTACCATGAACGACAAAAAGACCTGCAACACCAGCATCAAGTGTTCCGTGGACACCTGCGCCTACCACTCCGGCGCACAGAACTGCTGCTCCCTGAGTTCCATCAAGGTGGGCTGCTGCGACTGCTCCCCCACCAAGTGCGAGGGCACCGAGTGCGCGTCCTTCAAGCTGGGCGCGAAATAAGAAAAAGCGCTCCGCTTTCACAGCGGAGCGCTTTTATATTAACCCAGATACAGTCCATAGTACCCCATCAGGGCCATAGCCATCAGGCCGGCGGTGATGAGCTGAATGGGCACCCCCCGGAAGGCCCGGGGGCAGCGGTTCAGGTCGACCTCCTTCTGAAGGCTGGCGAAGCTGGCCAGGGCCAGCGCGGCGCCCAGTCCGCCGCACAGGGCGAAGACCAGAGCGGAGCTCAGGCTGTAGCTGCGCTGGGTCACCAGCAGGGCGGAACCCAGGGCGGCGCAGTTGGTGGAGACGGAGGCCAGGTTGTCGTCCACCCGGCGGGACAGCTCCGGGACGCAGGCGCTGAAAAACCGGCGCAGCAGGGCGACCAGACCGGGAATCAGCAGGGCAAAGATCAGCACTTGGAAGTGCTCCAGGCCGTACCGGCTGAGGAAGAGAAAGTCGATGAGCCAGGCGGCCAGCACCCCCAGGGTCATGACCAGGGTGAGGCAGAGGCCGGTGCGGATGGCCTCCCGGGGCTCCTGGAAGGAGGGGCGATGGGTGCTGATTCCCATGCAGGTGACCAGCACCAGATTTTCCGACAGCAGGGCGGCCAGAGCGACCCCGGCCAGTTCAAGGGCGGCGTTCATCTCAGTCCCCTCCTCTCACTGT
This sequence comes from Oscillospiraceae bacterium 44-34, assembly GCA_041223805.1. GTDB lineage: Bacteria > Bacillota > Clostridia > Oscillospirales > Oscillospiraceae > Lawsonibacter. Next base: position 8,026 of record JBCLQX010000013.1, on the reverse strand, counting down.
GTGTCTTCATAGTTAATCTCTCCCGAGGTGTCAAGATTGGCCACGATATTCAGCGCCCGGTTGACCCCGGCGGTGAGGGCTTTGGAGGTGGCCGTGGCGCCGCTGACGGCGTCGATGGAGTTGGGGCCGGAGGTGCGGATGGTGCCCGAACGGCCTACGTACCGGGTCAGAGCCCCGGGGGTCATGGCCTCGGTGCCCACCCGGTCGGTCTCGCTGTGGCTGTTGACGGCCACGCCGGTGACCGCGCCGTTCAGGTCCACCCCCACCGTCATGGTGATGGGGCCGCCGAAGCCCTGGCTCTGTACCTCCACGCAGTAGCCGATCAGCGCGCCGTCCACATCATAGCCGGCGATGATGGACAGAGCGCCGGCGGCCCGGTAGGGGGTCTCGGCTCCCACGGCGGCCTGAGGCATGGCCTGGGACAATATCTCCCGCTGGGCCTGGACCTCCGCCCGGGCGGTGTCCAGATCGGTGAGGCGGTGCACGCCAAGAATGACCCCGCAGGTAACGGCCATCACGACGGCCAGAGGGCCGAAAGTTCTGCCCAAGGCTCGCAGCAGGTCCAAATAGGCCTCGCCGGGGGCCTGCCCCTCACGAGGCTTTGGGATGCGGAGCTTCAGCTCGGGCCGGACGAATTTGATCTCGGACAGGTTGGCCCGGCCTTGGGCCAGTACGGCGCGGGTGGCGGCGAAGCTGCCCACGCCGAACCGCCGGGGCAGGCCCAGCCGGTCCAGCAGCCACACCACGCAGTTCATGGTGAGGATGGCCCAGCCCACCCCCTCTGGGTAGGGGCTGGAGGAGCGGAGCAGTATAGTGAGCAGGCCGCAGCCCACACCGAACATGACCTGTCCCCGGGGGGTGACCGGGGAGGTGGCGGGGTCAGTGGCAAAGAAGACGGCGCCCATCAGCAGCCCCCCGCCCATCAGCTGATAGGCGGTCCAAACCGAGGGGGAGACTCCCTTTGGAGTGGAGAGCAGGGCGGCGAGAGCGACCGTCCCCAGGTAGGACAGGGGAATCCGGGCGGAGATCACCCGGCGCAGCAGAAGGTAGCACAGCCCCAGCAGGAGCATAAAGGCGGAGACCTCCCCCATACAGCCTCCCCGCCGGCCCAGGAACATGAGGTCCAGCGCCTGGGGGGGCAAGGTACCCTCATGGAGATAGGCCATGGGGGTAGCGGCGGACACCGCGTCGGCCGCAGTGAGGGACAGCCGCTGCATGGGCTGAGGCCAAGTGGTCATCAGCATGGGCAGGGTGCCGGCCAGCATCCGTCCGGCCAAGGCGGGGTTCATAAAGTTCCGGCCCAGGCCGCCATAGAACTGCTTGACCACGACGATGGCGAAGGCGGACCCCATCACCGGCACCCAGTAGGGGGTACTGGCGGGCAGGCTGAGGGCCAGCAGCAGTCCGGTGACGCAGGCGGACAGGTCGGCGACGGACAGGCTCTGCCGGGTGAGCAAGCGGTACAGCAGCTCAAAGAGGGCGCAGGAGACCACTGACACAGCGCACAGGACCAGGGCCCGAGGGCCGAAGAAGAACACCGCCATGCCCAGAGCGGGGGTCAGGGCCACCATTACGTCCAGCATCATGGCCCGGGTGGTGGAGGGCTGCCGCAGCTGGGGGGAGAGCCGCCGGGGGGTGTAGACAGAACTCATTGTCCGGCCCCCCCCCTCTTCAGAAAGGCGGAGGCCTGGGTCACCGTCTCCACCAGGGGAATCTGGGCGGGACAGATAAAGGAGCAGCAGCCGCAGGAATTGCAGTCCTCCAGGTGATATTTGGCCAGCTTGACCAGGTCCTGATCCTCCAGGGCCCGGCGGATGATGGTGGGGGCCAGGTGCATGGGGCAGGCGGCCACGCACTTGCCACACCGGATGCACACCCCCGGAGGGGTGTCGGGCTTGTGCTCCCAGCCGGTGAGGCAGACCAGGCTGTTGGTGTCCTTGGTCACCGGGGCGTTCAGATTCGCCAGGGCGATGCCCATCATGGGGCCGCCGATCAGGATCCGGTCGGTGGCCTCCCGCAGGCCGCCGCAGGCCTCCAGCAGGCAGCGCAGGGGGGTGCCGATGGGCACCCACAGGTTCCGGGGCCGGGTAACCGCCCCGCCGGTGACGGTGACCGCCCGGTGGGTGAGGGGCCGGCCCTGAAACAGGGCGTCGTGAATGGCGTAGACGGTGGCCACGTTAAAGACGGCGCATCTCACGTCCAGTGGGGAACCGTTGGGGGGGACCTCCCGGCCGGTGACGGTTTGGATGATCTGTTTCTCGGCGCCCAGGGGGTAGCAGGTTCGCACCGGGAGAATCTGGACCCGGCTGCCGCCCCGGCGGCGCAGGCGGCGCTCCACCGCCTCCACGGCGTTGAGCTTGTCTCCCTCGGTGACCACTACCGCCCGCTCGCACCCCAGACACTGTGCCAGGACCTGAGCGGCCCGAAGGATGTGCTCACTCCGCTCCAGCAGCAGACGGTAGTCGGAGGTGACATAGGGCTCGCACTCGGCGGCGTTGACAATCAGAGTGTCGGCCCTGCCAGCGGAGCGGGCGATCTTCTCCCAGGCGGGGAAGCAGCCGCCGCCCATGCCCACCACGCCCGCCGCCTCTACCCGCTCGACAATCTGCTCCAGGGTGAGCTGACGGGGGTCCAAGGGGGGCATATGTCCGGGATAGGGCTCGCTGCGGTCATCGTTCTGGATGACAATGGCGGGGGAGAGTCCTCCCCAGGGGTGGGGCCGGTTCTCAATGGTGCTCACCCGGCCGGAGACGCTGGCATGGGCCGCCGCCCCTGTCTGGCCCCGCCGGGCGATGGGCTGGCCAACTGTCACTGTGTCGCCGGGTCCCACCATAGGGGTTGCGGGGCCGTCGGCGCACATAATCAGCGGAATGACAATCTCCTTGGAGGTCTGGGGCAGCCGGGCCATGGGCTTACGCCGGGTAATGCCTTTTCGCGTGGCGGGATACACCCCGCCAAAGAAAGAGTGGGTCATATGGAAGCCTCCCCGCATCTTGTCGGGAAGCGGAACTTCGACAAAATGCGTGTGATATCTCTATATTTATACAGCATACATAATAATCCATACCACCCCCCTGTGTCAATGACAAACTCTCCAAGGAAATGGCAAAACAGCCGTCGTAAGGCGGCTGTTTTGTGTGCTTAACGTCGGATCCTGGACTGTTCCTGCCGGCGCTGAATGCCCGCCTGGGCGGCGTGGGGGCCGATCTCGGCCCAGGGGGCCAGAAAGGTGCGAATGCCAAGCCGCCGGGCCGTCTCAATCTTGCGGCGCAAGGTGTCGCCGTCGTCGAAGAGGACGAAGTGTGCCCCGCTCTCCCGACTCATATAAGTGAAATACCGGGCGCACAGCTCCCCGGAGAAGAAAACGGAGGGGGATAGCCGCCGCTTCAGCTCCTCCAGCTCCTGGGGGGTGAGGGGCTGACCGCTCCCGGTGGGGGAGGGGAGGTAGAAGTCCTCCGCCCGCTTCTCCAGGGCCAGGATCACCCGGCTCTCGCCGAAGCGCTCCAGCGCCTCCTCCAGCCGCTTTTGGAGGGAGCCCCCGGACAGAGCGGAGGGAATCATCACCCGGGCGTGGGGGGCGGCCTGGCCGTACCGCTCGGGGACGACCAGAGTCCAGCCCCGCCGGGCGAAGGGTTCATCCAGGGCGGAGGCGATCTGCTCCAAAGGGGGCAGACGGTTCTCAAAGTCCAGAATGGTCCCGGAGAAGCCCCGGGCCTGACACTCCCGCATGATCTCCTGACATACCGGTCCGGTGGAGCCCAGAGGGCTGAACTCTTTGTCGTCGACCACCATCAGCCCGCCCTTGGGCAGAGCGGCGCTGTCCGCCCGGAACAGGTGGGGTCCCGGCCCCAGCCGGTAGGCCAAATGGGCAGGGGTGGCCTGCCAGCCCCGGAGGGCGGGCAGCTGACTGGGCGGCAGGGTGATGATAAATGTGTCTTGCGGCATGGGAGTTCCCCCTTGTCCGAAATTTCAACCTGTGATATACTACGCTGTACACAGTATGAAATCAGGCGAGAGGTTAGAACTATGTCCTTATCACCCATCCCCCGGGGGGTCTATCCCTCCATAACCCACATATCTCCCAAAGCCCTGGCGGAGAAGGGCGTCAAGCTGGTGCTGGCCGATCTGGACAACACCCTGGCGCCCTACAAGGTGACGGTCCCTCCCGCCGAGGTGGCCGCCTGGAAGGAGGCGCTGGCGGCGGCGGGGATCACGCTGTTTCTGCTGTCCAACAGCCGCAAGCCGGGCCGGGCGCAGAAATTTGCCGCACAACTGGGCATCCCCTATCAGGGCCGCTCAGGCAAGCCGAAACGGGCGGGCTATCTCAAAGCCATGGAGCGGATGGGGGCGACGCCTGAGGAGACCGTCATGGTGGGGGACCAGATCTTCACCGACACCCTGGGGGCCAACAACGCCGGGGTGACCCCGCTGCTGGTTTTGCCCATCCGGCTGGCGGGCAACCCGGGGCGGTACATCCGGTATGGGTTGGAGACCCCCTTCCGCCTGCTGGGAAAAAGGAGGCCCTTCCTATGAGTGCGAGATTCGGCCCCGCGGGCAATTCGGAGAGCTTCTCCAGGGTCCACAAGTCCTCCCTGGCCGCCCCCAAGTGGATCGCGGACTTTGGCCTGGACTGCTACGAGTATCAGTGCGGCAAGGGGGTCCACGTGGGGAAGGAGACCGCCGTCAAAATCGGCGAGAACGCCCGGGCGGCGGGGATTGTGCTGTCCCTCCACGCCCCCTACTTCATCAACCTGGCCAACCCGGAGAACGTCCAGAAAAACAACGGTTACGTGCTCACCTCCTGCGCCCTGGCGGAGTGGATGGGGGCCGGCCGGGTGGTGGTCCACACCGGAGCCCTCATGGGCCGCTCCCGCCGGGAGGCGCTGGACATCGCCAAACGGGGGATGACCGCTCTGCTGGCCGTGCTGGACACCGCCGGTTTGGGGCATATCGCCCTGTGCCCTGAGACCATGGGCAAGATCAACCAGCTGGGCGACCTGGATGAGGTGCTGGAGCTGTGCACCCTGGACGGGCGGCTGGTGCCCTGCATCGATTTCGGCCACCTCTACGCCCGCTCTCTGGGCGCGGACGACGGAGCGGAGGCCTTTTCCCGGATGCTGGACCGGGTGGAGGAGGTTCTGGGACCCGACCGGGCCAGTACCTTCCACAGCCATTTCTCCCACATTGAGTTCACACCAAACGGCGGCGAGAAGTGTCACCGCACCTTTGACGACGACGGGGGCTACGGTCCCAACTGGGCCCCGCTGGCGGCGGAGATCGCCCGCCGGGGCTGGTCGCCCACCTTCATCTGCGAGTCCGCCGGCACCCAGGCGGAGGACGCCCTGACCATGAAGCGGACGTATGAAGCGCTTTTGTAGGGGCGGATATCATCCGCCCGCCCCAAGTTCTGACTGTTTTCGGGCTTATCAGAAATTGTTGTGCGGCTGGAAGGTGAGGGAACCGCTTTGGATATAGAAAAGATTTTGACTGGTCTGCTGTGCATCGGCGGCGGCATATATATACTCGTCTGCCCAGAAAGGGTTTGGAAAATTGTACTGTATCCACGTATGCTCCGGTGGCCCGACAGGGAGCCATTTTCATGGGAACTGCTTATGACAAGACTGGTTGGCGGAGCCTCGACCCTGTTTGGGCTGTTGGCCTGCTTTGGATATCTTTAAACTTTGCTAATAATTGGAGGATAGCAAATGAACCATATTAAAAAAATTGCCGCCAAGCTGGCGGATTTTGGGCTGGACGCCATGATGATTACCAGCGAGTCCGGGGAGCGGTACGCCCTGGGCTTCCACGGGGAGGGCCTGCTTCTTGTTACCCGGGAGGGGGCCCAGTACACCACCGACGGGCGGTACATCGAGGCCGCCCGGGAGCAGGTCGACGGGGCGGAGGTCCTGCTGACCACGCCGGACAAGGGGCATATGGCCTTTGCCAAGGAGTATATCGAGGCCAAAAAGCTCCACAACGTGGGCTTCGAGAGCGGAGCGGTGACGGTGGACGGCCACAAGAAGTACGTCCAGGCCCTGCCCTGCGTCCTCACCCCCGCCCAGGACCTGCTGGACGGCCTGCGTGCTTCCAAGGACGAGGGGGAGCTGGCCCTGATGCGCCGGGCTCAGGAGATCACCGACGAGGCCTTCAAGGCCATTTTGAACTTCATCCGCCCCGGCATGACCGAGCGGGAGATCGCCGCCCGGCTGGTCTATGAGCTGCTCAGCCGGGGGGGCGAGAAGGTGTCCTTCGACCCCATCGTGGCCGCCGGGCCCAACGGCTCCCGGCCCCACGCCGTCCCCGGCGACCAGATCGTGGAGGCAGGGATGTTCATTACCATGGACTTCGGCTGCAAGGTGGGGGGCTACTGCTCCGACATGACCCGCACCGTGGCCCTGGGCCAGCCCACTGAGGAGATGGAGGCGGTGTACAACGCCGTCCTGGCCGCCCAGAAGGCGGGCATCAACGCCGCCCGGGCCGGGGTCACCGGACAGGAGATCGACGGCGCCGCCCGGAAGGTCCTCCAGGAGGCGGGGTATGGAGAATATTTTTCCCACGGCTTCGGCCACTCTCTGGGGGTGGACATCCACGAGGTCCCCAGCGCCAGTTCCAGGGAGACCCGCCCCATGCCCGCGGGCGCGGTTATCTCCGCCGAGCCGGGGGTCTATCTCCCGGGAAAATTCGGCGTGCGCATCGAGGATGTGCTCATCCTCAACGAGACCGGCTGTGAGGATATCACCCGGTCGCCCAAGGACCTGATTGTGCTGTGATGGACTACGAAAAAACCTGCTGCTTCACCGGCCACCGGCCCGACAAGCTGCCCTGGGGCGAGGAGGAATCCGATCCCCGGTGCCTGCGGCTGAAGGAGGCCGTCGCCCGGGCGGTGGAGGACGCCTATGTGTCGGGGGTCCGGCGCTTCATCACCGGCATGGCCCGGGGGGTGGACCTGTACTGCGCCGAGGCGGTGCTGGCCCTGCGGGAGGCGGAACAGGACATCGTCCTGGAGTGCGCCCGGCCCTGCGAGACCCAGGCGGACAGCTGGCCGGAGGAACAGAAGCGGCGCTACCAGTCCATTCTGGACCAGTGCGACTTTGAAACCCTGGTCCAGCACAGCTACGACCGCTTCTGCATGATGCGCCGCAACCGGTACATGGTGGACCGGTCCTCCCGGCTCATTGCCGTCTACAACGGCGTGCCCAAGGGGGGCACCTTCCAGACCCTGGCCTACGCCATGAAAAAGGGGCTGACCATCCACACCATCGACCTGGAGGACTTCCTATGAACACCCTGATGCACATCTGCTGTGCCCCCTGCGCCAACCGGCCCATCGCCCGGCTTCGGGAGGAGGGCCTGTCCGTCACCGGCTTCTGGTTCAACCCCAATATCCACCCCTACACCGAGTACCAGGCCCGGAAGCGGACGCTGGAGGAGTATGCCAAAGAAATTGGCATGAAGCTGGTCATCGGCGGGACCTACGACCTGCGCCCCTTCATCACCGCCGTGGCGGGGGATATCGACGGCCGGTGCGCCTACTGCTACCGGGTCCGCATGGAGGAGACGGCTAAATACGCCGCCGAGAACGGGTTTGACAGCTTCACTACATCCCTGCTTATCTCCCCCTATCAGAACCACGACGGGATCGCCGCCGCGGCCCGGGAGATGGGGGAGCGGTACGGCGTGGCCCTTCTCTACCGGGATTTCCGCCCCCTCTTTCAGGAGGGCCAGCGGTTTGCCCGGGAGCATGGGTTTTATATGCAGAAATACTGCGGCTGTATTTTCAGCGAGGAAGACCGGTACATGGCCGCCAAACGGCGGAAAAAGGCGGCCGCACCTCAATAGGCGCATAAAAAAGCGCCCCTGTTAAGGGTGTCGCTATAAGAAAACATAGAAAAACCCCAGTAAAATCAATGTTTTTAAGGACAGCGGCAAATGGGGTGGTGCAAACAAGTGCTCCGACACCCGGATGCCCGTGGCGCAGATGGTCTCCAGCAGCAGTTCCAGCCGCTCCCTTCCCGTCTCACGGGCG
>JBCLQX010000012.1:0-77093 GCA_041223805.1 Oscillospiraceae bacterium 44-34 | reverse complement strand
CTGGGGTACGACTCTCTTACCTTTTCTTCCATGTCTCTATTCTATCACAGCCCTTTCCTCTTGTGAATACAGATTCTTATACTGCTGATAGCGAGCTTCATACCGGGCGGCCAGTTCCGGGTCAGGGGAGACCGTCTCGGCGGTGCGGACCAGCGCTTCACAGGCCGCCGCCACGGAGGGGTACAGCCCGCAGGCCACCATAGCCAGCATGGCTCCGCCCATGCCTGGCCCCTGCTCCGACTCAGGGACGTCCAGCTGAATGTTCAGCACGTTGGCCATAATGGTCTTCCACAGGGGGCTCTTGGCGCCGCCGCCGCAGATCTTGCTGCGGTGGATGGGGATGCCCAGGGATTTCGCCACCTCGAAGCTGTCCCGGATGGCGAAGGCCACCCCCTCCAGCACCGCCTGGGTCAGGTCGGACCGGGTGGTATCCATGGTCATGCCCACAAAGGTGCCGCGGGCGTTGGTGTCGTTGATGGGAGAACGCTCCCCCATGAGGTAGGGCAGGAAGCAGACGTGGTTGTTCCCCAGCTTGTCGGGGGTGATATCCTGCTGCTCTCTGGAGTAGTCAGAGGTCTGGAAGATGTCCTCCATCAGCCACTTGTTGCAGCTGGCGGCGGAGAGCATACAGCCCATGAGATGGTAGTGCCCGTCAGCGTGGGCGAAGGCGTGGAGGGCGTTGTGGGGGTCCACCCCAAACTTCTCGCTGGAGATGAATACAGTGCCCGAGGTGCCCAGGGAGATGTTGCAGGCCCCCTCCCCCACAGTGCCGGTGCCCACGGCGGCGGCGGCATTGTCTCCTGCCCCGGCGCAGACCACAACATGCTCAGGCAGGCCCAGCCGCTGTGCGACGGCGGGCAGGAGAGTGCCCACTTTTTCGTAGCTCTCGAAGAGCTGGGGCATCTGCTTCTCAGAGATGCCGCAGAGGTCCAGCATCTCCCTGGACCAGCACTTGTGCTCCACATCCAGGAGGAGCATCCCGGAGGCGTCGGAGCAGTCGGTGCAGTGGACACCGGTGAGGATGTAGTTGATGTAGTCCTTGGGGAGCATGATTTTCGCTATTTTGGCGAAGTTCTCGGGTTCATTCTCCCGCATCCACAAAATTTTGGGAGCGGTGAAGCCGGCAAAGGCGATGTTGGCGGTGAGCTTGGACAGCTTCTCTTTGACCACCTCGTTGTTGAGGTAGTCCACCTGTTTTGCGGTGCGGCCGTCGTTCCACAGAATGGCGGGACGGATGACGTTGTCATTTTCGTCCAGCGCCACCAGGCCGTGCATCTGGCCGCCCGCTCCGATGCCGGCCACCTGGGAGGCGTCGAAGCCGGTGAGCAGCTCCGGGATGCCCTCCAGCACGGCCTTCCGCCAGTCTTCGGGATTTTGCTGACTCCAGCCGGGCTGGGGAAACTCCAGGGGGTACTCTTTGGATATGATGTTTTGGATGGTACCCTCCCCGTCCATCAGCAGCAGCTTGACGGCGGAGGTGCCCAGGTCGATTCCGATATACAGCATAGTACGCTCCTTATTTTGCGCCGGACTTGCGGCTGGTGACCACGTCGAAGATGACGGCGACCAGTAACACGCCGCCCTTGATGACGTACTTCCAGGCGTCGGGCAGACCCATGATGGACATGCCCATGTTAATCACGCCCAGCAGCAGAGCGCCGATGACCACGCCGCCCACGGTGCCGCTGCCGCCATAGGCGGAGGCGCCGCCGATGAAGCAGGAGCCGATGGCGTCCATCTCGTAAGAGGTGCCGGCGTTGCCGTCCACCGAGCCCAGCCGGGCGGTGACCAGCAGGCCGCACAGGCCGGCCAGCAGACCCATGTTGGCGTAGGCGATGAAATAGATCTTGTCGGTGTTGATGCCGGACAACTTGGTAGCCTTCTCATTGCCGCCCACGGCGTAGAAGTACCGGCCAAAGGCGGTTTTGGCGGTGATGAAGTTATAGATCAGGCAGATGGCCACCACCCACAGCAGCATGACAGAGATGCCCCGGTATTGGCTGAGCATCCAGCAGTACCACAGAATCAGGGCGGCGATGATGCCCGACTTGGTGAAGTCGGCCAGGGCGCTGTTCTGCCGGTAGCCCTTTTTGGCCCGGTCCCTGCGGCTCTTGGCCGTGTTCAGAATAATCCACGCCGCAGCAACAACCCCCACAATGATGGGGGAGAGCTTGATCTTGCCGTCATCCAGGCCGGGAATCTTGATATAGGCGGTGAAGATGTTCAAAAAGGTCGGGTCCTGAACGGCCACGGTCTTGCTGTCCAGCACCATGCGGCCCAGACCCCGGAAGATAAACATGCCGCCCAGGGTGGTGATAAAGGGCGGAATGCGGACATAGCCGATCCAGTAGCCCTGCCACACGCCCACAGCCAGGCCGATAACCAGACACAGCAGAATCACAGGGACGGCGGGCAGGTGCATATTGGTCACCATCACGGCGGCGATGCCGCCCACCAGGCAGATCACAGAGCCCACGGAGAGGTCGATGTTGCCCCCCGTCAGGATACACAGCAGCATGCCGCAGGCCAGCACCAGCACATAGCCCTGCTGGAGCAGCAGGTTGGACATATTCTGGGGCTGCACCAGCATTCCCTTGGTGAGCACCGCAAACAGGACAAAGACCACCACCAGGGCGATTACCATGGCGTATTTGGTCAAAAACTTTACCAGATCGAAGCTCTTTTTACGCTCAGTCATATCGTTACCCTCCCTTGTTACGCCTTGTTGGTATCGCGGATGATGTAGCCCATGATGGTCTCCTGGGTGGCGTCCTTGGCGTCCAGCTCGGCCAGCAGGCGGCCCTCGTTCATCACGTAGATGCGGTCGCACATGCCCAGCAGCTCGGGCAGTTCGGAGGAGATCATCATCACCGACTTGCCCTGGGCCACCATCTGGTTAATGAGGCAGTATATCTCGTATTTCGCGCCCACGTCGATGCCCCGGGTGGGCTCATCCATAATGAGGATGTCTGGCTCGGTGAACATCCACTTGCCCAGCAGGGCCTTCTGCTGGTTGCCGCCGGACAGGTTGCCTGTCCGCTGCTCGATGGTGGGGGTCTTGGTCCCCATGTCATGGGTCATCTGTTCGGCAGCACCCACCTCCTGGTCCATGTCGATCACGCCGCTCCGGCACACCTTGTCCAGCCGGGCCAGGGTGGTGTTGAAGCGGATGGACTCGCCCAGAATCAGGCCGTTGGTCTTCCGGTCCTCGGTGACGTAGGCCAGCCCCCGGCGGATGGCCTCCTGGGGGGACCGCAGGTCCACCTTCTTGCCCCCGATGTACAGCTCGCCGGTGATGCCGGTGCCGTAGCTGCGGCCGAAGATGGACATGGCCAGCTCGGTGCGCCCCGCGCCCTGGAGGCCGGAGAAGCCCACCACCTCGCCCCGGCGGATACGGAAGGAGATGTTGTCGTCTACCACCCGCTCAGGGTACAGGGGATGGTGGACCGTCCAGTTCTTCACCTCCAGGTTCACCGCGTCCTGCACATTGTGTTCCCGGACGGGGTAGCGGTCCTCCATGGACCGGCCCACCATGCCCTTGATGATCCGGTCCTCGCTGAACTCGTCCACCCCTTTTACCAGGGTTTCGATACAGGTGCCGTCCCGGATGATGGTGGCCTTGTCGGCGCAGTAGATAATCTCGTTGAGCTTGTGGGTGATGATGATGGAGGTGAGGCCCTCCTTTTTAAACTCCAGCAGCAGGTCCAGCAGCATTTTGGCGTCCTCGTCGTTGAGGGAGGAGGTGGGTTCGTCCAGAATGAGCAGCTTCACCTTTTTGGAAAAGGCCTTGGCGATCTCCACCAGCTGCTGCTTGCCGGTACCGATGTCCTTCACCAAGGTCTGGGCCGATTCGTTCAGTCCCACCTGGCGCATGTGGCGCTCCGACTCGCTGAAGGTCCGGTCCCAGTCGATGTACCCCATGGAGTTTTTGATCTCGTTGCCCAGGAACATATTCTCTCCGATGGACAGCAGGGGGATGAGGGCCAGCTCCTGGTGGATGATGACAATGCCCAGGGCTTCGCTGTCCTTCTGGGTCTTGAACTGGCACAGCTTGCCCTCGTAGTAAATTTCGCCGGTATAGCTGCCGGCGGGGTAGGTGCCCGACAGCACGTTCATCAGGGTGGATTTGCCCGCCCCGTTCTCACCGATCAGGGCGTGGATTTCTCCGGCCTCCACCCTCAGATTCACGTTGTCCAAGGCTTTCACGCCGGGAAATTCCTTGGTGATGGACTTCATTTCCAATATGACATTTGCCAAGCGTACTCCTCCTCTCTGTGGTTTCCCGAAAAAAAGCGGGCGGGGCGTCTGCCCCGCCCACCGGTCATTTCATCATTGGGGGGTTATGAAATCAGCCGTTGGTGGCCTCCAGGTAGCCGTCAGAGCCCACCTTGTAGTAGCCGGGGGTGACCAGCTTCTCCTCCATGTTGTCCGCAGTAACCACGTCGGGCACCAGCAGGAAGGAGGGGCACTTGTTGCCGGGGGTGGTCTCATAGGAGTCGGTGTCATAGGCGCAGTCGAAGCTCCAGCCGGCGCCGGAGATCAGGGAGGCGTCAGCGGTCTTGCCGTCCAGGATGGCCTTGGCCAGGTCCAGAGTGACAACGGCCTCGTTGGCCACGGCCTTGTACACGGTCATGGACTGCACGCCGTCCTTGATGTTGCGCAGGTTGGCCACGTCGCCGTCCTGTCCGGTGATGATGACGCTGTTGTCGCCGGCGTAGTCGGAGGTGATGGCCTGGGTCACGCCCAGAGCGGTGGAGTCGTTGGAGCACAGCCAGGCATCCAGCTTGGTGCCGTCGGAGTAGTAGGAGGCCAGCACATTCTGGGCCCGGTTCAGGGCAGCCTCGGTCTTCCACTGCTCAGTACCCACCACGGAGAACTCGGTCTGTCCGGAGACCACGTTCAGCTTGCCACTGTCGATGTAGGGCTTCAAGGTGTCCATCGCGCCGTTGAAGAAGAAGGGGGCGTTGTTGTCAGCGGGGTCGCCGCCGGTGAACTCAATGTTGAAGGGGCCAGCCGCGTTGTCCAAGTCCAGGGTCTCCTTTACGTAGGTGCCCTGGAGTTTGCCCACGGTGTAGTTGTCGAAGGATACATAGTAGGACACGTTGTCGTTCATAATCAAACGGTCATAGGCGATGACGGGGATGCCTGCGGCACCGGCGTCGTTCATCACGGTATTCAGGCCGTTTCCGTCGATGGCGGCGATAATCAGCAGGTCCACACCCTGGGAGAGCATGTTCTGGATGTCGTTCACCTGCTGCTCGTTCTTGTTGTCGGAGTAGGTGACGATGGTCTTGTAGCCGGCGGCCTTGAACTGCTCGTCCAGGTAGGCACCGTCGCGGTTCCACCGCTCCAGAGACTGGGTGGGCATTGCAATGCCAACGGTTTTTGCCTCGCTACCGCCGGGCTGGCTGGTTCCAGCGTTGCTGCCGGGTTGGCTGCCAGGGTTGGAGCTCTTGTCACCGCCGTTGCCGCAGGCGGCCAGAGACAGGGACAGGCAAGCTGCAAGAACCAGTGCCAATGTCTTTTTCATAATTCGTTTCCTCCTAATCATTTAGCTGGGGGAGCTCTTGCTTCCATGTCTGATTTTATAAAGTTATTTTACTGATGTCAATCCCCTTTTTTATTTAAACCACAACTTTGTTAGTATTTCATAGAATTAATACCATCATATTATTTATATTGACGAAATACTCTTGCTGATTAAGTAAAGTTATTTTCGTTAATATGATAAAAGACATCCTTTCTTAAAAGATTTGAATTGAACTGATTCCTGCTTCGTGATAAACTAGGGGCAGGATTTTACCAAAGAGGAGAGGATAAGAATGGACCTGGACGCCGGTTTGACTGACCGCCGACGGCAGACCCGCAGCAACATCTACCGCTATCTCTACGACTCCAAGGGCTTCTGCTCCCGGCAAAGCCTTGCCCGGGAGCTGAATCTCAGCCTGCCCACCGTGTATCAGAATCTGTCGGAGCTGATGGCCGCCGGTCTGGTTCAGGATTCGGGAGAGCAGCAGCCTACCGGCGGGCGGAAGGCCAGCGGGCTGTCCATTGTGCCGGGCGCCCGGACGGCGGTGGGCATCTCGGTGACGGAGCACCGGCTGCGTCTCGCAGCGGCCGACCTGCTGCTCAACGAACTGGCCTATCAGGAGGTAGACACCGACCCCATTGTCCGTTTCGCCGACATGGGCGGCGTGCTCTCTCAGGCGCTGGAGGCCTTTCTGGACCGTTTCTCCATCGACCGGAACCGCCTGCTGGGGGTGGGCATCGCCCTGCCCGCCGTCATGTCCCCGGACAGTCGCTATATCACCGCCGCCCCCACCCTGCGGCTGAAGGACACCTCTCTGGAGGGGCTGACCAGTTCCATCCCTTACCCCACCTATGTGGAGAACGATGCTACAAGCGGGGGCCACGCGGAACTCTTCGTCCGGGCGGGAAACCGGAATATGGTCTACCTCTCCCTGGAAAACGGCGTCGGGGGGGCAATTCTCTTCGGCGGTGCCCCATACTTGGGAGACAACCGGCGCAGCGGCGAGTTTGGCCACATGTGCGTGGAGCCGGGCGGCCTTCCCTGCACCTGCGGAGCCCAGGGCTGTCTGGAGGCCTACTGCTCCCCCCGCCGCATCCGCAGCGCCTTTGACGTCTCCCTGGAGGAGTTTTTCGCCTGCCTGGAGCGCCGCGGCGACCACTACAGGGAGTATGCGGACCTGTGGGATAATATGCTGCGCCACCTGGCCCTCGGGGTCAACAGCATCCACATGGCGCTGGACTGCGACGTGGTGCTGGGCGGCTTTCTCAGCGAATATCTGGCCCCCTATCTGCCTCGCCTGCGGGAGTACGCGGCTGGGCTCAACCATATTGTGGCCGACGCGGACTACCTCCACCTGAGCACCCTGCGCCGCCACACAGTTCCGCTGGGGGTGGCCCTCCACTTTGTTGTGGATTTTCTGGACCATATCTGAGGGGCGCCGCCTACAGAGAACGGCACGCCGGGGTCGTTGCGCCCTACCAGCATGTTCGGCTTTGCCGAACCCAATTCCCACCGCACTGCGGGAGACGGGAGGTTTTGACAAACTGAAAGCGGCCCCGCCTTTCCATCAAAGGCGGGGCCGGCTTCATGTTGGAGGAAGAATTTAGAACTCCAGGTTCTTGCCATCTTTGTCAAAGATGTGGCAGACGTTGCCGCTGAAGCTGAGGTTCAGCTGGTCGCCGGCGTGGTAGGAGTCGATGCGCTCACCGTCGGCGTTCATGGTGGGGACGATGACCACCACGTCCTTGCCATTGGCATTGGCGTGGAAGTGGACCTCGCTGCCCATCAGCTCGGACACGTCGATGGTGGCGGTGAGGGTGTTGCCGGGCTGCTTGGACAGAACCATGTGGCTGGGACGGACGCCCAGGGTGATGTCCTGGGGCTGCACCTTGTGGGCGGTCAGATTCTTCTGCTTCTCGTCAGAGAGAATGACCTTACAGCTCTCCACGGCCACGGCGTACTTGCCGCCCTCGTTGACCAGCTTGGCGTTGAAGTAGTTCATCTGGGGCATGCCGATGAAGCCGGAGACGAACAGGTTGGCGGGGTGATCGAAGACCTCCTGGGGGGTGCCGATCTGCTGGATGAAGCCGTCCTTCATGATGACGATCCGGTCGCCCAGGGTCATAGCCTCGGTCTGGTCATGGGTGACGTAGATGAAGGTGGTGTTGATCTTCTGGCGCAGCTTGATGATCTCAGCCCGCATCTGGTTACGCAGCTTGGCGTCCAGGTTGGACAGAGGCTCGTCCATGAGAAGCACCTTGGGCTCGCGGACGATGGCGCGGCCAATGGCCACACGCTGCCGCTGGCCGCCGGACAGAGCCTTGGGCTTGCGGTCCAGATACTGGGTGATGTCCAGAATCTCAGCCGCCTCTTTGACCCGGCGGTCGATCTCGTCCTTGTCCATCTTACGCAGCTTCAGGGGGAAGGCCATGTTCTCATACACCGTCATGTGGGGATACAGAGCGTAGCTCTGGAACACCATGGCGATGTCCCGGTTCTTGGGCTCCACGTCGTTCATCAGCTTGCCGTCAATGTAGAGCTCGCCGCCGCTGATCTCCTCCAGGCCGGCCACCATACGCAGGGTGGTGGACTTGCCGCAGCCGGAGGGGCCGACCAGCACGATGAACTCCTTGTCGGCGATGTCCAGGTTGAACTGCTGAACAGCAATCACACCCTGGTCAGTCACCTGCAGATTGGTCTTCTTCTCAGGCTCGCCCTTTTTCTTCTTCGCCTTCTTCTGGTCTCCGCTGTGGGGATAGATCTTGGTGATGCCCTTCAGATTCAGAGTTGCCATGTTTCTTCGGCTTTGATGAAGCGGCCTCCGCCCCTTCACCTCGTCCCGGAGCATCTTAGTCCCCGGGAACTTTACGACAGGTCTCCACACTGCCGCACCGCAAGCCGCAGCGGTTTTTTTCCTCCTTTTTGTTTGGTGCCGGGGGCTATAGTGATGGAGTAGCTTCCCGGCCCGTGGATTATATTTGGAAAGGCAGGCGGACCCGCCCGTTCCAACAGATTTACACCACCTGTCCCTTAAACACGATGGCCTTGATGGACAGGTCCTTCTGGTCCAGCAGGACGGCGCTGGCCTCCTTGCCGATGTCAAGGGTGCCGACGCGGTCCTCGATTCCGATGGACCTGGCGGGGTTATAGGTGCAGGCCCGCACCGCGTCGGCCATGGGGATGCCGAAGGACACCGCCTGACGCAGGCAGCCCATCAGACTGGTGACGGAACCGGCCAGGGTCTCCGGATGGCCCAGGATGGTGGCCCGACTGCCGTGGACCTCGATCATCTGGCCGCCGAAGGGGTACTCCCCGTCGGGCATGCCGGCAGCCCGGAGGGAATCGGAGACAATAATCATCCGCTCCCGGCCGAAGAGCTGGAACGCCGCCCGCACTACGCCGGGGTGGATGTGGACGCCGTCGCAGATCAGCTCGGGCTGAACCCCGGGTACGTCAAAGGCTGCGCCAATCACGCCGGGGTCCCGGTGGGCGAAGGGGGGCATGGCGTTGAACAGGTGGGTGGCGTGGTCGGCCCCCGCCTCAAAGGCGGCTCTGGCTGTGTTATAGTCGGCCACGGTGTGCCCTACGGAGACATGGATGCCCATCTCCACCGCTGCCTTGATAAATTTCTCAGACCCGGGCTCCTCCGGGGCCAGAGTGACCAGCTTCACGCAGCCCTCGGAGGCCTCCTGGAGGCGCTTGAGCATTTCGGCGTCGGGGGCGTGGAGATAGTCTCCGTTCTGCGCCCCCTTCTTGGCCATGCACAGGAAGGGTCCCTCCAGATGGGCCCCCACCACCTCGGCGCCGCCGGAATTTTTTGCCCGGTGGGCGGCGGTGTTTTTACAGATGGCCGTCAGCTGATCCTCCGGGAGGGTCATGCCTGCTGGACAGATATAGGTGACCCCCTGGGACAGCTCGAAATCAGCGATTTTTTGCAGGCCGTCGGGGGTGGCGTCGCTGAAATCCTCGCCCACGCAGCCGTGGAAGTGGACGTCCACCAGACCGGGGATGACGTAGCAGCCGCTGGCGTCCAGAACCGTGCCGTCGCCGCTGGTCTGGGACAGAAGCCCGCCGTCCGTACAGAGATCACGGGCTGTGAAGCCCTGTTTCAAATCGAAGACCTGACCGCCGGTTATCCGCATACGGACACCCCCGCGGCAATCACCTTGCTCAGCGCCGCCTCGTCGGCCACCAGCACCACGTTGGGGTGAAGCTGGAGGATGGAACCGGGACAGTGGGGATCGATGGGGCCGCAGACCACGTTGTACACCGCATCTGCCTTGTCCGCGCCGCTGGCCACCACCAGCACCCGGCGGGCCGCCATAATGCAGCCAATGCCCATGGTCAGAGCCTGACGGGGCACATCGTCGGCGGAGGCGAAGAAGCGGGCGTTGGCGTCGATGGTGCTCTGGGTCAGGTCCACCACATGGGTCTCCTTAATGAAGCTGTCCCCCGGCTCGTTAAAGCCGATGTGGCCGTTCCGGCCCAGGCCCAGCAGCTGCAGGTCGGCATAGCCCAAAGAGGCGATATAGGCGTCGTACCGGGCGCACTCGGCGGCGGGGTCGGCGGCCAGACCGTCGGGCACCTGAGTGTTTTCAGGGACGACGTCCACATGGTCGAAGAGGTTGTGCTGCATAAAATAGCGGTAGCTTTGGTCGTGGTCGGGGGCCAGGCCCTTGTACTCGTCCAGGTTGACGGTTCGGACCTCCCGGAAGCTGAACTCTCCCGCCTGATTCCAAGCGGTCAGCTGCTGGTATGTGCCGATGGGGGTGGAGCCGGTGGCCAGCCCCAGCACGCAGTCGGGGCGGCGGATAACCTCCGCCGCGATCACATGGGCGGCACGGCGGCTCATGGCCTCATAGTCTTTTTCACGATAAATTCTCATCAGGCATTACTCCTTTTTCGCAATATAGCGATGCTCTTATTTATCATACCACGCTTTGTCCCACAAGTCCAGTGATTTTTGTGAAAAAATAAGAATTTCTGATTGTGTTTTTGTTCATTTTATAGTATAATGATCCGTACAGCTCGCACAGAACCAAAAAAGAGCGACAAATGACATTATTGAGGAGAGTTAGAATGAGCATGGAAAATAGAAAACACCGGTTTTCCAGCAGCTGGGGCTTCGTCCTGTCGGCGGTAGGCTCGGCCGTGGGCATGGCCAACGTGTGGGGCTTTCCCGCTAAGATGGGCAGCAACGGCGGCGGCGCCTTCCTGCTGGCCTACCTGTTCTTTATTATACTGTTCGGTACGGTGGGCCTGTCGGCGGAGTACGCCGTGGGCCGCCGGGCCCACACCGGCACCCTGGGCTCCTATGAGATGGCCTGGGCCAGCCGGAAGAAGAGCCTGGGCACGGCGGGCGGCCTGCTGGGCTGGCTGCCTCTGGCGGGCTCCATGTGCATCGCCTTGGGCTACGCGGTAATCATCTCCTATGTGCTCAAGGCCTTCGCCGCCTCGGTGGGCGGGACGCTGATGACGGTTGACCCCCAGCCCTGGTTTGATTCTTTCTCCCTGTCGGACTATTCGGTGGTCCCCTTCCATGTGATCGTGGTGGTGGGCACCCTGCTCACCTTACTGCTGGGAGCCAAGAGCATTGAGAAGAGCAACAAGGTGATGATGCCCCTGTTTTTCATCATCTTCCTTATTCTGGCCGTCCGGGTGGCCTTCCTGCCCGGGGCCATCGAGGGCTACAAGTATATGTTCACCCCCCGGTGGGCCGACCTGCTCGACCCCATGGTGTGGATCTGGGCCATGGGACAGGCCTTCTTCTCCCTGTCCATCACGGGCAGCGGCATGATCGTCTACGGGGCCTACCTCTCCCCGGAGGAGGACGTGGTCTCCCTGGCCAAGCAGACCGCCCTCTTCGATACCATCGCCGCCCTGGTGGCCGCCCTGGTGATCATCCCCGCCTGCTTTGCCTACGGGCTGGACGTAGGGTCCGGGCCCTCCCTGCTCTTCGTCACCCTGCCTCACATTTTACAGGACATCCCCCTGGGCCGGCTGTTCGCCGTCATCCTGTACACCGCTATGGTGTTCGCCGGGGTGAGCTCCCTGCAAAATATGTTTGAGGCGGTGGGCGAATCCCTCCTCCACCGCTTCCCCAGGCTGAACCGGAAGGTCATGCTGGCCATCCTGTGCGTCATCTGCCTGGGCATCGGCCTGAACATGGAGCCCATTTTCAAGTGGGGTCCCTGGATGGACATCGTGTCCATCTATATCATCCCCATCGGCGCCACCCTGGGAGCGGTGTCCTGGTTCTGGATCATGCGGCGGGAGGAGCTGATGGAGGAGATCAACCGTGGGGCGAAAAAGCCCTCGGGACAGCGGTGGTACAGCGTGGGCCGGTATCTCTACGTCCCCTGCGCCATCATCCTGTGCTGCGTGGCACTGTTCCTGAAGGTGGCGTTTTGAGGGGATAAAGTGGAAAATCTGCTGAGAGAAGCCGCCTCCGATTACCGCGCCTTTTGTGAGGCGGCGGAGACCCTTGTGTGGGCGGCGGCGGAGGAGCGGCACGATGTGTTCCGGACGGACGCCCTGGGGATCATGCTGGACTGCCTGGAATTTCCTCTGGGATATGTGGAGAAAAATCTGGTATCCGCCTATGTCCGGACGGTGCTGTCCAGCATGGCCTGGGCGGAGGAATGGGACAGGGATTTTTGGGATATCCCCCGGCGGGAACGGCGGAGGTGCCTGACCAAGGGCGCGGACCTGTATCGGGGGTACGCTGTGGCCCGGGAGGTTCGTCTGATCCGCCGGAGCTGGGAGCATCTGACGGGGGAGATGGAATTTTTTGCCCAGGCCCATTGGCGGGAGCTGAACCAGCTTGGATATCTGGACCGCATGGCCGGCGGAGCAGTTGTGGAGATTGGCGGAAGCTATGCCATGGACTATGTGTATTTCGTGGTGAAGGGGGACCGGACGCTGATGGTATCCTGCGGCTGCTGGGACTGAATCGAGTTGTGGAAAGGTAAGGGAAAGAGCTATGACATTTGAACTGAAAAAAGGCGGTCTGCGGGCTGCGGCCCGGACCCTGGGCGGGGAGCTGGTCTCTTTGAAGGACGCCTCCGGACGGGAATACATCTGGGAGGGGGACCCGGCCTTCTGGTCGGGGCAGAACCCCATCCTGTTCCCCATCGTGGGAGCCCTGAAGGAGGGCAAGGTAGACATCGGCGGAACGGTCTACGAGATGGGCCGCCACGGCTTCGCCCGGGGGATGGAGTTTGTTCCCGCGGAGCAGGGGGAGGACTTCGTCACCCTGGAACTGCGGGAGACCGAGGACACCTTAAAGTGCTACCCCTTCCCCTTCTCCCTCAAGGTGACCCACCGGCTGCTGGAGGACGGCTTCACCACCACCTTCTCCGTGACCAACACCGGGACTGCCCCCATGCCCTTCTGCGTGGGCGGCCACACCGCCATCCGGCTCCCGGAGGGAGCGAGCTTCGAGGACTACGAGCTGGTGTTCGATGTGCCGGAGCAGGCGGACAGTCACCTGCTCACCCCCCAGGGCATCATCCGCCACGACGGCAGGAGGACCATGCTGAACGGCGGCATAACGCCCCTGGACTACGACACCTTCGCCCAGCTGGACACCATTATTTTCAGTATGCTGCGCTCCGGAAATGTATCCCTGGTCCACCGGGAGACGGGCCGGGGGCTGCGGCTGGACTTCCACGAGTTCCCCATGGTGGCCTTCTGGACCAAGCCGGGAGCTCCCTTCCTGTGCCTGGAGCCCTGGCAGGGCTGCGCCGCCTGGGACAACGAGACCGGGAAATTCGAGGACAAGCCCTTCTGCGCCATCCTCCAGCCCGGGGGCGAGAAAGCGCTCACTTACGCTTTCCATATTCTATAATTTTACAACCCTCCCCCGCAGGGGAGGGCTGATTCTTTGCTCTTGCCAAACCGCCTCCGCCGGCGTATAATAGGGAAAACTCGGCAGGACAGCTACTGCCGAAAGGAGCTTTTTATGGTTTTTATCTCTTGGAACGTCAACGGCCTGCGGGCCTGCATGAAAAAGGGATTTCTGGACTTCTATCAGGGGCATCGCCCCGACTTTCTCTGTCTCCAGGAGACCAAGATGGAGCAGGGACAGGCGGACGTCCCCCTGGGGGAAGGCGTGCTGGAGTATTGGAACTCCGCCGACAAGAAGGGCTACTCAGGAACCGCGGTTTTTACCTCTCACGCCCCCATCGCCGCCGCTTACGGCATGGATATCGACCAGCACGACCACGAGGGGCGGCTCATCACCCTGGAGTATGAAGCATTCTATCTGGTTTGCTGCTACACCCCCAACGCCCAGGACGGGCTCAAGCGCCTGGACTACCGGATGGAGTGGGAGGACGCCCTGCGGGACTACCTTGTTTCCCTGGACAAGACCAAGCCGGTGATCTACTGCGGCGACCTGAACGTGGCCCACCAGGAGATCGACCTGAAAAACCCAAAGACCAACCGGGGCAACGCCGGTTTCTCCGACCAGGAGCGGGAAAAGATGACCGCCCTGCTCTCCTCCGGCTTTACCGACACCTTCCGTGCGCTCTACCCCGACCGGGAGGGGGCCTATTCCTGGTGGTCCTACCGCTTCAGCGCCCGGAAGAACAACGCCGGGTGGCGCATCGACTACTTCATTGTCTCCGACCGCCTCCGGGATAAAATCCTCCGGGCGGAGATATTGTCCGATGTAGAAGGCAGCGACCACTGTCCCGTGCTGCTGGAGCTGGATATTTAACAGAAAGAAGAGATTTTCATGAAGCTGTGTGAATTATTCGGACAGGGTAAGACCGTCTTCTCCTGCGAGGTCTTCCCGCCCAAGAAAAACGACCCCATCGACAGCATTTACAAAACGCTGGACGGCCTGAAGGATATCCGCCCCGACTTTATCAGCGTCACCTTCGGCGCGGGAGGCTCTCAGGTGAACCAGACCACCCGGGACATCGCCGCCCTCATTGAAAACCGGTACTACATCCCCGCTATGGCCCACCTCACCTGCGTAGCCGCCGGGAAGGAGGACGTGGACCGGCTGCTGGCCGACCTGAAAGGCGACGGGGTGGAGAACGTGCTGGCCCTCCGCGGAGACGTAAATCCGGACTATTCCCCCAAGACCGACTTCAAATACGCCAGCGAACTGGTGAGCTATATCCGGGCACGGGGAGACTTCGGTGTGTCCGCCGCCTGCTACCCCGAGGGGCACCTGGAGAGCCCCGATCTGGTGAGCGATATCCGCCATTTGAAGGAGAAAGTGGACGCCGGGGCCCAGCACCTGGTCAGCCAGCTGTTCTTCGACAACGAGGACTTCTTCCGCTTTCTGGAGCGGGCCCGCATTGCGGGCATCAACGTGCCCATCGAGGCGGGCATTATGCCGGTGCTCAGCGCCAGGTCCATCCAGCGGATGGTATCTATGTGCGGGGCCAGCCTGCCTGCCAAGCTCACCCGTATCCTGGCCCGGTACGGCGACCACCCCGAGGCCCTGCGGGAGGCGGGCATTGCCTACGCCATCGACCAGATCTCCGACCTTATCGCCGGCGGGGTCGACGGCATCCACCTGTACACCATGAACAACCCCGACGTGGCCCGGCAAATCGCCGGAAGCATCTCCTCGATTCGGAAGGTATAGCGGAGTGGGCCGCCCCGTCGGGCGGCCCCTTTACACTTTCTTCACGAAATTTTAAGGGAATTTTTGTCGTATTCCCTCCGCTGGTGTGTTACAATACCTCCCATGAACGGAGGCCTTTTCCATGAAAGACAGAACGAAACTGCTCATTTTAGTTGCCCTCCTCCTGTTGCTGGCGGGGGGCGGGTGGTTTTTAACCAGCACCGGATTTTTCCAGGCGGCAGGCTCGCTGGACGGCCTGCGGGCCTATATTGCTGACTTCACCCCATACTCCCACCTGCTGTTTTTCCTGATCCAGTTCCTGTCGGTGGTGCTGGCCCCCATTCCCAGCAATATCACCGCCGCCGCCGGCGGACTCCTCTTCGGCACCTGGCCCGCCTTCCTGCTCACGTTCGGGGCGGTAGTGGCCGGGTCGCTGCTCACATTCTCCCTGGCCCGGGCTCTGGGCCGGGACTTCGCTGACCGGCTGGTAAGCAGAAAGCTATCAGAGAAGTATCAGGACGTCCTGCGGGCCAAGGCCCCGGTCTTCCTGGTGCTGGCCTTCCTCTTCCCTTTCTTTCCCGACGACATGCTGTGCATCCTGGCTGGGCTCACCGACATCTCCTTCTGCCGCTTCACCGTCATTGTCCTGCTCACCCGGCCCTGGGGTCTGCTCTTTGCCAGCGCTTTGGGCGGCTCCACTCTGGGCCTTCCCCCCTGGGTGATGGTCCCGATTGGAGTGGGCGGGCTGGCGCTGTTTCTGCTGGGAATGAAATACGGCGACAAGTTGGAAGAATCTATTCTTGGCCGTTTGAAGGAGCAAAAACATGGGAAAACTGAATAGGCGCCGAAAAATTGGGGCGCAGGCCCCAATTTTTTCTCTTTTTCTCCTTTACAAATGGCCGAAGTTGTGATATGATCCAATCGTAATAAGAATAAATATCGTTAAGGGGGCGGCACATGGAGCGTACGATCCGTTACAGCAAAAAACGGGAGGCTATCCTGGCCGCCATTCGGGGGACAAGCTGTCACCCCTCCGCTGAGTGGGTATACCAGCGGCTGCGGCCCCTCCACCCGGACCTTAGCCTAGGAACGGTCTACCGCAATCTGACCTTTTTCCAGGAACATGGCTTGGTCCAAAGCGTGGGAGTCGTGCAGGGACAGGAGCGTTTTGATGCTATAACCGCCCCCCACAGCCATTTCGTTTGCAACTGCTGCGGTACTGTTTCAGACCTTCCGAATATCCGTCCGGAAAAGGATTTGGAGCAGACTGTCAGCACGCAATACGGGTTTGCGGTCGAACGCTGCGAGCTCACTTTCTATGGTCTGTGCCCCAACTGCACAGATCAACAAAATTTCAAGGAGGAACCATTATCATGAAAAAGTTTGTCTGTTCCGTCTGTGGCTATGTCTATGAGGGCGAATCCGCCCCCGCCAAGTGCCCCCAGTGCGGCGTCGGCCCCGAGAAGTTCGTGGAGCAGAAGGGCGAGATGTCCTGGGCTGCCGAGCATATCGTAGGCGTGGCTCAGGGCGTTGACCCCGAAATCCTCGAGGGCCTGCGCGCCAACTTCCAGGGGGAGTGCACCGAGGTCGGCATGTATCTGGCCATGGCCCGTGTGGCTCACCGTGAGGGCTACCCTGAGATCGGCCTGTACTGGGAGAAGGCCGCCTGGGAGGAGGCCGAGCACGCCGCCAAGTTCGCCGAGCTGCTGGGCGAGGTAGTCACCGACTCCACCAAGAAGAACCTGGAGATGCGGGTTGAGGCCGAGAACGGCGCCACCGCCGGCAAGGTCGCCATCGCCAAGAAGGCCAAGGAGCTGAATCTGGATGCCATCCACGACACCGTCCATGAGATGGCCCGGGACGAGGCCCGCCACGGCAAGGCCTTCAAGGGCCTGCTGGAGCGGTACTTCGGCTAAGCATTATCCTGCCTTCCCGCCCGGAAGGGCGGGAAGGTTATTTTAACAAATCCAGGAGGAATTTCTAATGGATAAGTATGTCTGTCCCTGCGGCTATGAGTACGACCCCGCTGTGGGTGATCCCGACAACGGCGTCGCTCCCGGTACCCCCTGGGACCAGGTCCCCGACAGCTGGGTCTGCCCTATCTGCGGAATGGGCAAGGACGTCTTTGAGAAGGGATAATCCGCAGACAATCGAGCGTTTTTTGAGAGGAACGGGGAAACTCGTTCCTCTCTTTTTTGGTGTGCCGGTGTGAAAGTCAGTGTGCAACTCCCGCCCGCTATTCACTTTTTCAGCTTTCACATGTGCAACTCGAATAAATCGCACTCATATTAAGCGGTTTTTCGCTTAATTACAAAGAAATTAGAGGAAATAGACAACTTTTTGCGAGTTTTTACTGCTCCACAGTGAGAAATAAGAAGTTTGAGGCAAGACGCAACAACTTTTTACAAGTTTTCAAGTCGCCGAGCCAAAATATTCTATTCGCACCGCTAAAATTGCTGTTTCTCTCTGGAATTTGCAGACTTTTACAGGTCTGCTTTTTTCTTTTCTTCATGATATTATTGCCGAAAAGCTATCCAGAATATGGAACAGAAAGTGATGAAATAGAGAGCATGGAGTACATAGATTTACGAAAATTGAATAGAGGAGAATCTCTATGAAGGTCTACAAGGCCAACGACGCTTTCCTGTA
Organism: Oscillospiraceae bacterium 44-34; assembly: GCA_041223805.1. Taxonomy (GTDB): domain Bacteria; phylum Bacillota; class Clostridia; order Oscillospirales; family Oscillospiraceae; genus Lawsonibacter. The sequence continues at coordinate 59,328 of JBCLQX010000012.1, read as the reverse complement.
TCTGCTGAACCGTCTAAGTGAGAGGGATGGCGGAACGGGCGGCGACATCCCTGACTGGAGTGAGGATGAGGCCATGAAACGCTGGTCTGAGTATGTTCACGACGCGGACGGCAATCTGCGTACCAAATACCGGGTCATTGTGGAAACAGGCGGTATTTTCCGTGACTCGGACGGAGACCGCCGAGACTACCAATGACGCACTCCCTGAGTAGAAAAAGCCGCCGATTGGTGGGTTTTAGTGTATTCACACCTCAGCCAGAGTTAGTATCCTTATGGCAGGCCTCCTGAGGCGGTTCTCCTTTTCATTATTTTGATCGGTCGTTATAGTGAAAAACGCCGAAAAAAATTTTTTTTGTTCTGGGGTGGATTGACAAAATAGACGGATGTGTTATAATGGACAAAAAAGGTACTATACCGAGGGAGAGGTCCTTATGGTGATGACCCGGGAGATGGATTATGCGCTGCGCATTGTTCGGGCGCTGTATCAGAATGGGCAGCTGTCCGCTGCTTCGATTGCTCAGCGGGAACAGGTCCCCAAGGCTATTACACTGAAAATCCTGAAGCAGCTCCACACCGCAGGTCTGGTGGACAGCCGCCGGGGGCCCAGCGGAGGGTATCTGCTCCAACGGGACTGTGAGACGCTGTATCTGTGGGATGTAGTCCATGCGCTGGGGGAATCCCTCTATGTAAACCGCTGCCAGCAGCCGGGTTACCAGTGCGAGAGCCGTCCGGAGGGAAACTGCGGCCTGTGCCGGGAGCTGTCCCGCATCCAGGAGATGCTGGACGGCGAGATGAAAAAAACACCATTGAGCGCAATTTTCCAGGAAAAATAGGGAATTTAACATATCACCAAATAAAGGAGGAAGTATTAGTATGCTGTACCAAACCACACAGGGGCATGAGGAGCTTCGGGCAAAGGTAAGGGAATTTGCCGAGACTGAGATCAAGCCCATCGCCTTCATGCTGGACAAAAACAACCAGTTCCCCACCGAGGCCGTGAAAAAGATGGGGGAGCTGGGCCTGATGGGCCTGCCCTATGAGAAGGAGTACGGCGGGGCCGGGGCCGACGCCCTGAGCTACGCCATTGCCGTGGAGGAGCTGGCCCGGGTGGACGGCGGCGCGGGAGTGATTCTCTCCGCCCATACCTCCCTGGGGACCTACCCCATCTACGCTTTCGGCAGCGAGGAGCAGAAGAAAAAGTATCTGCCCGACCTGTGCTCCGGCAGGAAGCTGGGGGCCTTCGGCCTCACCGAGCCCAACGCCGGATCCGACGCCGGCGGCACCGAGACCACCGCCGAGGACATGGGGGACTACTACCTCCTGAACGGTGAAAAGATCTTCATCACCAACGGCGGCGAAGCCAGCACATATGTGGTGTTCGCCGTCACCACTCCCGGCATCGGTACGAGGGGCATCTCCGCCTTTATCGTGGAAAAGGGCTGGGAGGGCTTCACTTTTGAGGAGCACTATGACAAAATGGGCATCCGCTCCTCCGCCACCTGCCAGCTGAATTTCAACAATGTGAAGATTCCCAAGGAGAACCTGCTGGGCAAGGAGGGCCAGGGCTTCAAGATCGCCATGGCCACCTTGGACGGGGGCCGCATCGGCATTGCCGCCCAGGCTCTGGGTATCGCCCAGGGGGCCTATGAGGCCGCCGTGGAGTACTCCAAGGAGCGGGTCCAGTTCGGCAAACCCATCTGCCAGCAGCAGAATATCGCCTTTAAGATTGCCGACATGGCCACCAAGCTTCGCTGCGCCCGGTTCCTGGTCTACTCCGCCGCCGAGCTGAAGCAGGCCCACGTCCCCTACGGGATGGAGTCCGCTATGGCCAAGCAGTACGCCTCCGACATCGCCCTGGAGGTCACCAACGACGCCCTGCAAATCTTCGGCGGCTCCGGCTACCTGAAGGGCATGGAGGTGGAGCGGTTCTACCGTGACGCCAAGATTACCACCATCTATGAGGGCACCAACGAGATTCAGCGGGTGGTGATCGCCTCCCACATCCTGGGCAAGGCCGCCAAGGAGGCCCCCTCCGCTGCCGCGGCAGACCCCCGGGGTCCCGAGACGGGCGCGCGGAAGCGGCTCATTCTTAAGGACGGCACCGCCCAGGAGAAGGTGGAGGCTCTGGTTGCCAACCTGAAAAAGGACGGCCACGACTTCACCGTGGGCATCCCCATTGACACCCCCATCACCCAGGCCGAGCGGGTGGTCTCCGCCGGGCAGGGTATTGGCGAAAAGAAGAATATGAAACTCATCGAGGATCTGGCAAAAGCCGCCGGCGCGGCAGTGGGCTCCAGCCGTCCCGTGGCCGAGACGCTGAAATATGTGCCCATTAACCGGTATGTAGGCATGTCCGGTCAGAAGTTTAAGGGCAATCTGTACATCGCCTGCGGCATCTCCGGAGCCATCCAGCACTTGAAGGGCATCAAGGACGCCTCCTGCATCGTGGCAATCAACACCAACCCCAACGCCAAGATTTTTAAGAACTGCGACTACGGCATCGTGGGCGATGTGCTGGAGATTCTCCCCCTGCTCACCAAGGCGCTGGACACCGGCGAGAAGCTCCCCGCCCCGCCCATGACCAAGATGAAGCGCATGGCCCCCAAGAAGGTCTATCAGCCCCGGAAGCTATACGTCTGCAACGGCTGCGGCCATGAGTACGACCCCATGCAGGGCGACCCGGAGAACGAGGTCAAGCCCGGAACCGCCTTCAAGGACCTGCCCGAGGGCTGGACCTGCCCCCACTGCGGCGAGGCCGTGGACCAGTTTATCGAGATCGAGGCGTGATGGTCTGTGCAGGGGCGGCCTGCGGCCGTCCACACCCCCCACACCGTATCGCAAACGGGCGGCCACAGGCCGCCCCTACAAAGAACAATAAAGGAGGAAACCCTATATGTATAATTACCGAAAGGTCACCGACGACCTGTACTGGGTAGGCGCGGACGAGCACCGCCTGGCCCTGTTTGAGAACATCCACCCCCTGTACCACGGCGTATCCTACAACGCCTATGTCCTGCTGGACGAAAAGACCGTCCTCTTCGACACCGCCGACTGGGCGGTGGGCCGGCAGTTCATCGCCAACGTGAAGGCCGTCCTCAACGGCCGTCCCCTGGACTACCTGGTCATCAACCACGTGGAGCCCGACCATGCCGCCTCCATCGAGGAGATTCTCCTGCGCTGGCCCAAGGTAAAGATCATCACCACCCCCAAGGCGGTCACCCTGCTCAACCAGTTCGGCTTCGGTCTGGACCCCAGCGCCATTGAGGAGGTGGCCGAGGGAGACACCAAGTGCTTCGGTAAGCACACCGTGGCCTTTGTCTACGCCCCCATGGTCCACTGGCCCGAGGCCATGGTCACCTTCGACACCACCAACGGGGTGCTTTTCTCCGCCGACGCCTTCGGCTCCTTCCGCTCCCTGGACGGCAAGCTGTTCGCCGATGAGTTCGACTTCGACCGGGAGTGGATCGACGACGCCCGGCGGTACTACACCAACATCGTGGGCAAGTACGGCCCCCAGGTGGTGGCCCTGCTGAACAAGGCCGCCAACATCGTGGGCCTGGAGAACATCAAGTACCTGTGCCCCCTCCACGGTCCGGTGTGGCGCAAGGACCTGGGCTATATCATCGACAAGTACACCCACTGGGCCACCTATGAGCCGGAGGAAAAGGGCGTCATGATTGTCTACGCCTCCATGTACGGCAACACCGAGGCCGCCGCCGAGGTGCTGGCCGCCAAGCTCACCGCCCGGGGCGTTACCAATACCCGGCTGTACGACGTTTCTTCCACCCATGTCAGCTACCTGATCTCCGACCTGTTCAAGTACAGCCACCTGGTGCTGGCCTCCGTCACCTACAACCTGGGCATCTTCCCGCCCATGCACAACTTCCTCATGGATATGAAGGCCCTGAACCTGCAAAAGCGCACTGTGGCCATCATGGGCAGCGGCTCCTGGGCCCCCCGCTCCGGCGCGCTGATGAAGGAAGAAATTGAGAGCCTGAAGAACATGACCGTCCTGGATGAGGAGATGACCGTTACATCCTCCCTGAAGGCGGACAACGAGTCGGAGATTGACGCCCTGGCCGACTCTATCGCGGCCTCTGTGAAAGGTGAAGCCAAGTAAATGGAATTCAGGCCGGGGAACGTTTTCAGACGTTCCCCGGTTTTTTCTGGAAGAGCAAGAAAGGTATTGAATTTAGACAGTCATGTATGGTATACTCTACTATACCACCCTTGTGCGACACTCTAAAAAAGTGAGGATGTTGATGATGCGTAAGAGTATTAAGAAAATGGTGTTTTACCGGGTTGCCGCGGCGTTGCTATCTATCTTGCTGTTCAGCGGGGTCACCACCTTTAATTTGTTGCGGGTTAAGAGTATGCAGGAGGCAAGCGCAGAAAATGTCGCCTTGCTGACCCGAGCGCAGTCCGCTGAGGCCGCCCACTATAAATGGTCTGTCACGCTAAGCAACGCTCTGTATGCGGGCGGACAGTTCCCGGGCACAGACGACACTCAGTGTGTGCTGGGACAGTGGATCTACGGTGAGGCGGGTACGGAGAATGCGCAGATTCTGGCTCTGCGGAACGAAATTCAGCCTCTGCACAAGCAGCTGCACCAGTCTGTGGCTGAGGCGCAGTCGCGGATGGCGTCCAGTCCGGCTCAGGCCCAGAGCTACTATCAAAATACTATTCAGTCCAACCTTACCACTTTGGTGGGCAAGCTGGACAGCGTGATTGAGTGTGCCAATGACCTGAATGAGAAAAGCACCAAAGAGATGCACTCCACCATTATGTGGATGCAGGGTATCACGGCGGTCTGTCTGGTTCTGGCGCTGGCTTGCTTAATCAGCTTGGTGCTCTATGTGCTGAAGAATGTCCTTGCGCCCATCCTGCACATTACCCGGCAGGTCCAGCCTCTTCAGGAGGGCCATCTGGACCTGGCGCTGGACCACAATACCAACGATGAGCTGGGCGATCTGTCCGGCACGCTGGAGAAGGCGATGGAGTTGATCCGTGGCTACATTTGGGACCTGAACCGGGTTATGGAACAGTTGGCCAAGGGGAACTTCAATGTAAAGGCTGCGGCTCCGTTTATCGGAGACTTCCGTTCCATTGAGGAGTCCATTGACGTGCTGACCACCAGGCTTTCCGCCACCATTGACAGCATTTGTCAGGCACAGTATAAGGTATCCGGCAATGCGGAGCACCTGTCCAGTGGAGCTCAGTCCCTGGCCCAGGGGGCCACGGAGCAGGCAAGCGCGGTGCAGGAGCTGTATGCTACATTGGATACATTGTCCCGGAGCGCGGCGGAGAACGTGAAGACCGCTGCCACCGCTCAGGACAACGCCCGGAAGACCGGCGAGCAGGTGAGCATCAGCGGTCAGCAGATGGAGCAGATGGTGGCCGCTATGAAGGATATCACCGAGGCGTCTCAGCAGATCGAGAAAATTATTGCCACGATCGAGGACATCGCATTCCAGACCAATATTCTGGCGCTGAACGCCGCTGTGGAGGCCGCCCGGGCCGGCGCTGCGGGCAAGGGCTTTGCCGTGGTGGCCGATGAGGTGCGCAATCTGGCCTCCAAGTCTGACGAAGCAGCCAAGGCCACCAAAGGCCTGATTGAGAACTCTGTTCAGGCCACCGGTCGAGGCAGCAGGATTGTCAGTGAGGTGTCTGCTACGCTGAACAAAACCCTTGAGTTGGTAATGCAGTCCAACACAGCAATTGGAGCAATCGTTCAGGCGGTGGAGAATGACGCTGAGTCCATTGCTCAGGTTACTGAGGGAATTGGCCAGATTTCCGCTGTGGTCCAGAGTAACTCCGCAAGCAGCGAGGAATCTGCGGCTGTCAGCTCTGAGCTCTTCACCCAGGTGAAGATGATGGAGGAGCAGACCAAGCGGTTCAGTCTGAAACGGTAAATAAACGGAACGAAAAAACCAGCGCGGGCCAGAGCCCGCGCTGGTTTAGTATTCGAAGACACAGCTCTCAAACGCATTGATTACCTGTGTTTCATTGTAGGAGGAATATCGGGGAAAGCTCTGTCCGTAATTCAAATGGACGTGTCCATGAACAAAATACCGGGGCTTATAACGGGCCATCAGGGTATTGAAAACCTCAAAGCCGGTGTGAGCCAGATCGTCTCCGTCGTTGAGGTCAAAGGCGGGGGCATGAGTGAGCAGAATATCAAACCCGCCCTTTCGCATGAGGTCCCAGGAGCGCAGAAGCGCCCGGCGATTCATCTGCCGCTGGGTATACTGGTGCTCTCCCAGCTGCTTATAGCGCATGGAGCCGCCCAGACCAAGAATGCGGACGCCCTTGTGGGTGTAGATCTGATCTTCCACACAGATACAGCCCTCCGGCGGGATGGCGGAATATCGGTCGTCGTGATTCCCATGGACATACAGCAGAGGCGCGTGGGCGAAGGTGACGATGAAGGACAGATACCGAGGATCCAGGTCACCGCAGGAGAGGATAAGATCGACTCCTTCCAGCCGCTGCCGGTCAAGGTGATCCCACAGCCAAGGGACCTCATGGTCGGACAGAGCCAAAATTTTCATCGATTCAGCAGTCCTTTCAGCGGGTTAAGACCCTGCGCCTTTTTTACGGAAAATGCTTTGTGGAGCTGCAAAAATCCGTCTTTTAGCTCTGATTGTGTGAAGTTTTTCACCTGGTCGTATCCGAAGAACTCCAAATAGAGGAGCATGGCATCGGCAACAGTCAGCCGGGTGGAAAGTTCCTTGGCGCTTTTGTCGCCGTAGAGCGCGGAAAACTGGGTGTAAAAGCTGAAGAACTTTCGGCGTTCGTCCTCTGTCCAGACGTCTTTCGGCCCCTTGTCTACTGCCTCTTGGAGGCGGGTAAACCGGCCGGTACCGCTGAACCACAGGTAGTTGATCTGAGACAGCTGGTAGAAATCCACATATTCATAGTAAATATTACTGGCTTTCGAGCCGTCCTTGGCGGGAAGCACCCGGGTGACCTCGGCGGGGATGCTTACCGCGCCGAAGTAATGCAGCACGCTGACCCGCTTGTGACCCTCCACCACGTAAAAGGTGTGCATATATTCATAGACCTTGATCGGATCGGTGATACCCTCGTCCATATGCGCCTTGCAAAGGGCGATCCATTTCTGGGCGAATTCTGAATCCTCGCTCATCAGGGGGTAGAAGGTGTGGGAAAAGGCCTGACTGCGCCCGGCAGACCGGGTTCCCACAATGAGCTCAATGGGAATTTCCACCAGGCCGAGACTGACCTCGCCGCAGGTGCTCTCCTCAGCCAGAATCTCATCCAGAACCGGCAAATAGGGGGACGCGCCTCTGACCTGACTGAGCTTGGTTTCCTTCAAGCCCAATTGACGTGCCTTTCGATAGTCTTCCAAGTACATAGGAGGTACCTCCTTACAGCTGAAGAATTTTCAGTTTCGCAGTATAACACAGGAAAAGCCGGCGCGCAAGGGGAAATACCAACAAAGGTTGTGCCGGACATGGACAATTCTTCCACAAAGAGAAGGGTATTGCGGAAAAAGGAAAGATGTACTATAATGATGTTGCCGAAAGATGAGCGGGAGAAAACCGCATTTTGGGAGGAATGGATAAAATGGAACAGAAGATGATTCAGGAGGCCCTTACTTATGGCCGGCGGTTTGTGCGCTATGGAAAACCGGCCAGCTATATTCCGGAGCTGGCATCTAAAAACCCATCCAGGCTGGGGATTGCGGTGTGTGACATGGAGGGAAATCTGTCCTCGGCGGGAGACTGTGAGGAGAGATTCACTATGCAGAGTATCTCCAAAGTCATCGCACTTATCCTTGCGCTGGAGCAGAACGGCTATGATATCGTATTTTCCAAGGTAGGGCTGGAACCCACAGGGGACTCCTTCAACTCCACTGTCCGTCTGGACCACCTGACCAACAACAAGCCTTTCAACCCGATGATCAATGCGGGTGCTATTGCCGTGGCCAGCACCATTCGGGGGGCCACGCTGGAGGAGCGCAAGGCGGTAAGCATTGACTTTGCCCGAAAGCTCACCGGAAATTCCAGCTTGGATGTGGACTATGAGGTGTTTCTTTCTGAGTCAAATACCGGTTTTAAGAACCGGGCCATTATCTACCTCATGCGCTCCAACGGAATTATTGAGGGAAATTGCGAGGACCATCTGGAACTCTACTTCCTGCTGTGTTCGCTGGCCTGTTCCTGCCAGGACCTGGCTGTTTTTGCGGCCACGCTGGCCAATAACGGCGTGAGTCCCATCACCGGGGAAACACTGATTCAGCCCCGCACGGTTAAGTTGGTGCGTTCTCTGATGGTAACCTGCGGGATGTACGACTATTCTGGTGAGTTTGCCTCCACGGTGGGAATGCCCTCCAAGAGCGGCGTGGGCGGCGGCATTATCTCCTGTTCCATCGGTCAGTACGGTATCGCTACCTACGGACCCTCACTGGACGATAAAGGCAACAGCATTGGCGGGCTGAAAATACTGGAGTATCTCTCTGAGAACATGGGATTGAGTATCTTCTGAGAATATGGAAACACAGCACCGGAAATTTCCGGTGCTGTGTTTATATGCCGAAAAGGGTCAGGCATTTTCCTCCAGATAATCTACCGCAAACTGGACATATATGCCGCATCCGCTCCACAGGACAGATTCGTCTACATCGAAAGCGGGATGGTGGTGAATATATTCCTGGCCGCCGTCCGGGTTCCTAAAGCCGAGATACCCGTAGACGCCGGGGATGTGCTCCATATAAACGCTGAAGTCCTCCGCACCCATCATCTTGTTCAGCGGGACCAGGCAGTCCTCCCCCATGATTTTTTTGGCGGCGTTCTGGGACAGGCGGTTCAGGTCCTCATGATCATTAATCAGGGGACTGGGGCCGAAGTAGTAGTCGCAGCCGGCGGTACAGCCGTAGCCCTGAACCACGCTGGATACAAGACTCTCAATGCGCTGGGGCATACTGTTGCGGAAGTCCCGGTCAAAGGCTCGGACAGTGCCCACCAGTTCCACATGGTCGCAGAGGATATTTTCCTTGGTTCCGCCGTTCATCATGCCTACGCTGACCACCAGGCTGTCCAGAGGATCGACGACCCGGCTAGGCAGGGATTGAAGGGCCATCACCGCGGCGGCGGCGGCCAGGACCGCGTCTTTGCCCTGGTTGGGGGCGCTGCCGTGGGCGGCTTTGCCGTGAATCTGAATGGTAAAACGGTCGGAGCAGGCCATGCGCCCGCCAGCCTCAAAGTTGGCCCTGCCCCTATCCAGAGCGGACCAGACGTGCATTCCGAAGATAGCGTCCACGCCCTCCAAAGCGCCCCGCTTTACATACTCCTCCGATTTGCGGCCGATCTCCTCGGCCATCTGGAAAATGAGCTTGACGGTGCCCTTCAGCTCCTCACGGTGGGCCTGAAGGATGCGGGCGGCCCCCAGGAGCATAGCGGTGTGACAGTCGTGACCACAGGCGTGCATTACGCCGGGGTTCACGCTGCAGTAGCTTTTGCCGGAGGTCTCCTGAATGGGCAGGGCGTCGATATCAGCCCGGAGCATGACGGTTTTGCCCGGCTTACCGCCTTGGATGGTGGCCACGCAGCCGGTAATGCTGTCGAAGGTCTGGACGGGAATCCCCATGCTGTCCAACTGATCTGTGATAAACCGGGTGGTCTCAGTCTCCTGAGTGCCCAGCTCAGGGTGGGCGTGGAGCCAGCGACGGCTTTCGATGATGTAGGACTCCTGCTCCTTAGCCAGTGCTCTGATGTCCATTACTGTTCACCTCCCGCGGCATTTTTCAGATAGTCGGCGGCGAATTGGGCGTACTCGGCCGCGCCCGTCTGGAGGATATCCTCGTTGATTCGGAATTTTTCGTTGTGTACAGGGTGGACGCTGCCCGTCGCCTCATCGTAGCAGCCCAGGAAGACAAACAGGGAGGAGGGAATCTTTTCCATCAGGTAGGAGAAGTCTTCGCTGCCGGTGGCCGGGAGGGTGGTGGCGAGGATGTCGCCGCCAAACAGCTTCCGGGCGGCGTTCCGGGCAACCTCGTTGAGGGCGGTGTCGTCATTGCGCACGGGGGGCTCCAAAAAATTGTATTCCAGGTCAGCGGTGCAGCCCATAGCGGCGGCTGTGGTCTCCACAATATGCCGGATGCTCTTGGCGGCCAGCTGTCGGGCGGCGGGGTCGTGGGCCCGGACGGTGCCCTCCAGAACGGCGGTGTCGGTGATGATGTTGAACTGGGTGCCGGCCTGGATCTTTCCCACCGTTACCACCACCATGTCCCGGGGGTCGCTGATCCGGCTGACCACGGTCTGGAGCGCCATAATGATGGCGCTGGCGGCCACGATGGCGTCCTTTCCGATGTTGGGCGTGGAGCCGTGGCAGGACACGCCGTGGACCGTGAGCTTGAAGTTGTCACAGCTGGCCATCAGCGGGCCGTCCTGTACGCAGAGCCTGCCGTTGGGGGCGGTGGCCCACACGTGAAGGCCCATGGCGGCGTCCACGTCATTGAGGTGGCCCTTGTCCCAGTAGTAGTGGCTGCCGATAAACACTTCCTCACCGGACTGGAACAGCAGCTTGATGGTGCCGGAGAGCTCGTCACGGCACTCCCACAGCATTTGAGCGGCCCCCAGGAGCATGGCGGCGTGACAGTCGTGGCCGCAGGCGTGCATCACGCCGGGGTTCTGGCTCTCAAAGTCCACTCCGCTGTTTTCCTGGATGGGCAGGGCGTCGATATCGGCCCGGAGCATCACGGTTTTGCCCGGCTTGCCGCCCTGGATGGTGGCGATACAGCCGGGGTAGTCGGGGAAGGTCTGGACGGGGACGCCTAAGGCCTGGAGCTGAGCGGCCAGATAGGCGGTAGTCTCCGTCTCCTGGAGGGAGAGCTCCGCATGCTGGTGAAGCCAGCGCCGGTGGCGGATGATGTCGCCGCTGAGCTGAGACGCACGCTGTGCGAAGTCCATGGGCAAAAACTCCTTTCGTTTTAAGGGGCCCGAACCATCGCTGATCCGGGCCGCCTTTTAGATTGTTATAGGGGACTGATTCAGCCGCCGTAGCCGGGCAGATAGATGCCGCCGCCGGGGCCCAGGGGCAGATTGAACACAACCCAAACGATAACCTGGAGAATCCAGACGATGGCGAAGCAGGTGGAGAAGGGGATCATGTTGGCAATTACGGTGCCTAGACCGGCCTTCTTGTCGTACTTCCGGGCGTAGCCCAGGATGACGGGCATGTAGGTGAACAGGGGGGACAGGGGGTTGGTGATAGAGTCGCCGATGCGGTAGACCATCTGAGTGATGGCGGGGTCGTAACCCATAATCATCATCATGGGGACGAACACCGGAGCCAGAATGGCCCACTTGGCGGAGGCGGAGCCAATGAACAGATTGACAAAGCAGGCCACAATAATCAGACCCACCAACAGGGGCACACCGGTGAAGCCGATGGCCTTCAGGCCGTTGGCGCCGCTGATGGCCAGGACGGTGCCCAGCTTGGACACGTTGAAGAAGTTGGTGAAGATGGAGATAAAGAAGCACATAAAGACGTAATTGCCCATTTCAGAGAAGCCCTGGCTGATGTCAGCCCACACGTCCTTATCGTTCTTATACTTGCCAATGGCCACGCCATAGGCGATGCCGGGCACCATCAGGGCCAGGGTAACGGTGAACACAATGCCCTTGGTGAAGGGGGCGGCGGCGGCAGTGATGGAGCCGTTTTCATCGCCCAGGATGGGGTTGCCGAAAATCGGCAGGGAGAGCAGCAGCACGACGGCGAGGTAGACCAGCTCAGCGATGCCGGCCACGGCCAGCCCCTTCTTCTGGACGGGGGTGAGGTTGGTAGTACTCTCGTCAAAATCGTACTTGGACAGATCTTCCTTGGTGACAGGGAAGCGGTGAACCATGATCTTCTCGGTGATGAAGGTGCCGGCAACGGTCAGAATGACGCAGGAGACGATCATGAAGTACCAGTTAATGGCGATGGAGGCGGAATAGGTGGGATCGTACATCTGGGCGGCGGGCTCGGTAAAGCCGTAGGCCAGCGCGTCAGACAAGCCGATCATAATGTTGGCAACGAAGCCGGCGGCCACAGAGGCGAAGGCCACATACAGGCCCAGCAGGGGGCTGCGGCCAATGGACATGAACAAAATAGCGGCCAAAGGGGGCAGGATGATGAAGCCTGCGTCGCCGGCGATGTTCAGGTTGATGCCCAGGAAAATGACCACGGCGGAGACGATCCAGCCCTTGGCGCCGCCCAGGAAATTCTGCATCAAAGAGACCAGGAAGCCGCTCTTTTCGGCCACAGAAGAGCCAATTACAGCTACCAGCACCATGCCCAAGGGGGCGAAGCCGGAGAAGTTGGTGATAACGTTGCTCCACAGGTACTGGATACCCCAGATGGAGAACAGATTCTGTACCTTGACAACCTCTTGGGTGGCGGGGTTCACGGCCTGAACATCCAGTGCGCTGCACAGCCAGGAAATCAAAACGACGATGACCGCAAGGCCCAAGAACAGGGTGATGGGGTCTGGCAGCTTGTTGCCTGCCCGCTCAATAGCGTCTAGGATGCGGTCAAGCAGGCCCTTTTTCTGCAATTGTTTCGCTTCTTTAGGCATAGATACTCCTTTCCTTTTCCCGGACGCTTTGTCAGTCCGGTCCGACGGCACACAGGCCGGGCTTTCCGGAGGCATGGAATGTGTTTCAGATATCCAGGCTCCCTCTCTCTTCCCTCACTTGACTGGAAGTGCGCCGCGTCTGAGACGCGGCGGAAGCGGGGCATGCCCCGCTTTATGTCTCTTCTGTCCAAAAGTGATACCTCATTATAACGGATTTTTGATCGTTTGACAATAGGTTTTTCATAATTTGTTCATAATTTAATCATTCAGTACAGTAGAGTGAGAATAATTGTGGGAAATGAAAAAAATGCCCCTCCTTCCGGAGGGGCGCGGGGCGGTTAGCCGCTCATTTTTTGGGTATAGGCTTTATACTCGTCCCGTGTATAGGTGGCCTGATAGCCATCAATGATTTTCTTTGCCTCAGCCGCGCCGTTTTTCAGCAGACGATAGGCCAGCAGGGCCATCATTTTGGCGGGAAGAATATGGGCTGTGGTGGAATTGGAGACTGTGTAATCCTTGGAATGCAGGTCTCCGGAGCTGCCGCCGAAGGTGAAATTGAGCACTGGCATCACGGCGAACAGGTCGCCCACGTCGGTGCTGGCGGTGTTGCAGGCCCCGGCGGGAATGGATTTGACCTTGAGCTCGTCGCCCAGCAGTCCGGCGCAGTCCCAGAGAATGTCGTCTGGCAGGCGTTCGGGACAGGGCATGTAGCCCTGGGCGTTGATAATGTCCACATCGCAGCCGATGGCCATGGCGGCCCCCTTGAAGCAGTTGTCCACCTTGGTGCTGACAGCTTCGATGGCCTCCTGATTGTTGGCCCGTACCATCATGTCCACAACAGCCTCGCTGGGAACGATGTTAATGGCCTCGCCTCCCTTGCGGAGGTAGGGATGAACACGGACGCAGTCCTTCTCCTGGAAGGTCTCCCGAACCATGCCCAGAGCGCTCATACCCAGACAGGCGGCATTGAGGGCATTGACGCCTAGGTGAGGGGCGGCGGCGGCGTGGGAGGCCCGTCCATGAATCAGCACAGTTTTGCCGATGAAGCCGGTGCATTTGCTGTTGCCTAGCATCAGGTCAACGCCGGACTCCCGATCCACCATGAGGGAGTGGGTGGTAACGGCCATGTCGATGTCGTCAAACTCCCCCCGGCGCAGCAGCTCGCACTTGCCTCCGGCGCAGTGGACGTCGTGGGTACGGCGGACCTCATCCCGGAGGTCGGCCCCTTGAAATTCCTCGGCGGGGACGGCGAAGAAGGTGGCGGTGCCATCCAGGCTTGCGGCCACCTCCGGATCGGTGAGGGCCATGGCAGCTCCCAGCATACAGACAATCTGGGCGTAGTGGCCGCAGGAGTGGGCGAAACCTTTTTCGGTGGCCATGGGATGAGTGGGGCAGGCCAGGCCGTCTAACTCACCGATCAAGGCCACATTAGGGCCGTCAGTTTTGCCTACGCTGGCCCTCAGACCGGTGATTGCCAGCCCCTCCCGGGTTTCCAATCCCAGCTTTTTCAGACAGTCAGATACCACCTGGGCAGTGCGGTACTCGTGGTATCCCTGTTCGGCGTGACTGTACAGGTCCTGGGCCAGAGCCTGTAGTTCCTCAGCCCGGCTGTCGATGACAGACAGTATCTTCCGTTCGATTGAGTCCATGTTAAGCGACTCCTTTCTAACTCTGAATTGGATTTCCGTCCTCTATTCTACACTGTTTTTTTTGCATTTTATTTGTATTTTTTTATAAAATATATGTTATTACTCTAATAAATTTTATATATATTGCAAGAAACAGGCTGGTATTTACGAGAAAAATGACTGAGGAACTCCATTTTTTTCGATTTACCATTGGAATTTGGGAAAAATCATATTATAATACGACGCAGAAAGGCGCCTTTCTATCCTTTGCATTGCAAAGGATAGAAAGGCGCCTTTCTATCCTTTGCATTGCAAAGGATAAGGTGCTCAAAAACAGACAGAGAGGAAATGAGAGTATACAGAAAAAATTACTATCCCTTGCGCTGGCCCTGGTAATGTGTCTGGGCCGGACTGTCCCGGCATTTGCGGCGGGCACGGTAAAAGTGGTGGAGGACCAGATCCTCGGCCTTAAAGTCACCATGCATGAATTCCTGCGGGAGGAGACCCACCGGTACAGTTTCGATGACGGGATGTTTATTCTTGAGCAGACAATTTACGTGGTAGCGGACAACTCCACCGTCACCGTGGAGGCTCTGGAGGGCCGGAAGTACGCTGATCCGCTCCTCCAGGGTCTCAACAGGCGGAGCATTGTCTCCATGGACCGCAATTCGCCGGAATATGCGGCATATCAGGATTTTGTGAATAACAGAGAAAGCTACGCCTACAATAGCGGAGAAAGTTATGTGTGGGACCCTGAGATCAAAACCTTTTGTAATACAAATAGCAGCCCCTCGTGGCCGCTGACGGGAGTGACAACCTATACTGCCTCCCCCACCCGGCCGGAGGAAGTTGGGATTTGTCTTGACAAGCTGTATGGTATCTCCCCGATGTGCGAGAGCGACTACGCCGAACTGATACCCGTTGGGACGGAGCATCCCACCGAGCCCAGTACCCCGACCACACCCAGCACCCCCGACGCTCCCAACAGCTGCACCGTGAAAAAGGGCGGCACTCTGGGCAAAATCGCCGCGGCCGAGTACGGTAAGGCGGCTGAATACAAGGCCCTCTTTGAGCGCAACGCAGACCGGCTGAAAAACGCCAATACTATCTATGAGGGTCAGGTCATTGTCCTGCCCGCCAAGAAGTAAAACGAAATATATCAGCGCAAAGCGGCGGATGATAGAAGCATCATCCGCCGCTTTCAGCTCGTTAAAAATCCCGTCCTCCACAGGGCGGTGGGATTGTGTTCGGCGGAGCCGAACATGTGAAGGAAGCCAGCGCCGCAAAGCACATGTACTCTGCGGCGTTTTTTCGATTGGAATGCCTGCGCGGACTATGTGGAGAGCCCCCGCAGGGGACAGTCGGACAAAGATACCCGCTCCGCCAGAGCGCACAGGCCGTGGTCCCGCAAATAGTCCTGAAAAATGGCGGCGGACTGGGTGGAATCTGGGCCGATGATGACCTCGGTCACTAGGTCCTCCATGCGGATCCCGATTTTTTCACACATGGATCGCAGGTCCAGCGGGTAATATTTTTTAATTCGTTCCTTGGTCACATGGTAACAGGGCTGTATATCCAGACCGTCTTTCCCAAAGGGGGAAACCACCAGCCGCATCTCATATTCTGAGCGAAAGGAGGGGTGTTTGAAGGAGACGGAACAGGCCCAGGCGTCACACATGGCCCTTCTGACGGCCGGGTCTTCCCCGGACAGAGGAACACCCTCCCGAATCAGACGGCAGAAAACCTCCACCATGGGGTGGCCGGCCATGCTGTTTTGATAAAAGACCGCCTGAAGGGACAGCGCGCCCTGGGCCATTTTTTCCAGATATTCCCGCCGGAAGGCGATGCACACGCCGCGTCCCCGGTTGCCATAACGTTCCCACTGGGCCGCGTCGTCCCGGTGAAAGGAGAAGCAGGCGGCAAAGGCGGAATATTCCTTTTTCAGCTCCTCACGAAACAGGGCCTGGACCTCGCCGGCGCGGCGGACGTCGCCCTCGGCGGTCAGCCGGTCGGAAACTGCGGCGCAGAGCCGGCTCATAAAATGGCGCATTTCCGCCGAGTCATTCATGCGCAGAACATTGTTGACCCGCAGCTGAGCGTGGCGGAGAATGCCGTCCAAAGCCTGAAAATCTGTATAGTGATAGAGGATATCTCCGCCATATTGAAACATAGCCGTTCTCCGCTTTCCGAATGCTTATCTTCCGATTCCCATGTTCTTGACTCTCAGCCGGTTCAGGGCACGGGCCAGGGTTGCCTGGGCGATCTGGTGCTCCTGACGGCTCTTCTTTTGCAGAAGGGCCTCCCGGGACTCGTCGGCCTCCCGCTGAGCCCGGGCCGCATCAATCTCATCCGGCCGCTCCACAGAATCCACCAGAACCAGAACGTCGTTTTTTTCTATCTTCACCATACCCGGGGAGATGGCGGCCAGCTGGGGCGCCTGGCCGGGCGTCTGATAGCGCAGGGTGCCGGGCTGAACAGCGGCGATCATAGGGCTGTGCCGGGCCAGAATCCCCAGCTCTCCGTCGCTGGTGGGGATGGTCAGGCTGACGCAAGGGCCCTCATAAAAGGACTTATCTGCCGCCAGGATGTGAACCTGAAAGGTCTCCATCAGGCCTCACCCGCTTCCATCCGTCTGGCCTTTTCCACCACGTCCCGCCAGGTGCCCACATTGTAGAAGGCGGCCTCGGGATACTGGTCCAGCTCGCCGCTGACGATGGCCCCGAAGCTCTCCAGGGTGTCCTTCAGAGGCACATAGACGCCTGGGATTCCGGTAAACTTCTCCGCCACATGGGTGGGCTGGGCCAGGAAGCGCTGAATGCGTCTGGCCCGGGATACGGTCCGCTGGTCCTCGCCGCTGAGCTCGTCCATACCCAGGATGGCGATGATATCCTGCAGCTCCCGGTATTTTTGAAGAATCTCCTGCACCTGACGGGCGACGCGGTAGTGGGTTTCCCCCACCACATCGGCCTCCAGGATCCGGGAGGAGGAGGCCAGAGGGTCCACGGCGGGGTAGATGCCCTGCTCCGAGATACGCCGGCTGAGAACGGTGGTGGCGTCCAAATGGGCGAAGGTAGTGGCGGTGGCCGGGTCGGTGAGGTCGTCGGCGGGGACATAGACCGCCTGGACGGAGGTGACGGAGCCGTCCTTGGTGGAGGTGATCCGCTCCTGAAGCTCTCCCATTTCGTTGGCCAGGGTGGGCTGGTAGCCTACGGCGGAGGGCATCCGTCCCAGCAGAGTGGACACCTCGCTGCCCGCCTGGACGAAGCGGAAGATGTTATCAATAAACAGCAGCACGTCCTTGTGCTCCCTGTCCCGGAAGTGTTCCGCCATGGTCAGGCCGGACAGGGCCACCCGCATGCGCACGCCGGGGGATTCGTTCATCTGACCAAAGACCAGGGCCGTCTTGTCGGACACGCCGCTCTCCCGCATCTCGTGCCAAAGGTCGTTGCCCTCGCGGCTGCGCTCGCCCACGCCGGTAAAGATGGAGTAGCCGCCGTGCTCCATGGCCACATTGTGAATCAGCTCCTGGATCAGGACGGTTTTACCTACTCCAGCGCCGCCGAACAGGCCGATTTTGCCCCCTCTGGGGTAGGGCTCCAGCAGGTCGATGACCTTAATGCCCGTCTCCAGAATCTCTACGGCCGGACTCTGCTCCTCAAAGGAGGGCGGCTTGCGGTAGATGGTCTGGACCGGGGTGCCCTGGGGCAGAGGGCCCCCGCCGTCGATGGGCTGTCCCAGCACGTTGAACATCCGGCCCAGGGTAGCCCGGCCAACCGGGACCTGGATGGGGTGGCCGGGGATATCCACAGCCAGACCCCGGGCCAGCCCCTCGCTGGGGGAGAGCATGATGCAGCGCACCGTGCTGCGGCCTATGTGCTGCGCCACCTCCATTACCCGGGTGACGCCGTCTTTTTCCACGGTAAGCTCCTCCCGCAGCTTGGGGAGCTCGCCTTCCTGAATTTCCACATCGATCACGGGACCGGATATCTGTACAATGATTCCTTGTTCCAAATCCCTCATCTTCCTTTCTTTTGACGCTGAGCCTTGGCGCCGGCGGAGACCTCGGTGATTTCCTGTGTGATAGCGGCCTGACGCACCCGGTTGAACTCCAGGGACAGCTCCCCCAACAGATTTTCCGCGTTTTGATTGGCGTTGTCCATAGCCGTCATGCGGGCGTTCTGCTCGCAGCAGAAGCTGTCAATCAAGGCACTGTAAATAAAGCCGGAGATATAGCTGGGCAGCATATTGTCCAGAACAGCGTTGATGCTGGGGAAAAACTCAAAGGGCTCAGTGACAGCCTGTTCCCCCTCGGGGGGAGCGAAATAGGTCCGGTGGAAGGGCAGCAGGCGGGCGGAACGGGCCTGAAAGGACATGGCGCTGGCCATGTCGGTGTAGATCACAAAGATTTCCTTCAGCTCACCCCGGTCGAAGCCGTCCAGAAGCAGTGCGCTGATCTCCCGGGCCCGGGCCATGGTAGGATTTTGGGCGGTATAGAGAAAGCTGTGTTCTATGGGGATATTTCGCTGGGTGAAAAAGCGTCTGCCGTACTCTCCGACGACGAAGAGCTTGGTATCGGGGTGCTGTTCCAGCAGCTGGAGCGCCTGTCGGATGGCGTTTTGATTGTAAGAGCCAGCCAGACCCTTGTCCGCGGTAATTACCAGACAGCCGTAGGTGCCTGGCAGAGGGGTATCGTCTCCGATCGGGTAGAAGTAGCGGCTGTCCACATCGTTGGCGGTGCGGAAAATCCGCTTGATTTCCCGGCGCAGCGCCTCAAAGTAGGGGCGGGTGTGCTCCAGGTCCATGCGGGCCCGGCGCAGTTTAGTGGAGGCGATGAGGTACATGGCGTTGGTAATTTTCTGCGTCTCCTGTACGCTTTGGATATGCGTTTTGATTTCCTTTGTCCCCACCATATCAGCCGCCCTGCTTTCCGTCGCTGAGGAATCGGGATAGGAAATCCCGGGACAGGTTTAAGAGGTCCTCCCGGTCCTCCTGAGAAAGCCGGCCTGTCTGGTCGATCCGCCGGCAGAGATCCGGGGCCTCCTCCTCAATGGCGGCCAGAAGACTGGAGCGGAAGGCGTCCATCTGCTGCAGCGGAATGTCCTGCATGACGTGATTCAAAGCGGCGGTGAGGACAATCACCTGCTGGTGCTGGGAGAAGGGGGCGTACTGGGGCTGCCGCAGCAGCCGCATCAGCCCCTGACCGTAGGCGAGCTGGTGCTTGGTGGCCTCGTCCAGATCACTGGAGAACTGGGTGAAGACCTCCATCTCACGGTACTGGGCCAGCTCCAGCCGAATGGCTCCGGCGGCGGATTTCATAGCCTTGGTCTGCGCATCGCCTCCCACACGGGAGACAGACAGACCCACATTGACTGCGGGGCGCTGGCCGGAGAAAAACAGGTCGCTCTCCAGGAAGATCTGACCGTCAGTGATGGAGATGATATTGGTGGGAATATAGGCGGATACGTCGCCCGCCTGAGTCTCCACAATGGGCAGGGCGGTCATGCTGCCGCCCCCCAGCTCGTCGCTGAGGTGGGCCGCCCGCTCCAGCAGGCGGGAGTGGAGGTAGAACACGTCGCCGGGGTAGGCCTCCCGTCCAGGGGAGCGCTCCAGCAGCAGGGACAGGGCCCGATAGGCGATGGCGTGCTTGGACAGATCGTCATAGACGATAAGGACGTCCCGTCCCCGGCCCATGAAGTATTCACCCAGCGCGCATCCGGCATAGGGAGCGATATACTGGAGGGCCGCGGAGGACCCCGCGGGGGCGCTGACCACACAGGTGTACTCCATAGCGCCGCGCCGGGAGAGATTTTCGACCAGCTGGGCCACGGAACTGGTCTTCTGCCCGATGGCCACGTAGATACAGACAACGTCCTTGCCCTTCTGGTTCAGAATGGTATCCAGAGCGATGGCTGTCTTGCCGGTCTGCCGGTCGCCGATGATCAGCTCACGCTGACCCCGGCCGATGGGGAACATGGAATCAATGGACAGAAGACCGGTCTCCATGGGAGAGTTGACGGGCTGACGGTCCAGGATGCCGGGGGCGGGGGATTCGATGGGACGTCGGCCTTCCGCCTCAATGCGGCCCCGGCCATCCACGGGAACGCCCAGAGCGTCCACAACCCGACCCAGAAAATCGTCACCCACAGGCATTCCGGCGGTTTTTTTGGTGCGGCGGACCAGACTGCCCGCGCTGATCTCCTCGGCGTCGCCGAAGATAATACAGCTGGCCTCTCCACGGCGCAGGTCCTGGACCATGCCCTTGATGCCGGAGGTAAAGAGCAGTATTTCGCCGTACTGGGCGTGCTCCAGCCCGCTGACGGTGGCAATTTCGCTGTCCACAGTCAGCACATGGCCGATTTCCTCCGGCATGACGGCCAAATGCCAGTCCTCCACAGCCTGGCGCATCAGGGGCAGCAGGTCCTCCTGTCCGGGCTGGATCTGACGGAGATGGTCCTGAAACTGACGGACCCGGCCGTTGAGGCTCCAATCGTATACGTCAGAGCCTACCTGAAGACGGAAGCCGGAGCGCAGGGAATCATCCTGTTCCCAGTGTAAGGGCACCTTGCGGCCGTATTTTTTGGCGAGAAACTCAGAAAAACGGCGCAGCTGCTCCTGGGTGGGCTCCTTGGCGCTGCGCAGTTCCGCCGTGAGGCGGCTTCTGTCACTCCTCATACTCTTCTCCCTCCTCTGCCAGGTCTAAGAACTGGTCGAAGGGATCGGCGTGAAAGGCCAGCTTTTTCGTCGCCTGGGCGGCCAGCTTCCGCAGCTCCCTCTGGGATTCCCGCAGCGCCTGCTCCCGGCTGTGTTCCGCCTCCTTCTGGGCGCGGGCGACGATCTGCTTGGCCTGCTCCTGGGCCTGAATCAGCTGCTCCTCGGTGGACTGCTGAATGGCCTGCTGGGCCTTGATCCGGGCCTGATGGATCTCCTCGTCTGCCCCATCCAGCTTGGCCTGGCACTCGGCCTTGATTCGGTCCGCCTCCGACAGCCTGGCGCTGGCCTCCTGGTCCAGACTGCGGTAATGCTCCTCACGTTTGGCTATAAACGCCTTGACCGGCTTATACAGAAGGAAGTACAGCCCGCCGGTGAGAATAGCCAGATTCATCCAATGCAGCAGGATCTGCTGCCAATCAATATTCAGAGGCATTGTTTTCCACCTGCCTTACAACACAAAGATGATCAGGATAACCACTAACAGGGCATAGATGATGGCCGTTTCGATAAAGACCAGACCCAGCATCATCATTGTCCGGATTTTGCTCTCGGCTTCCGGCTGGCGGGAAATGCCCTCCGCCGACTTGGCGGTGGCCAGGCCCATGCCGATGCCGCCGCCGCCGGCGGCAATGCCGATGGCCAGCGCCACGGCGATGGCCTTCATACCGATGACGCTGCCCTCCTCCTGGCTCTCGGCCACGGCATCGGCGCCGGCCGGTTCACCGCCGGCGGGGGAGTCGGCCAGGGCGGGGACCACCAGCGCAAGAGCCAGGAGCAGTACAAATCCAAGGAAAAAAGTCTTTTTCAACAGCCTGTTCATAGTAAAACCCTCCGTTTATTTCTTCAAAATTCAGTGCTTGACTTTATGGGACGGCTCGGATACCTCGCCGTAGTACATGGACGTCAGCATGGTGAGCACATAGGTCTGGATCAGAGCGTGCAGCAGGGTGAAGAGTACGCCTACCACCACCGGGAGGATGAAGCTGAGGCTGACATAATAATATACCAGCTCTGTCACCAACAGGCCGCTGAGCAGCGCGCCAAACAGACGGAAGCTCATGGAGATAGGCAGAGAAAACTCCTTCAAGGTCCTCCCGACACCCTTGATCCCGTTGGCGGCAACGCCGCCGGACAGAATGACCAGATAGGAGAGGGTTCCAAGGGCGATGGCGGCGTTGACGTCGGAAAGGGGAGCGGGCAGGGTAATGGGAGCGCCGTGGACTGTGACAGCTTGAAGGCCCAGCAGCTCAAACAGGGTGCCCACAAAGATATAGGCTCCGGCGGCAAAAATGTAGGCGCTCAAAAAGCCGAAGCGGTGAGGGCTTCCCTCCCTTGCCATGCCGTCGAAGAGGCTCACCGCCTCCTCCAGGAGCAGCTGGAATTTTCCGGGCACGTATCGGAACCGGGGAATGACGAAGACCCGGATGCAGGCGGCGGCGGCCAGGAGGAACGCCGTCACGGCGAAGGCGGAGATCAGGCCGGGATTCACCGGCCTCCAGCCCGGAAGGCTGATTTGATTGACGCTGTGCAGAACCGCGTCCCGCATGGTCTCCTGTACGCTCTCTGTTCGTCCGGGTGAGCCGGCCAGCAGCGACCCGGCCAACAGGAGCAGAACCGTTCCCACCCACAGCGCCAGCGCTTTTTTGTGTTGTTTCATCAAACATCCCTTCTCTTGCTTTCTTGCACGCCCTAGACATGCGTGTCAATTTCCTCCACATTATAGCAATTACACCGGC
Source organism: Oscillospiraceae bacterium 44-34 (assembly GCA_041223805.1). Lineage (GTDB taxonomy): Bacteria > Bacillota > Clostridia > Oscillospirales > Oscillospiraceae > Lawsonibacter. Next base: position 36,673 of record JBCLQX010000012.1, on the reverse strand, counting down.
AATGTCAAGGGCTGTAGGATGACGAAATAATATCTGTACGACATTTGAACATTGTTTGAACAAGCCCTGCGCTGTATTGGGCGGCAATTTGCGGCAGACTAAAAAAAGCCGGCGGAAGGACTTGCGCCTTCCGACAAAGGGTGGTACATTTATGGGGAGATCAGTAAAAATCAAGAGGAGGCGCGGCAGGCAATGAGCGATCAGCGAGAAACTTCCATCCAGACCGGATGCTTTGTCAACCGGGAGCTGTCCTGGCTCCAATTCAACCGCCGGGTGCTGGAGGAGGCGGAGGATCCCGCCAACCCCCTGTGTGAGCGAATGAACTTCGCCTCCATTTTTCAGAGCAACTTGGATGAGTTCTATATGGTCCGGGTGGGAATGCTGATGGATACCCTCCACCTCACCGCCGTGGACGACAAAACCGGCATGACCTCTGCCCAGCAGACTGCCGCTGTTTTAGACAAAACCCGGGAGCTGCTGGGGGAGCGGGACCGGGTATGCAGGACTCTCATGGAGGAGCTGAAGGGGCAGGGCGTAGAAATCTGTGGGTTTCACAGTCTGCCGGACAAGCAGCAGTCCTTTTTAGAGAAATATTTCACCTCTAACGTGCTGCCTCTGCTGTCTCCCCAGATCATCGGCCGCAAGCAGCCCTTCCCCTTCCTGCGCAACAAGGCCATCTACGCGGTGGCCATCCTGCGCACCAAGAGCGGCGGTGAGCGGATGGGCATTGTCCCCTGCGGCGACGGGGTGCTCCGCCGGCTGGTTCCCCTCCCTGGCGACGGCCAGCGCTTTGTGCTGGTGGAGGAGCTGATCGCCGGATTTTTGTCCAAAATTTTCTCCCACTACAAGGTGGAGGGGGCGGTCCTAATCCGTCTGGTGCGCAGCGCCGACATCCACATGGACGACGCCTCCTCTGAGATGAGCGCCATGCTGGCTGAGGAGTACCGGAAGAGCATGGAGAAGCTTATCCGCCGCCGAAAGCGGCTCCAGCCGGTGAAGCTGGAGTACCAGGGTAAGCTGTCCGACACCGTGCGGGACGCCCTGTGCACCTGCCTGGGGCTGTCCAGGAAGCACCTGTTTTCCAGTGGCATCCCCCTGGATCTGTCCTTTCTGGGCGCGGTGCGGGACCTCCTCCGAGAGAAGACCGAGCTGTTCTACCCCCGTCGGGTGCCCCGGAACTCCCCCAACGTGGACCCCCTGCGCTCTATGACGGAGCAGGTCAGACAGCGGGACCTGATGCTCAGCTATCCCTATGAGAGCATGCGGCCTCTCCTGCGGCTTCTTCAGGAGGCGGGACAGGACCCGGAGGTCGTCTCCATCAAGATGACCCTCTACCGGGTGGCCCATAACAGTAAGATCGTGGAGGCTCTGGTGGACGCCGCCGAGAACGGCAAGGAGGTGGTGGCCCTGGTAGAGCTGCGGGCCCGCTTCGACGAGGAGAACAATATCGGCTGGTCCCGGGTGCTGGAACGGGCCGGGTGCCGGGTGATTTACGGACTGGACGGGCTGAAGGTCCACTCCAAGCTCCTCCTTATCACCCGGATGCACAGCGGCCAGGTGGAGTATATCACCCAGGTGGGCACCGGCAACTACAACGAGGACACCGTCCGGCTTTACACCGACTACGCCCTCATGACCGCTGACCAGGAGACCGGCGCCGAGGCCGCACAGGTCTTTAACGCCCTGTCCATGGGCGAGGTGGTGGAGGACAGCCGCCGCCTGATGGTGGCCCCCGCCTGTCTGCGGCCCCAGGTGCTGGCCCTTATCGACCGGGAGACCGAGCTGGCACGGGCGGGCGAGGACGCCTATCTGGGTTTTAAGCTCAACGGCCTTACCGACAAGCTGATTATCGACCGGCTCATCCAGGCCTCCCGGGCTGGGGTGAGGATCGACCTGGTGGTCCGGGGCATCTGCTGCCTCACCGGCGGCGTGCCCGGGCTGACGGATAACATCACCGTCCGCAGCATCGTGGGCCGCTACCTGGAGCACGCCCGCATCTATATCTTCGGCCGGGGGGAGCGGAAGCAGGTGTATATCTCCTCCGCCGACTTCATGACCCGCAACACCACCCGCCGGGTGGAGGTGGCGGCACCTGTGAAGGATCCCGCCCTGCGGGCCCATCTGGAGGCTATGTTTGCCGGCCAGCTCCGGGACACCGCCAAGGGGAGAGTCCAGCGGCCCGACGGGACCTATATTCGGACCCAGGGGGAGTTCTTCAACGCTCAAGAGCATTTCTGCGACCAGGCCTACTCCGGGGAATGGGCGTTGGAGCGGCTCAGACCCGAACCCAAACTGACTGTCAGGCCAGCCCACGCTCCGGGGGAATGTCTGGCGGCAAAGGCGGCTCCGAAAAAAACGGCGGTCACCGTCAAAAAGACCCGGCGGGGGCTGCTGAGACGGATTATCAAGCGGGATTGATTTTGCGGAGGCGGCCTGTGACCATCCCTGTAATGGGCGCCATTCGGCGGGCGGATGATGTCCTCCCCCGCACTCCAGTTTATCAAGCCGGAACGGCTTTCATATTACCTTTTCTGAAAGGAAGTTGTGTCTATGAAACGGATCGGAATGCTTACCAGCGGCGGCGACTGTCAGGCCCTCAACGCCACTATGCGGGGGGTGGCCAAGGGCCTCTACAACATCTACGGCAACGAGGTGGAGATCATCGGCTTCATCGACGGCTACAAGGGCCTCATCTATGAGGACTACAAGAAGCTGTCCCCCATCGACTTCACCGGTCTGCTCACCCGGGGCGGTACCATCCTGGGCTCCAGCCGCCAGCCCTTCAAGCTGATGCGGGTGCCCGACGAGAACGGCCTGGATAAGGTGGAGGCCATGAAATATACCTACCGCCGCCTGCGGCTGGACTGCCTGGTCGTCCTGGGCGGAAACGGCAGCCAGAAGACCGCCAACCTCCTCAGCGAGGAGGGCCTTAATGTGATCGGCCTGCCCAAGACCATCGACAACGATCTGTGGGGTACCGACACCACCTTTGGTTTCCAGTCTGCCATCGGTCTGGCCACCGAGGTGATCGACTGCATCCACACCACTGCGGCTTCCCACAACCGGGTGTTTATGGTGGAGATTATGGGCCACAAGGCGGGCTGGCTCACCCTGAACGCCGGCATCGCCGGCGGCGCGGATATCATTCTGATTCCGGAAATTCCCTATAACATCGACTCGGTGATCGCCAAAATCAAGCAGCGGGCCGCCTCGGGCAACGGCTTTACCATCCTGGCTGTGGCTGAGGGAGCCATCTCCCAGAAGGAAGCGGCCATGTCCAAAAAGGAGTACAAGCAGCACATAGCCGAGCTGCTGGAGAAGTACCCCTCCGTCTCCTACGCCATCGCCGACAAGATTCTCAAGAAGACGGGCAAGGAGGTCCGGGTGACGGTGCCCGGCCACATGCAGCGGGGTGGAACACCCTGCGCCTACGACCGTGTTCTCTCCTCTCGCCTGGGCACTACGGCGGCCCTGCTGATTTCTAAGGAGGAGTATGGCAGCATGGTGGCCATCCAGAACCACGTGATTACCTCCGTTCCCCTGAAGGAGATCGCCGGCAAGCTGAAGACCATCGACCCCCAATCCGACATTATAACCGAGGCCCGCCTGCTGGGCATCAGCTTCGGCGACGACTGAATAGGACAGCCCTGTCAGTAAAAGGAAGACAGACCGCCTCCCCGGCTGGGGAGGCGGTCGTTTTACGTTTTAGGTTTTGGCTTACAGATAAGAGCCACCAGAAAGCCGAAGAAGATGGCGGCGGTGATCCCACCGGCGGCGGCGGTAGAGCCGCCGGTGAGGGCGCCCAGCAGACCGTCCTCAGCGACCGCTTTTTTGACCCCCTTGGCCAGAAGGTGGCCGAAGCCGGTGAGGGGCACCGTGGCTCCCGCGCCGCCCCAGTCCACCAGGTATTGGTACACCCCCACGCCGCTGAGAATCACCCCGGCGGTGACGTAGGACACCAGAATTTTCGCCGGGGTGAGAGGGGTCTTGTCAATGAGCACCTGTCCGATGACGCACAGGATGCCTCCGCAGAGAAACGCGTTGAAATATTCCATAAAACCACCTTATTTTGTCGTCGAAATAGCGATCGCGTGGCAGATACCGGGGATGGACTCCCCCTGGAAAGCGGAGGTGGGGGAGTGGAGGGCCCCGGTGGGGCAGAAGAGGATATTTTTCCACTTGCCCGCCTTTAGATTGTTGAGGATATACCCGGTGAGCACCGAGGCACAGCACCCGCAGCCCGACCCGCCGCAGTGGACATCCTGATTTTTGATGTCGAAGAGCATAGACCCGCAGTCGGCGTGGTTCTTCACCTGGATGCCGTCCTGACGGAGCAGCTCAATGAGCAGCTCGCTGCCCAGCACGCCCAGGTCGCCGGTGAAGATCATGTCGTAGCTGCTGGGGGAGCGGCCTGTGTCCTGAAAGTGGGCGGTGATGGTGGCGTGAGCGGCGGGAGCCATGGCCGCGCCCATGTTGTTGGTGTCGGTGACCCCCTTGTCCACGATTTTACCCACGGTGACATGGGTGATATAGGGCCCCGGGCCCTCCCGGGCCAGGATGGCCGCTCCGGCGGCTGTGGCTGTCCACTGGGAGGTGGGGGTGCGCTGGCCGCCATACTCCAGGGGAGTGCGGTACTGCCGCTCGGCTGAACAGAAGTGAGAGGAGGCGGTCACTGCCGCCCACTCCCCAAAGCCTCCGTCCAAAGTCATGGAGGCCAGGGCCAGCCCCTCCCCCATGGTGGAGCAGGCTCCGTACAGGCCAAAGAAGGGCACCTGCTGTTCCCGGGCGGCAAAGGAGGAGCCGATGCACTGATTCAAAAGGTCGCCGGCAAAGAGCCAGTCCAGGGCCGAGGCTGCCTGTCCTGCCTTGTTTAGAGCCAGGGAGAGGGCCTGCTTCTGCATGGAACTCTCCGACTTCTCCCAGGTGGCCTCGCCGAAGGTGTCGTCCCCGTCGATATAGTCGAAGGTTTCGGCCAGGGGGCCCTCCCCCTCTTTTTTGCCCGCCACGTTGGCCCAGGCGGCCAGACTGGGGGGATTGGCCAGAACCGCCGTCTGGGATCCTATCTTTTTGGTCGTCATAGTCTCACCTCAAGGCTATTTTTCCGCCAATGGGAGAAAATATGTTTGACCTGCCAGAATATTTTTCGTATAATAGACGGATAGAGAGGAGGGATAGCCTATGGAGCACGAGGTCTATATCGAAGCGGGTTATATGGATGAGGCGATGGAGGTTCCCCCGGCGGTGGAGGAGCAGATCCGCCGCTCTGTCCTGGCCGCGCTGGAGGCCGAGGAGGTGGACGTGCCCTGTGTGGTCGCCGTGATCGTCACCGATGATGGGGTCATCCGGGAGACTAACCTGGCCAACCGGGGGGTAGACCGGGCCACCGACGTGCTGTCCTTCCCCATGTTTCCCATGAAGCCCGGCGATAAGCCCCGGGCGGAGTGGGCGGACCCCGGCGCGGACAAGGTATATCTGGGGGACATGATGATCTCTCTGGAGCGGGCCCAGGCCCAGGCGGAGGAGTTCGGCCACTCCCCCGAGCGGGAGGTGTGCTACCTGGCCGTCCACTCGGTACTTCATCTGCTGGGCTACGACCACCTGGACGAGGGCCCCATGAAAGCCCAGATGCGCCAGCGGGAGGAGGCCATTTTGGGAAAGCTGGGGATTACCAGGGATTGATCCGTAGGGGCGGCCTGTGGCCGCCCGCCAGAGGGAACCCGTGAGATTCGCGGGCGGCCACAGGCCGCCCCTACAGAAAGAGAGAATTCCGTGAACAAGAAAATCGTTCCTCTGATTTTGCTGTGTACCCTCTTGTGCGGATGCCAAGCTAAAGAGAAAACGCCTGCCATATCCGCCCCGCCGCCGGAGCCCTCCCCCAAAACCGCCCAGGAGCTTTTGGAGGAACAGCCCATTGACGACACCCACAAGGCCTTCCTGGTGGACACCGGCGGGCGGATGGGCACCCTTCTGGTGACCACCGAGCTGGTTCCCTATGAGGAGCCTAAGGAGCTGCTTTATTACCTGCACCTTTCGGTATGGGACCCGTCAGCCCCGGAAGAGCCCATCCAAATTCAGAAGATCGACTGGGAAACCGTCCACTATGGGGAGCACCAGATCGTGGACGTGAATTTCGACGGCTACTCAGACTTCACCTATCTCTATGCCCGGGGCGTCCAGGTGGAAATGTACCACTGCATGGTCTGGGACGAGGAACAGGGGTGCTTTGAAGAGCTGCCGGTGTATGCGGAAATCCCGTCCCCCTATGTGGACCCGGAGACGGAAACCATCACCGGCTGGAGCCGCAGCAGCGCCGCCGGGGACGGCTGGACCCCCATCTATCAGTGGGTGGACGGGGAACTGGTCTGTGTGCGGAACATTGAGGTATTTGTAAAGGAGTGGGGAGACCCGGATACCCCCATGGTTGTTACAGTGGAGGACCGGGTGGACGGGGAGCTGACAGAAGTATTTCGCACGGAGTTTCCAGCGGGGTCGGATGGGTATTTTATCGAGCGCACGAAATGGGAAGACTTGGACTACCACGGCGAGACCGATTAAATCCAGAAAAGGAGAATCATCATGAGCAAGAAAATCAAACTGACCGCCGTTGAGGACGAATTTGACGACTATGAGGAGATGGGCCGCCGGGAGGGGAAGAGCTGGAATTTTGAGTTCGACCTGACCCCCTATATCGTTACCTGCGCTATGGCCTGCGTCCTGATGTTCGTGACCCGCCTTGTGCGCAAGCATGTGTTCCATGAGGACCTGTACAAGAAATATCATTAACCAAAGATGTCCGGGAAAGCGCTCACACCCGGCGAGAAAGTGAGGATTACCTATGATAAAGAAATCAGGCATTATCACCATCTGCGGACGGCCCAACGTGGGCAAGTCCACCCTGACCAACGCCTTTGTGGGGGAGAAGGTGGCCATTGTCACCAACAAGCCCCAGACCACCCGAAACCGCATCTGCGGCATCAAGAACCGGGGGGAGAGCCAGTTCGTCTTTATGGACACCCCCGGCCTACACAGGGCCCGCACCCGCCTGGGGGACTACATGGTCAACGTGGTGAGGGAGAGCGTGTCCGACGTGGACGCTGTCCTCCTTCTGGTGGAGCCCATCCCCCATGTGGGGGAGCCGGAGGGGCAGCTGATCGGCCGGATCAAGACCCTGGGCTGTCCCGCCGTGCTGGCCATCAACAAGGCGGACACCCTGGAGCAGAAGGAAAAGCTGCTGGAGGTCATCCAGGTGTACAGCGGCGAGTATGCCTTCGACGCGGTGGTCCCCATCTCCGCCAAAACGGGCCAGGGGGTGGAGGAGCTGCTCAACGTGCTGGAGGGCTACCTCCCCGAGGGGCCCCAGCTCTTTCCCGAGGATATGACCTCCGACCAGCCGGAGCGCCAAATGATGGCCGAGATTATGCGGGAGAAGCTGCTGCTCCTGCTGGACAAGGAAATTCCCCACGGTACCGCCGTGGAGATCACCCGCTTCGCCGAGCGGGACGACGAGGTTATCGAGGTGGAGGCTACCATCTACTGCGAGAAAAACAGCCACAAGGGCATTATCATCGGTAAGGGCGGCGGGATGCTGAAAAAGGCGTCCACCCTGGCCCGGCAGGACATGGAAAAATTCATGGGGGCCAAGGTATTTTTAAAGACCTGGGTCAAGGTCAAGGAGAATTGGCGGGACAACCCGGCGGCTATCCAAAACTTTGGGTATGTGAAGGAGTAACATGGAATATTCCAAAGATGATTTGATCGAAGCCAGGCGGCAGATTAACTCCACCCTGCACAAGCTGCGGGAGACCGTTAAAACCTTGCGGGGCAAAGAGAGACCGGAGCGGTACAGGTCTCAGATTACCTTGGCGGAGCGGCGGATCAGAGCCTTTGAGCTTGCAGATTTTTTGATTGAACGGGAGATAAATGGCAGATCAGACTAAAATTTCCCGCTTATAGTTTCCCGTTGAAACAGCCAACCTAAGCACAGAAAGAGAGGGAGGGCTGTACCATGGATGAGCGGGGACTTTGGGAGCTGTTTTGCAAAACCGGACTGCCGGCGGTGTGGCTGGCCCTGGCCGGGGAGCGGGAGGAGCGGTCCCGACAGCGGGAGGAGCTGGCGAAAACCGCCTTTCAACCTAAAATTAAGGAAGTTTGACGGGCGAAGGCCCGTTACATTAGGAGTGCTGCCCATGCACATCACCACAAAGGCCCTGGTCCTGCGGACGGTGGACTACAAGGAGACGGACAAGATCCTGACCCTGCTCACCCAGGACCAGGGCAAGCTCACCGCCTCCGCCCGTGGGTGCCGGAAAAAAGGGAGCACCATCGCCGCCGGGTGCCAACTGCTGGCATGGTCGGAGATGGTGCTCTATGACTATCAGGGCCGCTGGTCGGTGAAGGAGTCGGCCACCCAGCGGCTGTTCCAGGGGGTCCGGGACGACATCCAGCGGCTGGCCCTGGGGTGTTACTTCGCCGAGGTGGCCGAGCTGCTGGCGGTGGAGGGACTGCCCAGCCCCGAGCTGCTGTCCCTCACCCTGAACAGCCTCCACGCCCTGGACAAAATGCCGGAGAAGCCGCTCCCTCTGGTGAAATCCGCCTTCGAGTGGAAGGCTATGGCCCTGGCGGGGTATGAGCCCCTGATCGACGGCTGCGACGTATGCGGGGCCGTCCCCCCGGAGGAGCCCCGGTTCCACCTGCGGGAGGGGGTGCTCCACTGCGCCGGATGCAAAGGCGGGGTGGGGGAGGGCATCTCCATGCCCCTGCCGCCCCGCGCCCTGGCCGCCCTGGACCACATCGTCCACGGCGACCCCCGGCGGCTGTTTTCCTTCCAGCTGGGGGAGGAGCCCCTCAAGCAGATGGCCGACACGGCGGAGGCCTATGTCCTCACCCAGCTGGAGCGGGGGTTCTCTACGCTGGACTACTATAAAAGCTTGCTGGTATTTTAATGCAAAATAGGAGAAATATTGTGGAAAAAAGCGAAAAACTGGAGCTATGTGACAAAAACGTTTTAGAAATATTTCGATTGTGTTTAGATAAAACGAAACACAAGGCCAATCAGATAAATTTGTTCCACCCTTCTGCACAACAAAAACCCGCAATTATATATATGGATGGGGAAGCTGTTGCTGCGCATTTCGATCAAATTAACTATATGTTAGGGCAATTAAAAGCGGTCCATGAACACAAAGAATTTATTTCACTGAAAGATGGTCTTTTAAACTATAAAAATCAACCATGGACAAAAAATAATGCTTCTCTATATGCGTTATACTATTTTGGAATACCTTCCATTACATTCAGTTCGTTTCGTAATTATAATGGCAAATTACTGTCAAAAGTAGATTATGAGTTTCTTGTCCCCACCTTTTGGCCGCCGGCGGAATAAGGAACAGGCCCTCCGGTTCAGCTGGGGGCCTGTTTTCTGGTCTTAATTGAATGGCATTGAGCTGGACTTCCATTTTATCGTCCCGGAAGCTGAGGAGCCATGGTACGGGTGTGGCGGATTTCCTCCCAGACGGTGGTCTTCTTCCAGAAGCTGGCGGCGGTGATGGGCAGCCAGGTGAGAAGAAACAGCCAGTAGGCGGCGAGTCCCTTCCAGAGCCGGCGGTCCCACTTGCCCTCCAGGGTGACGACGATTCCAGCGGCGGCGGTGGCGGTGAGGGCGGCCCAGGCGATGCTGCCGCAGGCTCCCGCCAGGCCCAGAATCAGGGCGTGGAGAAGGGTTTTTCCACCCAGAGCGGCGGTAAAGGCGGTGCACAGCAGCCCCGCCAGGGCGGCGAGCTGATAGGCGGGCAGCAGGAGTGTGAACTCAAAGTCGAACAGGGCCAGCCGGGGCCGCTCCCCCTGGGCCTGGGCCAGGGCGGGCAGAAAACGCTGAGCCACCTGAAGGGTGCCGCTAGTCCAGCGGCGGCGCTGCTTGAAGGATTGCTCCCAGGAGATGGGTTGTTCGTCGTAAGTAACCGCTTTGGGCACATAGGCCACCCGCTCCCCGGCCAGAACGGTTTGAGCGGTGAGCTCCAGGTCCTCGCTGATGGTCTCTGAGCGCCAGCCGCCCAGCCGGTCCAGCAGCTTCTGGGTCACCATAAAGCCGGTGCCGCCGATCATGGCGGACAGGCCCAATCCCGCTTTTCCCCCATTGTGGAAGCGGTCCATCATCCAGTAGTAGATGGAGGAGCAGCTGGACACGGCGGTGTCGTAAGGGTTTTTGCTGTCCCGGTAGCCCTGGGCCGCCTGAACCCCTGTGAGTCGGGCGTTGTTCATCTCCGCCAGAAAGCGGCGGTCCACCACGTTGTCCGCGTCGAAGACCAGCCAGGCATCGTACCGCCGGCCCCGGAGCCGGTTGTAGGCGAATCGGAGAACCTCCCCCTTGCTCTTCACCGGCGCCGTACACTCCAGCACCTTCGCCCCAAAGTTCCGGGCCGCCAGAGCGGTGTTGTCAGTGCAGTTGTTGGGGACAACCCAGATGTCATACAGATCCGCCGGGTAGTCCTGGGTGAGCAGGCTGTTAATCAGGGGACCGATCACCAGTTCCTCGTTCCGGGCGGCAATGAGGACCGCAAACTTGGTGCGGGGCGAGTGAAAGCCGTAGTCCGCCGGCCGCCTTACGCAGGCCAGGCCGGAGAGCAGATACCACAGCCCCCACAATGTCATCAAAATTCCCATTGTGCCCGTCAGGGCCAGCGCGGCAGGAAACAGCCAATCCATATCCTGTTCCTCCTCTCATGTTCTGATCTCTCAATTTTGATTGGACCTGCGATCTCCGCGTCTGTCAGAGGCGGGCCGGGCAGAAAACTGAGAGCCGTCTATGACCATAAGGATAACACGCCTTTTTTAAGGACAGAGTGGTGAGAAAATTAAGATTTGATAAAAGTTTCCTTAATGTGCCGGTCCTCGACCAAAGTTTACATTTTCTTCATTTGACAAAAATAACAAAATCAGATATACTATATTTAGTCATTGTGTCAAGTTCTTCCATTCGGGTGTACAACCAGGTTGGTTTCTGTGGGCCGGTCGCAAGCTCGGCCCCTCTTTTTATAATCTGGATGGGAGTGGTTGGCGAGCCGGCGCTCAGGCGCCCCGGAAAAGGAGGTCACATTGCTGCAATTCGATCATGTCAGCCTTACCTACGGAGCCCAGAAGATTCTCAACAACATCTCATTTGAAATTCAGGAGGGGCAGTTCGCCGTCTTTATCGGCCCCTCTGGTTGCGGAAAAACCACCACCCTGAAGATGATAAACCGCCTGATCCAGCCCGACAGCGGCCGCATCTGCCTGAACGGCCAGGATATCGCTGCCATCGACCGCTATGAGCTGCGACGGCACACCGGCTATGTCATCCAGCAGATTGGCCTGTTCCCCAACATGACGGTGGCCCAGAACATCTGCGTGGTGCCCAAGCTGCTGAAATGGACCAGGGACAAATGCGACCAGATCGTCCACGACCTGCTGGACATGGTGGAACTGCCCTACGACCAGTACGCCCACAAGTACCCCGGAGAGATGTCAGGAGGCCAGCAGCAGCGCATCGGCATTCTGCGAGCTTTGGCTGCCTCTCCTCCAGTGGTACTGATGGATGAGCCTTTCAGCGCCCTGGACCCCATGACCCGCCGCTCCCTCCAGTTGGAGGTGAAGAGTTTACAGCAGAAGCTGAACAAGACCATCATCTTTGTCACCCACGACATGGAGGAGGCCTTGGACCTGGCCGACGTCATCATCTTTATGAACCAGGGGGAGATCGTCCAAATCGCCCCGCCGGAGGAGATGCTGGAGAACCCCGCCACCGACCAGATCAAGGAGTTTTTGGGTCGGCATCAGTCCGCCCCCGACCCCGCCGGACTGACGGTGGACCAGTTTATGCGCACGGGAATTATCACTGTGAAGGAGAACAGGGGGATCAACGAGTGCGTCAGCCGGATGCAGCATCACAACGTTGACACCCTGCTGGTGGTGGATGAAAACCGCCGCTACCAGGGCACCGTGTCCATCGCTGACATCCGCCTCACTGGACATGTGGTGAAGACCATCGGTCCCCTTGTACGGTGCGCCACCCCTGTAGTACATATTGGAGACAATGCCAAGGAGTGCTTCGAGCAGCTGGTCTCCAGCGGTTTCCCTTATCTGGTGGTGCTCAACGGGGACGAGACAGTGGCGGGCATCGTCACCAAGACCAGCATGGCCTCCGCCATGGCGGAACAGCTGTGGGGGTGATGGAATGAATGAGCTGCTTATGTCGATTCTCCGAGCTACCGCTGTCCACACCGGCTACACACTGGTGTGCGTGGCCATCGGCTTTGCGCTGGGGCTGACACTTGGGGTGGGGCTGTCCCGTCTGCCCGCCCTGTCCAAATATTTGATTCCTCTGCTGTCCATATTCAATACGGTGCCCGGTATCGTCTTTATCGGCGTGCTGGTCATCCTGATCGGCATGACCCCGGCCACCGTGATTATCGCGCTGTCTATCTACGCTATGTTTCCGGTGCTGAAAAACACCGTCGCCGGTTTGGACGGGGTGGACCGGCAGTATAAGGAGGCCGCCCGGGGCTGCGGGATGAACCATTGGCAGCGGCTGGTTCAGGTGGAACTGCCCCTGGCTATGCCCACCATTATCGGCGGATTACGGCTGTCCACGGTGTACACCGTAAGCTGGGCGGTGCTGGCCGCCATGCTGGGCCTGGGTGGCCTGGGTGACTTCGTCTATAAGGGAGTCAGCTCCAACAACAATGCCCTGATCCTCCAGGGGGCCATCCCTGCCGCCATTCTGGCCCTGACGCTGGGCGGGCTGGTGGACCTGCTTCAGAAGCGGGTGGTTCCCCGGGGCCTGCGGAAAGGCGGGGCCGGGAAATGAGCTTTGCCATGATCTGGGACCATCTATCCCTGGTACTCTCCGCCCTCATTCTGGCCGTGGCCGCCGGGGTGCCCCTGGGCCTGCTGGCTTACCTTTTTCCCAGGATCGGAAAGGTCCTGCTGTGGGTGGTGGACCTGATCCAGACCCTTCCCGCCCTGGCCCTGCTGGGGGTGATTATGGTCTTTGCCGGACCCGGTTCCCCCACCGCTGTGATCGGTCTGGCGCTCTACTCCCTGCTGCCCATTGCCCGGAACTGTTCTTTGGGGCTGTCTCAGGTGCCTGAACACCTGAAGGAGGCCGCCGCCGGTATGGGAATGCACCCGGTCTACCGCCTCTTCCATGTGGATATCCCCCTGGCCGCACCTATGCTGGTCACCGGAATTCGTATTGCCGCCGTCAACGCCATCGGCACCGCCGTCTTCGCCGCCTTTGTGGGGGGCGGCGGCTTGGGCGGCCTGTTTTATACCGCCATCCCTCAGCGGGATATGGGAAAAATCCTGCTGGGTACCCTGGCGCTGATGGCTATGGCACTGGCTCTGGACGCGGGGCTGGGCTGGGTGGAGCGGCGGTTGTCGGGCGGCAGGCGGGGAAGGCTTCCAATTCCGGTGAAGGCGGCAGGCGGAGCGGCGCTGACCCTGGCGTGCGCATTGCTGGTGGTCTCCACCCTTATGCCCGCAGATACCTCCGGACAGCTCACCCTCTACGATGGGGACTATACTGAGGTGAAGCTGATGCACAGCATGGTGAAGCAGCTGGTGGAGGACAAGACCAGCCTGGAGGTGATCATCCTGGACCAGATGACCCAGGTGAACAACCACAGCGAGCTGAAGGGCTCCAATCCAAGCTGCGACCTGATGTTCAGCTACGACGGCACCGTCCTCACCACATTCCTGGGCCTGGACACCGGCGACATCCCGGAGGGCGAGACGCTGTATGACTTTGTCAACAGGACTGTTCAGGAGCGGGAGGGCCTGCGGCTGCTGGGCAAGGTGGGGCTGAACAACACCTACTCCATCGGGGTCACCCAAGACGTGATACAGCGGTACGGCGTATCCAAAATCTCCGACCTGATTCCCACGGCCGGGGAACTGGATTTCGGCGCAGAGCACGAGTTTTACACCGAGGAGGGCAGCATGAAATATCAACCCTTTGTGGACTTCTACGGCCTGCGGTTCAAGTCCGCCAAGCCGGTGGATGTGGTGCTGAAATACAACGCTGTGGAGGGCGGGGCCTTCGATGTGATGGTGGTCTATGCCACCGACGGCCTGAACAAGCGGGCCGGCCTCACCATCCTGGAGGATGACCTGGGCTTCTTCCCTGAATATTATGGGGCCTTCCTGGTCCGGGAGGACCTGTTCGCCGACTTCTATGATGCCGCCCCCAATCTGGAGCAGGTGCTGGAGCTGCTCACCGGACAGGTGAGCAGCGAAGATATGGTGGAGCTGACCTACGCCGTGGATGTAGACGGCCGGTCTGTGGACCAGACGGCCCGGGAGTTTCTGGTCAAAAAGGGACTGCTGAACGCATAGGACAGCTCTATTTCCGCATATGATAAAGTAAACAGATTCCCGCCCGACGGGCGGGAATCTATATTATGTTGGGGGAATGGGCATGGAAACCAGGATCGCGGAGCTGCGGTATAAAGAGGTCATCAGCGTGGAGGATGGAAGCCGGTACGGCTATGTGGGGGATATGGAGGTGGATTTGGAGACCGGGCAGGTCAAGGCATTGGTGGTCCCTGGCAGGCGGCGGCTTTTCGGCCTGCTGGGCCGGGAGGATGACCGCTGTATCCCCTGGAGCTGTGTGCGGCGCTTTGGAGAAGATATTATTTTGGTGGAAAAATGAGCGAATGGAAGAAAATGCGGAGACTCGCCATCCGGGCAGGTCTCCGCATTTTGGGGATCAGACAAAGGAGAGGGCTGTTCATGACGCCGCATCGCGCGCGGCAGTATGCTTTGAAGAGAAGTTGAGCCGTTATGCTGGGCTGGCAGCCGGATTGGATTGGGCGTTCAACTGTCCGCCCAGAAGTGCGGCGGACAGGATGGAGAGAAATTGGGCGTTGCGGGGTTTCTCTGTCAGCGGCCGGCAGGCCAGCCGTTCCAGCAGTGCCGGGTTGCGCTCCCAGACGACGGAGACAACTGTTCGAATACTCCGTTCCACAGCTTTCCAGTTTGTCCCATACTGTTTTGCTACGTCCGGATAGACCCGTTTGGTTACCAGAAGCAGCCGTTCCTGACGCTCCACGCACAGGACAATGGCGTAGGCGGTATAGAAAAAACCGGTGTAATTTGCTGTGGCTCCCAGTTTATACAGCAGATCATAGGCACTGATGCGCAGCTTGTCTTGCTTGCTGAAGCTGTAGTCCTTCGGTTCTGACATTTTTTGACGCCCCTTTCAAATTGCACGGCGGCTACGGATTAGGAGAATTGTCCCTGTCCGTCTTTTGTTCGGCCAGCAAATCCTCAGCCGGAATGTTGAGACCGGCACTGATTTTGGCGATAATGTCGATGGTAGCGGCCTGGTCTCCCCGCTCGATTTTTCCCCAGTATTTGCTGCTCATATTGCACAGCTCCGCCGCCTGCTCCTGAGTTAGCTTTCGCTGCGCTCTATGGTACCTCACGTTTTTCCCCAAGATATCTCTAAGCATCATCCTCCCCCCCGACACCTATTATCGTAGCGGAAGATTCGGCTTTCGTACAGGAACGATAAGCATCTTTTCTTCTTTTTTCGATATTTTTTTGGACTGCGTTTTGCTGGATGGTGTCGTCAATAAAAATATGGTATAAAGTCCTCAAAAAATGGTGGGAGAGCAGAAAACCAGATTAGGTCGAATGTCTTTGGCAGAATATCACACAAGCTAAGATAGCAGTTGGGCTATGGAGACAGGCTAAAACCGATATGTAAAGCTAAAGCACAGGGAACAAGGGAACCATGGTCGACACTTCCACAAGGAAGCAAGTGAAGTGACACCTTCGCCTCGCAGGCAGGAAATGGCCTGCAAATCCATGGAACGGCAGCCCGTAGCAGTGATGAAGCCCCTGTAATGAAGTGAAGCGAAGGGGCATAGTCAGTGCAGATTGTATGTGAAGATGGAAGTCGAGAAAGCCGTAGACATACCTGTGTGCTGGACCCTATTTTTAGAAGCACAATTCTTTGTTCACTCCTATGGGTTCCTCCCTATGCGTGATGCGGCAAAGACTCTGGTGGACAAAATTTCTTGTCCACCAGACAGATTACTACTGGTTTGTTAAGGGCGATATCGGCAAATGCTTTGACCACATCGACCATAGCATGCTCCTGAAGCGCTGGGACATGAGCTGCCAGCGTCCGGCGAAGCGTGCGCGAGAACAGAATCCTATCAGTATCTAAAGGTAGAAAAGCGAGGAATATCCCGCTGTTTCAAGACGTGTGGAAGCAGAAAATGCCATTCTCTATTGGGCCGAGGAGACCGGCGTATGCAGCTGTGAAATTGTAGAGCGCGGCTTTTCCCTGAAAGGCCGTCCTCCCGTGCTGCCGCTTTTGTCCAAAGATTTTAAACAGGCTCCTGAAAACTCAGGCCGTCGATGACCTCTCTCAGCTGCCGGGCTGACTCATACATCGCTGACCGCTCCGGCTCACTCAGAGGAATCTCCAAAATTTTCTCCAACCCCGCCTTCCCCACAACAGAAGGAATGCTCAGCGCCACATTCTCCAGGCCGTAGGCCCCCTCCAGCACCACAGAAATTGGTAGGACCGCATGCTCATCCTTCACAATGCACTCTGCGATACGCCCCACCGCCATGGCGATTCCGTAGTATGTGGCGCCCTTGCGCCGGATAATCTCGTCGGCGCTCCCCCGTATTTCCCGGAGCATCGCCTCCATATCCGCCGTGTGGAGCTCCTTCCCCCGCAATCGGCAGAAGCCGTCCAGGTCCAGTCCAGATACATTGGCTCCGCTCCAGACCGCCAGCTCGCTGTCCCCGTGCTCCCCCACGATGAAGGCGTGGATGTTGCGGCTGTCCACGCTCAGCTCCGCCCCCAGCAGCTGCTTCAGCCGGGCGGTGTCGAGCACCGTCCCGGAGCCGATTACCCGCTCCTTGGGATAGCCGGACAGCTTCCAGGCTGCATAGGTCAGCACGTCCACCGGGTTGGAAACAATCAGCAGAATCCCCTTGAAGGGACGGCTCCTGATCTCATCCAAAATGCTTTTGAGAATTGCGATATTCCTTCCGATCAGTTCCAGCCTTGTCTCCCCCGGCTTTTGATTGACCCCCGCAGTGATGACGGCCAGACCGCAGTCGGCAATATCGTCGTAGGTCCCCGCGGTAATTTCCATCGCGGCGCCGTAGGGCAGGCCGTCGCTCAGGTCCATGGCTTCGCCCTCCGCCTTGGCCTGATTCGCGTCCAGAAGCACCAGCTTTGAAAACAGCCCCTGCTGTAAAAAGCGAAACGCGATGGAGGCACCGACAGAGCCGCACCCGACCACAGCCGCCTTTCTGAAATTAACTGCCATATAAATCCGCTCCTTTTCCTTAGATTACAATCATCTGCCATTACCTCTCTCATTTTGCCAGATTCCGGAGCGATTATGCGGATATTTTCCCCTTTTATATAAAAATGGGGCGGGATACTTCCCGCCCTGCGTCAGTCTGTCTCCTCCCGCCGGTCAGCCGCTCTCCCGCTCCACCAACTGCCAGGGGACCACCTCTGACTGGCACTCCTCCCCCTTGAGCAGGCGCAGGAGCAGTCTGGCGGACAGCTCCCCCAGATTACATGTCCCATGGGAGAGGGAGGTGATCCGAACCGGAGACAGCTCGCTGTATTGACTGTTATCAAAGCTGACCACACAGACCTCCTCCGGGATCCGCACGCCCCGCTTCCACAACTGAGAGACCACCCGGACAGCCACCTCGTCGTTATAGCACACGATTGCGGTACACCCGGCGAAGCCGTCCAGCACACGGTCCACAAAGAGCTCGGAGAGAAAGGATTTTTTTGTCTCCGTGTTATACCAAAATATCTGACTATCCTCCATGGGCAGGCCAAGATCCCGCAGCGCCTCCACACAGCCGGCATACCGCAGCGTTCCCTGCATATCATCGTTTTTGAAGATGCCCGCAATGGTCTGATGCCCTTTTTGGTACAAATGCTCAACTAAAAGCCTGCCGCCCCCGTAGTTATCTGCCAGAACAGAGGGCGTTCCGGCCAACTCCGGGTAGATGCCGTTGATGAAGACCAGACGGACGCCCCGCTCGATCAGCTTTCGGTACAGATCCAGATTGGGATTGGGCAGCACCGTCTTGGTCCCCTCCACCAGCACACCGTCCAGGTCCTTCATATTCAGCAGAGTTTGGAGAATTTTCCGCTCTGTGGATACCTGGTTTTGGGTGGCGAAGAGAAGGGGGGCACTGCTGTTGGCGGCCAGAACGGTCTCCATCCCCCGCAGAATGCTGGGAAAGATGTAATCGCTGATGTAGGTAGTGACCACCGCAATGGTACAGTTCAAAACTGCCTCCGGCTCCCCCCGCTCTCTCAGGTGGGAGCCGCTTCCCTGCCGGCGGATAATAAGTCCCTCGTCCTCCAGCAGGGAGAGTGCCCGGCGTACGGTCTGCCGGCTGATCTGAAAGCGCTGACAGAGAAGCTGTTCCGTCGGCAGAACCTGTTTTCCGCTGTACAGGCCGTTTTCTATCTCCTGCCGAAGGGAGTCGGCGATGGATTGGTATTTAAGCGCCATAGGCTGAGCCTCCTCAGAGTTCGTCAATTTTTGAGCAATTATAGCATATCATCGCAATTTGTACAATATAAAAATGGCCTTTCCATACAGATTATGCAGGTTGACGGACTTCTTTTTAGAAAATTAACTGTAAACGAACAACAAAAACAAAAGAAAAAGTGATGATAATTTACCGAAATAAAAGAAAATTATCACTTCTTCACAGGAAAATGATAATTTGTATTTATCAATCTGCAATTTCACTCTAAATTTGTATTGTTTAATTCCCAGAAAATCAAAAAATACAGTACAAATTATTGACGTCATTGCATACAACTGCTATACTGACATCAGTTCAAACCCCAGCGCAAATTATTAGAAAGCGAGGAATTATGAAATGAAAATGAGAAAAGTTCTTGGTCTTGCTCTGGCCGTCGCTCTGACACTGTCTCTGGCCGCCTGCAACAACAGCGGCGATAAGCCCGCCGGCAGCACCGGCGGCAGCAATCCCTCCTCCACCTCCCAGACTGACGGCTCCGGCAGCCAGCAGCCCACCCCTCCTCCCGCTCCCAGCGGAGAGCTGATCACCGTGGGCGTGATCAATAACGACCCCAACGAGTCCGGCTACCGCACCGCCAACGACAAGGCCATGCGCGACACCTTCACCGAGGAGAACGGCTATAAGGCCACCTTCTTCAATAACAACGACGCCGCCCAGCAGATCGCTGAGGCCCAGCAGATGGTCCAGAACGAGGTGGACTTCCTGCTCCTCTCCCCCGCCTCCACCACCGGCTGGGACACCGTGCTGAAGGACGCCCAGGCTGCCGGCACCCAGGTCATCCTCTTTGACCGTATGCTGGAGGCCGACGAGAGCATGTACGCCGCCGCCGTGGTGTCCGACATGCCCGCCGAGGGCAAGACCGCCGTGGAGTGGCTGGCCAACCAAGGTCTGGACGAGTACAACATCGTTCACATTCAGGGCCTGATGGGCACTGACGCCCAGCTGGGCCGTACCGGCGCTCTGGACGAGAAGGTCGCCGCTGAGGCTAACTGGAACTATGTCAACCAGCAGACCGCCTCCTGGGACGAGGAGACCGCCCGCACCATCACCCAGTCCGTCATTGATTCCGGCAAGCCCTTCAACGTGATCTACGCCGAGAACAACGGCATGGCCCGGGGCGCTGTGGCCGCTCTGGACGCCAACGGCATCACCCACGGCAAGGACGGCGACGTGATCGTCATGGGCTTCGACAGCGACAAGTGGGCCTTTGAGGCCGTGCTGGAGGGCAGCTGGAACTACATGGGCCTGTGCAACCCCCTCCAGGCTCCCACCGTCGACAGCATCATCAAGGATCTGGTGGCCGGCAAGGCTCCCGCCCAGAAGATCATCTACACCCCCGAGCAGGGCTTCGACTGCAACACCCTCACTCAGGCCGATGTGGACACCTACGGTACCTGATCTGATCGCATACATAAACATCACGTGACCCGGCACGCGGCGCGGCATGTCAGCCGCGCCGCGTGTTACATTTTAAAAGAACGGAGGCGTATCCCTATGCAGGAAGGCGCGGTATTGGAAATGCGCGGCATCTGCAAATACTTTCCGGGTGTGCGCGCCCTTCAGGATGTGGATTTCACCCTGCGGGAGGGGGAAATCCACGCCCTGATGGGGGAAAACGGCGCGGGCAAATCCACCCTGATCAAGGTGCTCACTGGCGTATACCCCAAGGACGGCGGCGAGGTCCACATCAGAGGCATTGAGGGCACGGCGGTCATCCGCTCCCCTCAGGACGCCCAGAACGCGGGCATTAGCACTGTCTATCAGGAGATCACCCTGTGCCCCAACCTGACGGTGGCGGAGAACATGTACATCGGCCGCACCAAGGGGAGCATAACCAACTGGAATGCCATGAACAGCGGCGCGGGGAAGATTCTTCAGTCCCTGGGCATCCCCGCCAGCCCCAAGCAGCAGCTGGGCTCCTGCTCCATCGCGGTGCAGCAGATGGTGGCCATCGCCCGGGCGGTGGATATGGAGTGCAAGGTGCTCATTCTGGACGAGCCCACCTCCTCCCTGGACGAGCAGGAGGTTCAGAAGCTCTTCGTCCTGATGCGTGACCTGCGGGCTAAGGGGGTGGGCATCATCTTCGTCACCCACTTCCTGGAGCAGGTTTACGAGGTCTGCGACCGGATCACCGTCCTGCGGGATGGCCAGCTGGTGGGCGAATACGTCATTGAGGACCTGCCCAGGGTCCAGCTGGTCAGCAAGATGCTGGGCAAGGAACTGGACGATATGGCCGACATCAAGGGTGAGTCCGGCGGCGCGGCCGTCAGCATGGAGGGCGCCCCCGTGCTGGAGGCCCAGGGCCTGTGCAGCAGCGCGGGCATCAAGCCCTTTGACTTCTCCATCCGCAAGGGGGAGGTCAACGGCTTCACCGGCCTGCTGGGCTCGGGGCGCAGCGAATGCGTCCGGGCCATCTTCGGCGCCGACCACGTCACCAGC
Source organism: Oscillospiraceae bacterium 44-34 (assembly GCA_041223805.1). Taxonomy (GTDB): domain Bacteria; phylum Bacillota; class Clostridia; order Oscillospirales; family Oscillospiraceae; genus Lawsonibacter. Next base: position 15,640 of record JBCLQX010000012.1, on the reverse strand, counting down.
GGCAGTGTGAAGGTGGACGGCAAATCCGTTAAAATCAAGAAGCCCCTGGACGCTATGAAATGCGGCATCGGCTATCTCCCTGAGGACCGGAAGGGGGACGGCATTGTGGGCGACCTGTCCGTCCGGGAGAACATCATCCTGGCTCTCCAGGTGATGAAGGGCTTCTTCCGTCCCTTCTCCCGCGCCCAGGCGGAGGCCTTTGCTGACGAGTACATCAAGCTGCTGGAGATCAAAACCGCCTCGGCGGACACCCCCATCAAGTCGCTGTCCGGCGGCAATCAGCAAAAGTGCATCCTGGCCCGCTGGCTGCTCACCGACCCCAAATACCTGATCCTGGACGAGCCCACCCGGGGCATTGACATCGGCACAAAGATCGAGATACAAAAGCTGGTCCTCAAGCTGGCGGCGGAGGGCAAGAGCGTCACCTTCATCTCCTCGGAGATCGACGAAATGCTGCGCACCTGCTCCCGGCTCATCGTCATGCGGGACCGGAAGGCCGTGGGCGAGCTCAACGGCGAGGACCTGACCCAGAGCAAGATCATGGCGACTATCGCAGGAGGTGACGAGGCATGACGACCCCCGTAAAAAATCCCGAGACCCAGGTGAGGCGGCCCGACGAGAGCCTCTTCAAGCGTCTCACCCGACAGCAGCTGTTTATCCCCGTGGCGGCGCTGGCCCTGCTGGTGCTGTTTAACCTGATTGCCGACGCCTCCTTCTTTGCCGTTACCATGAAGGAGAACAGCCTGGGCAACCCGGTGCTCAGCGGCAATATTATCTCCGTGCTGGACAACGCCTCCGAGTTGGTCATCCTGGCCATCGGCATGACACTGGTGACCGCCTCCTCCGGCGGACAGGACATCAGCGTGGGCGCCACCATGGCCATCGCCGGCAGCGTCATCCTCCGGATGGTCTGCGGCGGTCAGGTCACCGCCGACACCATGCAGATGAACCTGTTCCTGGCCGTCTTCATCGGCATCGTGGTGACAATGTGCTTCGGAGCCTTCAACGGCGCCCTGGTGGCCTACTTCAACATCCAGCCCATGGTGGCCACCCTCATCATGTACACCGCCGGGCGTTCCATCGCCGCCTGGATCAACAACAATCAGCTGCCCATTATCAACGATCTGGCCTTCAAATACGCCGGGACCTTCCTCCCCGGCATCCCTGTCCCCACCCCCATCTTTATCACCGCCATTATGATCGCGGTGTTTTGGCTGGTGCTGAAGCTGACCAACCTGGGCCTCTACACCCAGTCGGTGGGTATCAACCCCAGTTCCTCCCGCCTCAACGGCATCAACCCCCAGATGGTCAAGCTGCTCACCTATGTGATCCTGGGCGTGTGCGTGGCGGTGGCCGGCTTCATCCGGGTCAGCCGCAGCGGCTCTATCAACTACTCCCGCATCGCGGAGAACATCGAGATGGACGCCATCCTGGCCGTGGCCCTGGGGGGCAACGCCCTGTCCGGTGGCAGATTCAACATCTACGGCTCCATTCTGGGGGCTTACGTCATTCAGTTCCTCACCACCACGCTCTACAAGTATGAGGTGCCCTCCACCGCCCTGCCCGCCTATAAGGCAGTAGTGGTCATTCTTCTGGTGGTGCTCAGCGCCCCGGTGGTGCGGGAGAAACTGGCCAATCTGAAGAAAGCGCCCGCCAAATCCGCAAAGGAGGTGGCCTGACATGCCGAAAGGAATCGCGGTCGACAATCAGGGGCGGCTGAAGGAGCGGGCTGCCATGAGCGACACCAATCTGCTGCTCACCATCACAGTGGTGGTATTTTTCCTGCTGTATCTGTCCGCCGTACTCTTCCTGGGCGGCGGTTTCACCAAGCCCCAGAACTTCCTCAACATCCTGAATAACAACGCCTCCCTCATCGTGCTGTCCTGCGGCATGAGCATCGTTATGATCACCGGCGGCATCGACATCAGCGTAGGCGCCGTCACCTGCCTGGTGTGCATGACCTGCGCGGTCAACCTGGAGCGGCAGGGCGGTAACATCTTCACCGTCATCCTCATCGGTCTGGGCATCGGTCTGGCCTTCGGCGTGGTCCAGGGCTTTCTGGTGGCCCACCTGGGCATCCAGCCCTTTATCATCTCCCTGGCGGGCATGTTCTTTGCCAAGGGCATGACCACCATCGTCAGCAAGGAGCCGGTCCGGGTCACCAACGAGGCCTTCCTGGCGGTGAAGGACACCCGTATCACCGTCCCCGGACTGGGTTCCCCCAACAAGCTGGGGGTGTACATCCCGGCCTATGTGGAGGTGGGGGTGATCGTCGCCTTGGTCGTAGTGGTCCTGCTGTTCTGCCTGCTGCGCTGGACCAGGCTGGGCCGTAATTTCTACGCCGTAGGCGGCAACAGTCAGAGCGCCAACATGCTGGGCATCAATGTGCGCCGGACCAAATTCCTGGCCCATGTACTGTGTTCCCTGCTGGCCGGTCTAGGTGGCATCCTCTACTTCCTCCATGTGGGCAGCGGCGACGTGGCCAACGGCGCGGGGGACGAGATGAACGCCATCGCCTCCTCTATCATCGGCGGCACCCTGCTCACCGGCGGCGTGGGCAACGTGATCGGCACCTTCTTCGGCGTGCTGAGTTTGAACACCATCAAGCGCATCGTCTCCTCCCTGGGCTTTGACGAGGCCTGGTGGTCCAACATCACCGTGGCCGCTATGCTCTGCCTGTTCCTGGTGATTCAGAGCATTGTGCTGCTGCGCAAGAACAAGAAGTAAGGAGGGCGCGCCATGAAAACCTGTTTAGGAATCGAGCTGGGTTCCACCCGCATCAAGGCCGTCGCCATCGACGGCCAGTTCAAGCCCGTCTCCTCCGGGGACTACACCTGGGCCTCCCGCTACGAGAACGGTGTGTGGACCTATCCCTTGGAGGAGGTGTGGACCGGCCTGAAATCCGCCCTCACCAGGGTGGAAAACAGAGAAGATATTGCCGCCGCCGGGGTGTCCGCCATGATGCACGGCTATCTGGCCTTTGACAAGGACTGGAATCTGCTCACCCCCTTCCGCACTTGGCAGAATACCATTACCGGCCAAGCCGCCGCCAAGCTGACGGAGCTTTTCGGCTTCAATATCCCCCAGCGGTGGTCCATCGCCCACCTGTATCAGGCGATTTTGAACGGGGAGGAGCATGTCCCCCAAATCGCCCACATCACCACCCTGGCGGGGTACATCCACTACATGCTCACCGGCATCAACGCCGTGGGGGTGGGTGAAGCCAGCGGTATGTTCCCCATCGACAGCGCCGCTATGGACTACGACGCCGGGATGATCGGGAAGTTTGACGCTCTGGTAAAGGACCGCAAACTGCCCTGGACGCTGGAGGATATCCTTCCCGAGGTCCTCCCCGCCGGCGCGGACGCCGGGGCGCTGACCGAAGCCGGCTCCGCCCTGCTGGACAGTCTGCTCCCCACCGGGATCCCCTTCGCCCCCGCCGAGGGGGACGCGGGCACCGGCATGACGGCCACCAACGCCGTGGCCCCCCGGACGGGCAATGTGTCCGCCGGGACCTCCATTTTCTCCATGGTGGTTCTGGAAAAACCCCTGGAGAAGGTCTATGAGGAGATCGATCTGGTCACCACCCCCACCGGGGCCCCGGTGGCCATGGTGCACTGCAACAACTGCACCAACGACACCAACGCCTGGGTCTCGCTTCTTGGTGAGGCCGCCCGTCTCTTTGGCGCGGAGCCTTCCACCGGTGAGCTGTACACCAAGCTCTACGAGAAGAGCCTGGAGGGCGACCCTGACTGCGGCGGCGTGCTGGTGTGCAACTATCTGGCGGGCGAGGGGGTCACCCACATGGACGCGGGCCGTCCCCTGGTGGCCCGCAACCCGGAGACCAAATTTACCCTGGCCAACTTCTTCCGGGCGCAGCTCTACGCCACCATGTCTACCCTGAAAATCGGTATGGACATCCTGGCGGCGGAAAAGGTGGCCATCGACTCCCTCACCGGCCACGGCGGCCTGTTCAAGACCCCGGTGGTGGGCCAGAGTTACATGGCCGCCGCCTGCAACGCCCCCGTCACCTGTATGGAGACCGCCGGCGAGGGCGGCCCCTACGGCATGGCCCTGCTGGCCTCCTACCGGCTGAACCGGGGGGAGGGGGAGCGCCTGGAGGACTTTTTGTCCAACCGGGTATTCGCCGGGGTGTCCGGCTCCACCGTCCAGCCCGATCCCGCCTGTGTGGAGGGCTTCAATACCTATATCCGGCGGTATCGGGCTCTGCTGAAGGTGGAGAAAACCGCTGTATCTGTCCTGTAAAGCGGTGCCTGTGGGGGCGGATATCATCCGCCCGCTGGTTCTGTTCCTGATTTTACGGGCGGATGGTATCCGCCCCTACACAAGGAGGAATTTTTATGAATTATTCGTTCTGGTTCGTAGTCGGCAGTCAGTTCCTGTACGGCCCCGAGGTGCTGAAGACGGTAGACCAGCGGGCCCGGGAGATGGCCGGCGAGTTGAGCAAGGCCCTGCCATTCCCCCTGGTCTACAAGGTGACCGCCAAGACCAACCAGGAGATCGCCGACGTGGTGAAAGAGGCCAACTACGACGACACCTGCGCCGGGATCATCACCTGGTGCCACACCTTCTCCCCCTCCAAGATGTGGATCGACGGCCTGCGGGACCTGCAGAAGCCCTGGTGCCACTTTGCCACCCAGTACCGCCGTGAGATTCCCAATGAGGAGATCGACATGGACTTTATGAACCTGAACCAGTCCGCCCACGGCGACCGGGAGCACGGCTTCATCGGGGCCCGGCTGCGTAAGCCCCGGAAGGTCATCGCCGGCCATTGGCAGGACGCCTCCGTCCAGGAGCGCATCGGCAGCTGGATGAAGGCCGCTGTGGGCGTAGCGGTGTCCAAATCCATGAAGGTCATGCGCTTTGGCGACAACATGAGGGAGGTGGCTGTCACCGAGGGCGACAAGGTGGAGGTCCAGACCAAACTGGGCTGGCAGGTAAACACCTGGGCCGTGGGTGATCTGGTGAAGGTGATGAACGCTGTCACAGAAGAAGAGATCGACGCCCTGATGGAGACCTACAAGGCCAGCTATGATATCGCCACCGACAAGTTAGACCACATCCGCTATCAGGCCCGGGAAGAGATCGCTATGAAGAAGATGCTGGACGAGCAAGGCTGCAAGGCCTTCTCCAACACCTTCCAGGACCTCTACGGTATGGAGCAGCTCCCCGGTCTGGCCAGCCAGCACCTGATGGCCCAGGGCTATGGCTACGGCGGCGAGGGCGACTGGAAGGTGGCCGCCATGACCGCCATTCTGAAGGCCATGGGCGAGGGGGGCAACGGCTGCTCCCTGTTCATGGAGGATTACGTCTATAACCTGGAGCCGGAGAAGGAGTACTCCCTGGGGGCCCACATGCTGGAGGTCTGCCCCTGCTGCGCCGCGGAAAAGCCCCGCATCGAGACCCACCACCTGGGCATCGGCATGAACGAAAAGGACCCCGCCCGCCTGGTCTTCGAGGGCAAGGAGGGGGATGCCATCGTGGTCTCCCTCATCGACATGGGCGGCCGGCTCCGCCTGATCTGCCAGGACATCCACTGTGTCAAGCCCATTCTGCCCATGCCCAACCTGCCCGTGGCCCGGGTGATGTGGCAGGCCGAGCCCTCCCTGACCACCGGGGTGGAGTGCTGGATCACCGCCGGCGGCGCCCACCACACCGTCCTCAGCTACGACGTCACCGCTGAGCAGATGAAGGACTGGTGTACCATGATGGACATTGAGTTTGTTCACATTGGCAAGGACACCACTCTGGAGAGCCTGGAGCACGACCTGTTCCTGTCCGATCTGGCCTGGAAGCTGAAATAAACCCTTTGGGGATCGACGGCCCGGCAGCCCGCTCTGCTCCGCTGCGGCGGCGGGGAGCGGCGCGCCGGGGTCGTCGCGCCCTACGTGACTCGTTGCCCTGTAGGGGCGGATATCATCCGCCCGCATGAGGATAAGGCGGCGTTCAAGAACGGGCGGGTATTACCCGCCCCTACACATGGAAAAGAGGTGCAATTATGTTAGAAGCGCTCAAGCAAGAGGTGTTAGAGGCCAACCTCCTCCTGCCCAAATACGGCCTGGTCACCTTCACCTGGGGCAATGTGTCCGCTGTGGACCGGGACAAGGGCATGATCGTCATCAAGCCCTCCGGCGTGGAATATGAGGGTATGACCGCCGAGGATATGGTGGTGGTGAGCCTGGAGACCGGCGAGGTGGCGGAGGGCAAATGGAAGCCCTCCAGCGACACCAAGACCCATCTGGAGCTGTACCGGGCCTTTCCAGGGGTGGGCGGCATTGTCCACACCCACAGCCCCCACGCCGTGGCCTGGGCCCAGGCCGGGGAGGACATCCCCTGCTTCGGTACCACCCACGCCGACTATTTTTACGGCTCCATCCCCTGTGCCCGCCACCTGACCCAAGGCGAATTGGAGGAAGATTACGAGCGCAACACCGGGAAAATTATTGTGGAGACCTTCCAGGAGCGGTGTATCGAGCCCACCGCTGTCCCCGGAGTGGTCTGCGCCAGCCACGGCCCCTTTACCTGGGGCAAGGACGCCGCCCAGGCGGTGTATCATGGGGTGGTTCTGGAGGAGGTGGCCAAAATGGCCATCCTCACACGGCAGGTCCGGCCCTCCGCGGGAGCGGCCCCCCAGCGCTACCAGGACAAGCACTACTTCCGCAAGCATGGCCCTGGGGCCTACTACGGCCAGGGCTGAATAAAAACAGGTGTCAAAATTGCGGTCCCGAGCGGCCTCGCCGCCAGGACCGCAATTTTATCTGGAATAATTCCAGACAATCTTGCTTTTCCCGGGGAATGCCTTATAATATAAATATCCAATCAATGAGGAGGGTTCTTATGAATCAAACAATCGTCGCCCCCAATGCCCCTGCCGCTGTTGGGCCTTACTGCCACGCCAAGCTGGCAGGCGGCACGCTGTACACCTCTGGTCAGCTGGGCTTAATCCCGGCCACCGGCGAACTGCCCCAGGGCGTGGAGGCCCAGGCCGCTCAAGCCCTGGACAATTTAAAAGCTGTCCTGTCCGCCGCGGGTATGACCCTTGAGGATGTGGTCAAAACTACCGTTTTTTTGGCCGACATGAACGATTTCGCCGCCATCAACGCCATTTATGCCAAATATTTCCCCGGCGAGGCCCCAGCTCGCTCCTGCGTCCAGGTGGCTGCCCTGCCCAAGGGCGCGCTGTTTGAAATTGAGGCTGTGGCCGTCAAGTAACCTGAATAATGAGCAAAAGGAAGACACCCGCTGGGGTGTCTTCCTTTTATCATCAGCCCGCAAACCGGGAGAACACATATCTGCCTGACTCGCTCAGGTCCTCCTCGCTCCACGCCCGGTCCGGCGGGGTCCCGGGCCGAAGAGCTGCGGAAGTCTCATTTTTGTCACACAAGGACCAGTTGGCCCAGCTGATGCCCCGCTCATCCAGAAAATCCAGCCACTCCTCCGCTTCTTTCAGGAATACGCCTCCCCCACCGTCGGCCCGGCTGGTACCCCACTCAGAGATAAACACCGGCAGGCCGGCGGCCCGCACGTCGTCAATCCGCCGGCGCAGGTCTGCGCCGTGGGTTCCGGCATAAAAGTGGAGGGTGTACATCAGGTTCTCCCCCGCCAAAGGAGACCGGGCTGCCATGTGGACATCCTGGCTCCAGGTGGGACTGCCCACCAGAATCACCGACCTGGGTGCCTTCTCCCGGATTACCGGAATCACCTGCTCCGCATAGGGCTTGACGTCCCGCTCCCAGGTCACATTTCCGTTGGGCTCGTTGCAAATCTCGTAGAGCACCGCAGGGCTGTCCCCATATCGGTCAGCCATCTCCGAAAAGAAAGCCTTTGCCTCCGCCGCATGGCTCATTGGATTTCCGTCGGAGAGAATGTGCCAGTCGATAATGACATACATGTCATTGGAGATGGCGGCGTCCACCGCCTCAATCACCTTTTTCTTCACAGAATCAGGGTTGCTGAGGTAGCCTCCCTCCCCAGTATACATAGCTACCCGGAACAGGTTGGCTCCCCGGTCCGCCGTGTTGCGGATAGACTGTCCGTTGGCAAACTGTCCATACCACTGCATGCCGTGGGTGCTCATGCCCCGAAGGACCAAAGGCTCCCCAGCCTCATTGCACAGCTGGGTCTCCTTCACGCTCAGCCATCCGTTCTCTGATACGCCGCCTCGCACCATCACCTCGGGCCGGGGAACCTCCGGCGGGAGGGAAGACGGGTTATCCAGCTCCCTGGTTCCGGCCAGCTTCAGCGCTCTCTGGAAGAGAACGCAGGCCTCCGCCCGGCTCAGACCGCTTCTGGGATTGAATCTCCCCTGATCGTCTCCGCCGGCGACGCCGGCGGCGTAAGCGGCCAGCACCCCGTCGTAGTAGCGGCCGTCCAGCTGGTCGAAGTCCTGAATTTTCCGGGATTCGATGTTATAGTCCCCCCGGATGTCGGGCAGCAGGGCCCGCATCAGTATTTTAACGGCCAGCTGACGGGATATCGGCTGGTCAAAGCGTTCACCGGTAGGCGGGATCTCATCCCAATCATACCATCCGGCCTGGAGCGCCGCCTGGAGCGAACCGGCCGCCCAGTGGCCTGTCTGCCCCGGAACCGGGGCCAATCCGGCACATCGGACGGCAATCGTCACAAACTGAGCCGCTGAGATACTGTCATCTGGCCGGAAGCTGCCGTCTGGATAGCCGCTGAGCAGACCGCTCTCCTCCATCTCCGTCACAGCCGCCTCATACCATACCCCTCTTCCCACATCGGTAAAGGCGGCAGAAGCGGCGCACATCAGCAGCAGAGCGCACAGGCCCGCCAGCGCCAACACCCTTGCACGACGTTTTTTCCTCATGCGCCCTCCCCCTTTCCCCGCGCGTGGACAATCCCGGCGCAGGCCCTGAACTCATCCTCATCCGTCCGCCACAGCTCATACTCCGGCAGCGACAGCAGCCCCATGGAAACGCCCTCCTTGCGGCAGCAAATGCCGCTCTCAACCACCCCGCGCCGGGGGGAGGCGTAGGAATCCACACAGCCTTCGATCAGCGGTCGACGCATTGCCGCACCCCTTTCTACTCCTGCTCCTGCTTGATCGCGTTGATCAGCCGGGGAATCATCTGCTTTTTCCGGCTGACCACGCCGGGCAGAACAGCCATGCCCCGCACCGTCTCAACACCGAAGGTCTTCTCCACCAATTCCTCCGCGCCAGCCCCCGCCATGAGCAGCTCAGTGCTGGAGTTGCGCACATCGGTAAACATATAGAAGATATAATCCAGCCCCTGCTTGGCCAGCGCCTCAGACAGATAGGGTCCTACCAGATCCTGGGCGGCTCTCCGGTTTTTCTCGGTCATGTAGCTGCCCTGTCCCACCCCAAAGCGGACGTCTCCGCTGGTAAATATTTTGTAGTCGCCGTTGAACACCTCTGCCGCCGTCTTGCCGGACACATCGCCGCCATGGGCAAACATGGCGTCGGCATACGCCTCCAGGTCTACTCCAGCCAGCCCGGCCAGTTCCCGGGCCGCCCGCTCGTCCACTTGGGTACAGGTGGGACTGCGGAACATCAGCGTGTCAGACAGAATGGCGGACAGCATCAGCCCTGCCATAGTGGAACTGATTTCCACACCATTCTCCCGGTACATTTGATAGACAATGGTGCAGGTACAGCCCACAGGCACATTCCGGAAATACACCGGCCCGTCCGTCTCCAGGGCGCCAATACGGTGGTGATCGATGATCTCCAGCACCTCAGCCTGCTCAATGCCCTCCGCCGCCTGACTCTTCTCATTGTGGTCCACCAGAATCAGCTGTTTTTTGTGCAGGTTCAGTAGATTCCGGCGGGAGACCACGCCGATATATTTTCCATCGTCGTCCAGCACCGGAAAATAGCGGAAACGGACGGTGGCCATCACCCGCGTGGCCTCCTCCACCGGAGTGTGGAGGGTAAATGTGAGCAGCTTTTCATCGGTCATATAATGTCGGATTGGAGCGGCCTGACTGAGCGTCTGTCCAGTGACATATGTACTGTTCGGGGTGCTGATGACAATACAGTCCTTCTCCTCGGCCAGCATCTGCATCGTGCGGGACACCCTGCTGCTGGCGCAGACGATAATACAGCCGGCGTCCATCTCCAGGGCGGCCAGCTGACTCTCCGCCCGGTTGCTCACTACCACCACATCGCCGGGAGAGATGGACTTTTCGATCTGCTCCGCACTGCCGGAGCCGATGATGATTCGGCCCTCCACCACCTTACCCGTCACATCTCCCACCAGAACGGTCCCGTCCAGAATATCAATCAGATTCTGATAGCTGGTCTTGGACATCTCCAGGCTGTGGGGGTCGATCCCGTCCATATTGGCGGTCGCCACATCCTTGACAGTGATAACGCCCAACAGGTTCTGCTCTTCGTCCACAACGCACAGGGTGTCCAGCTCCTGGTCCCGCATGGTCATCCAGGCCCGACGCAGGCTGGTCTCCCCGTCCACGCCAGGGGCGGGACGGATGTCCACATCCCGAATGTGAGGGCTTACGTCGGTATACAGCTGGGGCACCGGGACCTTGAAATAGTCCAGCACAAACTCCGTCTCCCGGTTGAGCAGACCGGCCCTGCAGGGCTTGCAGGGCCGCTCCGGGTCCAGAATATTTTTCAGATTGCTGTAGGCAATGGCGGAGCAGATGGAATCTGTATCCGGATTGCGGTGTCCTATCACCTTAACAGCACGGGGATACGCAGTCTGACTGTTCATACTTTCCTCACTTCCCCCGCGGAACCCGCCGTGGGCATAAATTCACTCTGACACTATCATATCACGCCCGCCGCCCTTTCGCAAGGGATATCACACCCGCAAAGGAAAAAGGGGCGTCGTAAAAACGCCCCTCCGGCTCAGACAATCAGTCCCCACAGCTCCTCAATCGGCCGGCACTCGGAGATGGAAAAATGATACTTCGATGTAATTCCAAGCTGCCGTCCATCCACCATGTCCCCGTTCCCGCAGCTCCGCTTGAAACTCCGCTTGTCTCCCTGCTCCTGCATGATTTTATAGAGAACCGCCAGGTCCTGAAAGATTGTGATTCCACCCACATCATCGCAGGGACGCCCCAGATACCAGACCAGGTAGGTGGGGACGATCCCATCCTCCCGCCAACGGTCGATATAGTGGTTCAGCTTGGGCAGGTCCACCACAATGGTCTCCTTGGGATACAGGCCGCTGTCCTTCAGCAGGTCATGTACCTTCATAAAGGGCTTGCCATCCAGCACTTTCGCCTCAATTCTGCACACCAGCCTCCCGTCCTTGTCAAGGACCCGGATATCCGGATTTTTATAGACCTCCGGATCGGCACAGGAGTAGGGCGTCCTTTCCCGGACCAGGTTCTTCAGTTCCCGGACCAGCCACTCTGAGGCGGACAGGTCCTCCTGAAACAGATAAATACCTTTTGATTCCGAATTACACCTATTACAGCTCCGGCAATACCTGTCAAAATTCTGAGGATCCATTCTGCATGATAACATTCCGTTCTCTCCCTTAAAAGCAGTCTCAGTTCACACGCAGCGCGCGTCGCGCCCCTGTCTTCCCTTCCGGCTATTGTATCACATTCCACCCCGAAAAGCAATGCGGCATTCCCCTCCGGGATTCCTTATTTTTCCCCGCCAGGCTGCCGATAGTTATATCAGCAGCATTTGAATGAAAGGAGGCATTTGAAATGGGTGAATTGGTTATCCGCAGAAACAGAGGCTTCGCCATCCCCCATTATCAGACGGCGAGTAAGGCGGATAAGTCCTCCGGCAGCAGTCAGGCCCCGAGCGTGACCGCCACAGCGGGCTTTACCGTCTCAGAGACCCTGCGTCAGCTGATGAGCCGTGTGTCCCAGGCGGAAACCCACACCCGTGAGAGCCGACGCACGCTCCAGACAGGGGAAGCCGTATTGGCCGAGGTACGGGACAGTCTCGACCGTATGGCGGAGCTGGCCCGGAGATCCGCTGGCGAGGGAGAGCCCGACCGAACTGCCCTTCAGGAAGAACTGGAGCGCCTATGCGGAGAGATCGACCGCATGATTTCCACCGCCCGCACCGGCGGCGCACGGCTGTTCCTTGAGGGGGAAATCGGAGACGAGTGCGGGGAACTGCCTGACGCCGCCCTGGGAGAGCCCTCCGCCGGGCAGGAGGAGGTTCCGTCTCTCCCTGACTGGCTGATGAAGGGAATCGTTCAGAACGGCGTGGACCCAAAGCAGCTTCTGACCGCGCTTGGTCTGGATTCCACCGCCAGCGGGGCGGATATTCTCGCCGCTCTTGCGGACCACCCTCTGGAGAGCAGCTGGGCCGCGGGCCGTTTGGCCGCTCTGTATCTGGGGGCGGTCATTGCCGGCGGCGGCTCCCCGGAGGGCGTCGACCCCGCTGAGGCGCTGGACGGTCTGCGGCAGCTGCTGGAGCAGACTTCACGGGGCGTCCCGCTGGACCAGGCCATTGAGCTGCTGACGAACGGTGAATTTATCGGCATTTCGGATTTTCAGGCCCAGTTCACCGGCGGTACGGCCCCCGGCCTTCAGGAGTTTCTCACCGGCCTGCTCCTTTCCGACAGCGCCGCCCCTCCTTTAGACAACTCCGTCCTCCTGTCCATCCTCGCCGGACTGGAAGGAAACAGCCTGGACCTGATGATGGGGCTTTTAACCGCCCTTCAATCTTCTGCCCCCCCTTCCACTCCATCCACAGCCGGCCAGGGGCAGACCGCCGAGATACAGGAGCCTATCGCCCATACCCTTGTGCTGCGGTTTGGAGACCTCCAGGCAGCGGGACGGGATCCTTCCGGACTGTCCTTTCATGCGGCTGAAAGTGCGCTGACCATCTCCGGCGCGGAGGATGTCGCCATTCAGGGTTCTGGAACCCAGGCCGTTTTAATCACTGGCTCCGGCCAGGTCACCCTCCGGAATCTAACCCTCCCCGAGCTTACTGTCTCCTCTCAGGAGGCCCGCATTTTCAGCACAGGGACCAGCGTTTTATCCCAGGTGCGGCTTCAGTCGGGCGCGTCCCTCACCTTAGAGGGCAGCGGAATGCTGAACATACGCTGCTTTCAGGCCGGTGACGGTGGTGCACTGCGGCTGACAGGAGGGGCTGTCAGCCTTTCAGAGGGGGAGAAGGACACCTTCGGGTCGCTGACCATCCCTGTATTCATAGACGGACCCGTCTCTCTGGCGGCCCAGGCGGTCAGTGTACGGGATTTCAGCGGCAAACCGCTGGAGCCCTTTGATATCATCTGGAAAGCTCTGCTCCCTGGCTGGACTGCTGTCAGTTCCATCACAGCTGACGGGAAACAGGTTAAAATGGCCCTCATGAACGGTGATCCCGCCCGCCTCTGGCTGGCAAAGGGCGACCCCTCCCATGGATATTCCACCCACACCCTTGTTATCCGGGGCAGAGACCAGTCCGGCCGCCCTTTGACCCGGTACGCCTACCTCCACTGGAATCAAAGCACCCAGACCTTTGAGGAGATCGCCATGTACCCTAATCCCTTTGCCGTAACAGGCGGCGAGGCTGGCCGGGATTGGATTTATGAGGAGGAACCTCATACCCTGCGCATTCTGTCTGCCCAAGTAACCGCCATCTCAGGCGGCGCTGGAACCGATACAAACCAGACGCCTTTCAGCGGCAGAATCGCTTTGGCCGACGGTATTGGCTCCGTAGAGCTGTCTCTGTGCGGCGTAGTTTGCCAGGTGACCTCCGGCCGGGCCCTTGATTTGGGACGCGCGAACGAGGTGACATTGATCCTGGAAAACGGAACCCGCAATTGTTTTGAAAGCGGCGCGGGCTGTGCGGGAATCTCCCTGGGCGAAGGCACCTCTGTATGTATTGACCGCGCCCGTACACACAGCGGCAGCGAAGACGACGGGATACTCACTGTTTCCGGGGGTGCTGGCGGCGCCGGAATCGGGCGTGACTGCAACGCCGGCCGGGAGCGAAGCGGCCATATACTGATCCGCGGCGGGGTGATCACGGCCGCCGGAACTGGCGGCGGGGCCGGCATCGGTGCTGGAAAACGAGGAGCCCTGGGGACTATTTTGATTGTTGGCGGAACGGTCGTCTCTACTGGGGGCGCCGGCGGAGGCGCCGGCATCGGTGGAGCCGTGGGTGCTCCAGTGGGCGACATCAGCATCCGCGGCGGCTCCATAACCGCTGCCGCTGTCTACCACGCTGCCGCCATTGGTGCCGGCGTCCAGGGGGAGTGCGGCGACATTCTAATTACCGGAACTGCCCGCATCGTGAAGGCGCTGGGGGGCAATCCCGGCGCAGATATCGGAGCGTGTCTGTTCGGTGGCTGCGGCAGCGTCGTCATATCCGGCGCCGCCGACATTGGAGGCGCTCGGCTGTGGACACGACCGGGAATCTCCCTTCGCATGGGCGAGGACACAGTGACCCTGCCCCAATTTCGTCTCTCCTCCGCGGCCCTGCGGCTGAACAGGCTGCGCGTATCCACCCGGGAGGATGCCCGAGCCGCCAAGCCTGTTATCGAGGCCGGTCAGCGCCTGATTTCCCGAATTCAGATGGCCTACAGCTCCCTGTATGCCCAGTTGGAACAGAACTCCACCGCCATTTACAGTGTCCAACGATATTTCACCCCGGCGGAGGGCCTGGTGCGGGACACCGACGAGGCCGGCAGTCTGCTGGACGGCATTTTGCTCCAGTCTTCCCAGGCAATCCGTACCCATAACAAGCGCGGCGCCGAGGACCCAAGACAATTCCTGCAATAGAAATCAAAAAAACCCTGCTCTCACAGGTGTACGGAACCAGTAAAAACAGACAATAGACAAAAGCCCCCTGATGTAGAAAAATAAGACTACATGAGGGGGTGTTATTATATGGCAAGGAAATACCAACACACGCTGGAGCTATTGCCGCAAATCAAAGAGATGCTGGCAAAAGGGATGATGCAAAACAGGTGGAGGATGCGTTTGGGATGAGCGGGTATAGGCTGGCACATGGGTTACTGAAACGGGAACGCAAGAAAGAAGGGCAAGGGATACCAAAGTCACGAGGGCTCAAGCCGCAAAAGATTGGCGGAATACAAGTACGAAAATAAGCGATTGCGGATGGAGAATGAGTGAGGCCAAGCGTAAAATATCAGGTCCTTCACCTTATACCACATTGATGAAACGTCGGTTATCCTGGGCAATTCCTCCCCACTGGCCACGTTGCCCTGGCAAATGTGGTTCAAGCAACGCCCGCACTTTATCATTTATGTCATGTCTGTGATAAAAAGCTTCCTTCATTCTTGCCCCTGTCTTTTCGGATATTTCCATTCTATCATAATCCCTTTATCTTATGTAGACAATTATAGTATAACTACATAACAAAATGTTATTTTTGGATTTGCTTTTTGTCGATAACGTCATGATAGTAAATCAACAAAATTTTTCTCTTGCAAAATGCGGCAGAGTACGGTATAATATAAAAATAAGAGATGTGCAGGTGTAGTTCAATGGCAGAATGTCAGCTTCCCAAGCTGAACACGAGGGTTCGATTCCCTTCACCTGCTCCATTGTAGAAAAAACCTGCGTTTAACGATAGTTATACGCAGGTTTCAGCTTGTCGAAAAATGGCCTGTCTGGCTTCATAACCAGACAGGCCGCAAAGTTAATGAGGGATAAAATGTACGAA
>JBCLQX010000011.1:0-87142 GCA_041223805.1 Oscillospiraceae bacterium 44-34 | reverse complement strand
TTCCTTTTTCATTTTGTATGAGTACCAGCAAACACACTAACAAAAAAATTATTTGGTGCTAAAATCGTACTGTTCGGCGTCCAGCCCAACGGGCTGGACGCCTCTCAAACTGATAGGATGGAGCTGCCGCGTTTGCGCGTAATCTGTCAGAAGAAGACTGCATAAGCAGAAATTTTGAGAAAAAGCAGGTATTCTTGACTATCTCTTACAAATTACACAAGTTTAATGGAACAATTCTAGGCAGTTTTGCCCTTGTTTTGCTCAACGAGATTGGTTACAATGTGGTTACAAAAGTAACAACGAGTGCTTTTGGTTGTCATAATTCTGACAAAAGCGTATCAAAGGAGTGCAGACAATGAAACGCAAGCTATTCTCCGCAATGCTGAGCGCCTTTGCCCTGCTCCTCCTGATGGGCGCCGCCGCGTCTCCCGACCCGGCGTACGCCCTCGTGGCAGAGGAGGAGAGTGTCGTCCAGGAAGAGACGGCGCTTGAGACTGAAGCGCAATTGCCCAGCGATATCCCTGAGCAGACAGACACTGATGTCCCCACCATTGAGGAAGAGACTGCGGTTCCCCCCGCGGCCGTCAATGATCCATACCTGCTGATTAATGGACAGCCGGCCCCCCTGGATATGAACCGGGAGTTGCAGAATGGGACCACTTATGTGTCTCTGGCTGTGATGGCTCAGCAGCTGGATCCTGCCGCCCAGATCAGCTGGGACGGCTCCACCGCTGCCGTTGTCACAGAAAAGCTGACCCTGACCGCCCAGGTAGGGCAGCTCTATCTGGTGGCGAACGGACGGTATCTCTATGTGCCGGAAGCGGTGCAGATGAACCATGCCGGTCAGGTGGCGGTGCCCCTGCGGGTGGCTGCCAGAGCCTTTGACACCGCGGTGGGCTACGACGAGGCCACCGGCGTTGTGACCCTGACCAGCGGCTCCGGCGCCATTCTTCCGGGCGAGGCCTATTACAATGAGAACGATCTGTTCTGGCTGTCACGGGTGATTTACCGGGAGAGTGGGAACCAGTCCCTGGAGGGGCAGATGGCTGTGGGCAACGTGGTCCTGAACCGGGTGGCCGACCCCATTTTCCCTGACACTGTGGAAGGTGTGCTGGCTCAGAAAAACCAGTTCAGTACCTACCAATCCGGGGTTCTTCGCAATACGACCCCCTCTCAGTCCAGCATCATCGCTGCCAAGCTGGTGATGGACGGCGGTGTGGTAGATGAGACCTACGGCGCACTGTTTTTTGACGCCGGTGTGAACAGCTGGGCCTCCCGCAACAAGAGGCATATCGCAACCTTTGGCGACCATCATTTCTATGGTTAAAAAATCAGGGACGTATGAAAGCGTCCCTGATTTTTTATGTGCTTGGGAGGCTGATTTGCGATGTGGGGCTTGCGGGACCGGAGATGCCGGGAAAAGATTTTTAAATTAGGGCTTTTCTTTTTGTATATTCATGTATATAATATTCTGGAAAGTTTGTGGAGAGACAATAGGAGGCTGTACCGATGACAAGAAGCAGCGCAAGAGAAATCGCCGTGCACATTATTTTTTCACTGGGATTTGATACCCGGAGCGCCCAGGAGGTCCTGGATGCGGAGCTGACAAAGGAGCGGTTCCAGGAGCTGTCAGAAGAACTTCCCCTCTATGAGCAGTTCCCCAACGAGAAGCAGGAGCGTTACATACGGGACCTGGTCCAGGGGGTATTTGCCCACGGACCGGAGCTGGACGACTGTATCAGCCGCTATTCCGTGGGCTGGGCCTTCGCCCGTATTCCCCGCATGGCGGCGGCCATTATGCGCACCGCCATGTACGAGGTGCTGTATATGCCAGAAATTCCCAATGCGGCCGCCATCAACGAGGCGGTGGAGATTGCAAAAAAGTACGAACCGGCGGAGGTGGTCTCATTCCTAAACGGCATTCTGGGCACCTTTGCCCGGGCGGAGTTTGAGGATACCCCGCCCAAGCCGGAGAAGAGAGGGGAACCGGTCCAGGAGGGGGAGGCGTAATGTCTGTCCTGGGGCTGGACACCAGCAACTATACCACTTCTGTGGCTGTTTTTGATGGGTCCACAGGGAAAAATATCAGCCGCCTGCTGGATGTGCGCCCCGGCGAGCTGGGCTTGAGGCAGAGCGACGCCCTGTTCCAGCATGTGAAGCGTCTGCCGGAGCTGCTGGAGCGGTTAGCGGCAGAGGGGGACCTCAACGGGGTAGAGGCTGTAGGGGCCTCCACCCGGCCCCGGGCGGTGGATGGCTCCTATATGCCCTGTTTCCTGGCGGGGGAAAGTCAGAGTAAGGGGATTTCCACCGTCTTGGGTGTGCCTTTCTATGGGCATTCCCACCAGCAGGGCCATCTGGCCGCTGCGGCTTGGTCCGCCAGACGGCTGGACCTGTTGGAGAGACCCTTTTTGGCTTGGCATCTGTCCGGGGGGACTACGGAGCTGCTGCTGGTCAGGCCAGAGGGGTGGACGGTGTCTGCCGAGATCATCGGTGGGACCAGCGACCTGTCCGCCGGACAGCTCATCGACCGCACCGGGGTCCTGTTAGGACTGGCATTTCCGGCTGGAAAGGCCTTGGATGAACTATATGCCCAGGCGGACACCTGCTATGAGCCGAGGGTAAAGCTAAAGGACCTTACATTTTCCCTGTCCGGGATGGAGAACCAGGTGAAAGCGCTGAAGGAGGAAGGCGAAAAGCCGGCCAATATCGCCCACTTTGCTATCGACGTTGTTACCAGCGTGGTGCACCGAGCCACTGTGGAGGCCCAGAACCGTTATCCTGGCCTGCCGGTGCTGTGCTCCGGCGGGGTGGCCTCCAACCGCCGTCTGCGGTATATGCTCACCGAGCTTTGTCAGGCCATTTTTGCGGAGCCGAAATATTCCACCGACAACGCTATGGGAACCGCCATACTCACTTGGCGGGCGCTGAAGGCGGAGGAGCGGTCATGAGAGAGAATGCCATCCTGACCCCTGGACAGGTGGGGCAGTATTTGAAAAGCATGATGGACCGGGACCGGCTCCTGTCTCAGCTTCTGGTACGGGGGGAATTGTCCAATTACAAGATGTATCCTTCTGGACACCACTATTTTACCCTCAAAGATGGGGAAGGGGCCCTGCGGTGCGTTATGTTCCGCGGTGACGCGCAGTTTCTCCGGTTTCGGCCAGAGAATGGGATGCAGGTCGTTGCCTCCGGGCGGGTAACTGTCTTCCCCAGGGACGGACAGTATCAGTTGTACTGTGCCCGCCTCACCCCGGAGGGTGTAGGAGACTTGGCTCTGGCTTTTGAGCAGTTGAAAGACAAGCTGGCTCAGGAGGGACTATTTGATCCTGCGCACAAAAAGAAGATTCCACTGTTTCCCGGAAAAGTTGCTCTTATCACCTCTCCTGCTGGCGCGGCGGTGCGGGATATGATCCGTATTTTGGGGGCCAGGTGGCCCTTGACGGAGGTCAAGGTGATTCCGGTGCGGGTCCAGGGGGCAGAGGCACCTCAAGAGATTGCTGCCGCTATCCAGTGGGCCAACTGGCAGTCCGCTGCCGACCTGATCATCACCGGACGGGGGGGCGGATCTATGGAGGATTTATGGGCTTTTAACGAGGAGGTTGTGGCCAGAGCCATCTACGCCTCGGAGATTCCCGTCGTTTCCGCTGTGGGCCATGAGCCCGATGTGACCATTGCCGACTTTGTGGCTGATATGCGGGCGTCCACTCCCTCCAATGCCGCTGAACTGGCAGTTCCCGACCAGAACGAGATCTACGCTGCGCTTTTTGGGGCGGGAGAACGGTTGAACGGGGCTGTGTTCGTCCGGCTGGCCCGGTCCAGGCAGGCGTTGAAACAGCTGGCTGGCAGCCGCCCTATGACAGAACCCACCGTTTGCTTTCGGGAGAAGCGTCTGTTGCTGGACTATCAGAGCAACCGTCTGGCCCACGGCCTGCATCGGAGCGCTGGATTCCAGCGGGAACGATTGGGCAGGCTGTCAGCCGTTTTTCCGGGCTGTGGAGGTGGCTCTGTCGCTAGAAACCGGGAGCGGCTTACCGCCTTGGCTGCGGCTTTGGATGCCATGAGCCCGCTGAAGGTGCTGGGCAGGGGGTATGCCATTGCCCAGCGTAAGGATGGAAAGACTGTCGCCTCGATTGGAGACATAGCTGTGGGCGATATATTGAAGCTGACACTGTCAGACGGCAATGCAGATTGCCGTGTGCTGGAAAAAGGAGTTAACGATGGCCGCAAAGAAAAAGTTTAATTTTGAAGCTTCCATGGTCCGGCTGGAGGAGATTGTGTCCCAGCTTGAGCGGGGGGACACCCCTCTGGAGCAGTCCATGACCCTCTTTGAGGAGGGTAGCAGGCTGCTGCGGGAGTGCACCAAGCAGTTGGACGAGGCGGAGCAGAAGGTCGCCCTTCTTATCGCCGGAAAAGATGGAGAAATAACGGAGGAGCCCTTTGCGGGCAACAACTGACATGGAAAAAGACTTTACAGATGTGATGGCCCGGGATCAGGCCATGATTGAGGAATATCTGTCCAGGGCGTTTGCATCCGAGGTCCGCCACGCTGATTTGCAGGAGGCTATGGAATATTCGCTGCTGGCTGGGGGAAAGCGTATCCGGCCTGTCCTCACATTGGAGACCTGCCGCATGTGCGGCGGAGTGCCAGAGACGGCGCTGCCTTTTGCGTGCGCAGTGGAGATGGTCCATACCTACTCCCTGATTCATGATGACCTGCCTGCTATGGACGACGATGATCTGCGCCGGGGCCGGCCCACCAACCATGTGGTCTATGGAGAGGCCACTGCGATTCTGGCGGGAGACGCCTTGCTTACCGCCGCCTTTGAGCAGCTGACAAAAGCGGAACTGCCCAGCAGCCGAATTGTAGAGGCGGTAAATTGTCTGTCCCGTGCCGCCGGTTCCGCTGGTATGGTGGGAGGACAGGCGTTGGACATGGCCGGCGAGGGCCGGGCGCTGGACCGTGAGGAACTGGAACTGCTCCAGAGCCTGAAAACGGGGGCGCTTATCTCAACTGCCGCAGCGCTGGGGTGTATCGCTGCCGGAGGGACTGCCCAGCAGCGGAACATGGTGTGTAGCTATGCTCAGGCATTGGGCCGGGCATTCCAGGTTCGGGACGACATGCTGGATGTCATCAGTTCTCAGGAGGAGCTGGGTAAACCGGTTGGCTCTGATCAACTCAATGAGAAAAGCACCTTTGTCACAGTGCTGGGGCTGAACAGCTGTGCCGCACTGGTGGAGGAACTGACCTTACAGGGGATTGATGCGCTGAAAGGCTTTGAAAAGTCTGATTTCCACATCTGGCTGGCCGAATCTCTGGCCAAACGGACAAAATAAGTCCAGCTGTTGGGGGGAATAACATTTTGAGCACACCTGCTGCGAAGACCGAATATGAGCCGCTCCTCTCCCGCCTCACCGATCAGGAAGGTGAGGTCTTGTGTGCTCAGTTGCGCCATGAGCTTGTGGAGGATGTGTCACGGACAGGGGGACATCTGGCATCTAACCTGGGGGCGGTGGAGCTGACGGTGGCCCTTCATCGGGTCTTCGACACCTCTGTGGACCGGCTGGTCTTTGATGTAGGCCACCAGTGTTACCCCCACAAAATGATTACCGGTCGGCGGGAGGCTATGTCCACCCTGCGGCAGTACGGGGGCATTGCGGGCTTCCCCAAGCCTGGCGAGAGTGTCCATGATGCCTTTATTGCCGGACATGCCTCTAACTCGGTGGCTGTTGCTCTGGGTATGGCCCGGGGCAGAACGGTGCTGGGGGAGGACTACAAGGTGGTCGCGCTGCTGGGCGACGGTGCCCTCACCGGGGGGCTGGCCTATGAGGGACTGTCCAATGCGGGAAAGTGCGGACAGCAGCTACTGGTGATCCTCAATGATAACGGCATGTCCATCACCCCCAACGTGGGCGGTGTGGCGGATCATCTGGCCAGACAGCGGTTGAAGCCCCAATATCTGACCTTTAAAAAGCACTACCGCCGTATTATGAACGCCACAGCTCCTGGCCGGGTGATTTACAGGGTTACTCATCAGGTGAAACAGGCGCTGAAGCAGAGCCTGCTTCCCTGCAGTATGTTTGAGGATATGGGTTTCCGGTATCTGGGTCCTGTGGATGGACACAATTTGCCCTTTTTAACCAAAATTCTGCGATATGCCAAGGATATGGATGAGCCAGTGCTGCTCCATGTAAAGACTGTAAAGGGGAAAGGCTTTCTACCCGCTGAAGAAAATCCGGATGCCTTTCACGGCATCGCGCCTTTTGACCCCATTACCGGGAAGCTGAAAAAAAATCCCTCTGACAACTTTTCTGCTGTCTTCGGGAGAACCTTGACCCGGCTGGCTGGACAGGATAAGCGGCTCTGCGCCATCACTGCCGCCATGACGGGGGGAACGGGGCTGGAAGAGTTTTCTAGAATATTTCCCGAACGCTTTTTTGATGTGGGGATTGCTGAAGGCTGTGCCGCCTCCATGGCGGCGGGTATGGCCAAGCAGGGGGTGATTCCTGTCTTTGCGGTGTACTCCACGTTCCTTCAGCGGGCTTATGACATGCTCCTTCATGATGCGGCGATTGACAATCTCCATGTAGTGCTGGGGGTGGATCGGGTCGGCTTAGTGGGGGACGACGGAGAGACCCATCACGGCCTGTTCGATGCGGCTTATTTGGACACCATTCCTAATATGACGGTGCTGGCACCTTCCAGCTTTGCCGACCTGGAGGTCATGCTGGATCGCGCCCTGTTCCATATGGACGGTCCGGTGGCGGTGCGCTACCCTAGGGGGGGAGAGGGAAAGTATTTGGGAACTGGCGGAGATGATCCCGCTACTATCCTTCGCTGGGGGAACGATATTACTCTGGTGGGATATGGGACAGAAATCAACGATATTTTAGAGGCGGCTGCTCTGCTGGAGCAGAGGGGCGTCCGTGCGGAGGTTGTAAAGCTAAATCAGCTTACACCTCTTATATCAGATCTGGTGGAGCTCTCTGTTCGAAAGACGGGGGTTCTGCTGGCGGCAGAGGAGCAGTGTGCCCAAGGATGCGTAGGTCAGAGGCTGGCCGCCAGACTGGAACTGGCCGGTCTGCCCGCCAAGGTGTCCTTAATTAACTGCGGCAGGGGATTTGTATCCCATGGGGCGGCCTCGTTGCTGAAACGGGACCTGCTGCTGGATGGGGCAGGAATTGCTCAAAAAGCGCTGGAGGTATTAGGGCTTGACTAAAAAACGTCTTGATGTGGCCATAGCTGAGCGAGGACTGGCGGAGAGCCGTCAAAAAAGTCAGGCCCTGATTATGGCCGGAGAGGTCTATGTCAATGGGCAGAGGCAACTGAAAGCAGGACTCTCTGTCTCGGAGAATGATGTCATTGAGGTACGGACAAAAAAGCCGCTGCGATATGTGAGCCGGGGCGGATTGAAGCTGGAGAAGGCTGTGGGCCTGTGGCCCATTGACCTGAACGGAAAGATCTGCGCTGATATTGGCGCCTCCACTGGCGGTTTTACCGACTGTATGCTCCAAAACGGGGCCAGGCTTGTATATGCTGTGGATGTGGGCTATAACCAGTTGGACTGGCGGCTGCGTACGCACCCGCAGGTGGTATGTATGGAACGTACTAACGCCCGATATCTGACAGAGGAACAGATCCCGGAGCCACTGGATTTTTTTTCTGTAGACGTCTCTTTTATCTCACTGAATCTGATTCTGCCAGCGTTGCGTTCTTTGATCAAGGAAGGAGGACAGGCGGTGTGCCTGGTCAAGCCCCAGTTTGAGGCGGGAAAGGAAAAGGTGGGCAAAAAGGGGGTTGTTCGAGACCCAGTGGTCCATCTGGAGGTACTGGAGCGTTTTCTGAGTTATGCTGTTCAGGCTGATTTTACGGTCAGAGATGTTACCTTTTCACCGATAAAAGGTCCAGAAGGCAATATTGAATACTTGGGTTATCTGCAAGCGGGGGCATGTCCCGAATACAATGGCGATCTGAGGGCTCTGGTGGAGCAGTCCCATAGCGTTTGGAGGGAGGAGCAGACATGAAAATCGTACTCAGTTCTAACCCCTACCGTGACAAGGGATTGCGGGTAGCCTTGGAGGCGCAGCGGATTCTGGAGCACGCCGGAGCTAAGACAGTAATGTGCCTGCCCTTTCAGCCCAAGAAGGGTGACCGGCTGGAACTGCCCCGACAGATTCCGCTGTCTCTGCTGGATCGGGAGCTTCCCACTGCGGACCTCCTGATCTGCTTCGGGGGAGATGGCACAATTCTCCATGCGGCCCGGGACGCTACAGTACACACTGTTCCAATTTTGGGCATCAATACGGGTAGCGTAGGTTTTATGGCGGAGCTGGAGCGCAGTGAGCTGCCTCTGCTGGCCCCGCTGGCCCATGGTATGTATACAGTAGAAGAGCGTATGATGCTGGATGTCAGTGTCTGTCGCGGAGATAAAAAAATCTATAAGGATTCTGCCCTGAATGACGCAGTTATCTCAAAGGGATCTATGGCTCGAGTGGCAGAGATGGAGGTATTGGCAGATTGTGTAAAGGTAACTGCCATTACAGGAGATGGGGTCATTGTAGCCACGCCCACCGGTTCCACCGCATATTCTATGTCGGCGGGCGGACCTATTGTGGAACCCACATCCAAAAGCATAATTGTGACCCCGGTCTGCGCCCATCAGCTGGCGGCCCGCGCAATGGTGCTTGCTCCAGAGCGTGTGGTTACAGTCCAGCTCCCCAGAGGAAATCGCAAGTATTTATACTTGTCAGTAGATGGCGGAAAGGCAGTCAGGCTGACCGGAGGGGACCGGGTGGAGATTTGTCGTGGAAAGCGGTCTACCCAGCTGGTTCGCTTGGCTGACCGCAGCTTTTACCAGGTAATCAATCAAAAGCTGGGAGGGGTGTCTCCATGAAAAATGTGCGCCAGAGCGAAATTTTAAGGATTATACAGGTCAAGGACATCGACACACAGGAGCAGCTTCTGGAGGAACTGCGCTTGCGTGGGTTTACTACCACTCAGGCCACTATTTCCCGAGACATCAAGGAGCTGCGTCTGGTAAAGGAGCTAACCGTCTCCGGCGGTTATCGCTACGCTCTGTCAGAACGCAAAATGTCCCCCGCCTCTGATACCCGCTTGCGCAATATCTTTAAGGAGGGCGTCATTTCGGTGGATGTGGCCCAGAATATTGTGGTGGTTCGAACAATGCCAGGGCTGGCCTCGGCGGCCTGTTCAGCACTGGACGCAATGGACATTGATGGAATGGTGGGCAGCCTGGCCGGAGACGACACCGGTATTCTGATTATGCGGGACAACGCCCTTGCCCAGCAATTCAACAGCGAGGTGCACAAGCTGTTGCGGTAATTAGGAGGAATTTCTATGCTCTCACTGCTCCATATTGAAAATATTGCTATTATTGAATCTGCGGACATTAGCTTCGACGGTGGCTTTAACGTGCTCACCGGCGAGACTGGGGCGGGCAAATCCATTGTGATTGACGCCATCAGTGCCGTTCTGGGGGAACGAACCAGCCGTGAGTTGATCCGTACCGGAGCTAAATCGGCGCTGGTCAATGCGGTGTTTACCGGGACGCTGCCTGCGAAATGGATGGAGGACAATGGCTTTCCGCTGGAAGAGGAGCTGATGCTCCAGCGGGAAATTCAGGGCGACGGGCGAAATGTGTGCCGGGTGAACGGCCGTCCGCTGACGGTGGCACAGCTGCGTCAGTTGGGGCGGCAGCTCCTGAACATCCATGGACAGCATGACGGACAGCTTTTGTTGGATCCAGACTGCCACCTGGGCTATTTGGACAGCTTTGGCAAGACGGCCCCTCTGCTGGAGGAATATCAAGACGCCTACCGCTCTATGGCCGACCTGCGCAGACGGATCACCGGACTGGAGATGGACGAGGCGGAGCGCTCCCGCCGGGTGGACACTTTGGAATATCAGATCAAGGAACTGGAGCGAGCTGAGCTGCGTCTCGGAGAGGACGAGGAACTGGACGCCCGGAAAACCCTTCTGCGCAGTTCGGGCAAGCTGATGGAGGCCATTCAGGAGGCTCAGTTTGCCCTGTCCGGCGGGGAGGACAGCCAGGGTGCCTGTGACCTCATCAGCGAGGCGGAGGGAGCGATTCGCTCTGTCACCCGGCTGGGCCCTCAGTTGGAGGAGCTGGGGGAGAAGCTTACCAGTCTGCGCTATGCCGCTGACGACACAGCGGAGGTGTTGCGGGATTTTGCCGACGAGTTTGACTTCTCTCCTGAGGAGCTGGACCGACTGGAGAGCAGGCTGGATGTGATCTACCGGCTGAAAAAGAAATACGGTCCCACTGTGGCCGATATGCTGGACTATTTGGAAAAGTGCAAAGAGGAGCTGGAGCAGATCAAGGACGCCGACGATACAATCCAGAAGCTGGGAAAAGAGCTGGAAAAGGCCCGGAAAGAAGCGCGAAAGAGGGGAGAGGACTTGACTAAGGCGCGAAAGAAGGCCGCGGACGACCTCCAGAATCGGGTGCAGGAGGAATTACGCCAGCTGGATATGCCCAAGGTTCAGTTTGTCACCGATTTTGCCCCCAGCTCCAGCCAGGACGGTATGGACGATACAGGGATGGATCAGGTGCAGTTTCTCATGTCCGCCAACCTGGGCGAGGCGCTCAAGCCGATTCAGAAGGTGGCATCTGGCGGCGAGCTGGCCCGAATTATGCTGGCTCTGAAAAATGTACTGGCTGAGGACGACGGCATTGGAAGTCTGGTGTTTGATGAGGTGGATACCGGCGTGTCAGGCCGGGCGGCGCAGAAGGTGGCCGAGAAGATGGCCGATGTGGCCCGGCGCAAGCAGGTGCTGTGCGTCACCCATCTGCCTCAGATCGCCGCTATGGCGGATACCCACTTTTCGGTGGAGAAGGGAGAAAAACAGGGCCGTACCTTTACCCGGGTGGAGCGGCTGGATCAGAAGGGCAGAGTAGACGAGCTGGCCCGTCTCATTGGCGGGGCGGCGGTCACCGAGGTCTTGAGAGAGAGTGCCTCGGAGCTGTTGAAGCAGGCGGAGGAGTACCACAGGCAGAAATAGAGGAGGAGATTCTATGTTTCGGGAATTGCGAAGAAAAAAACAGCTGCTTCCGTCGGAGGAGACCTCAGCTGTGCTGTCGCAGGGAACCTCGGGGGTGTTGGCTCTGTCGGGAGACGACGGTTATCCCTATGCCGTACCCATCAGCTATGTATATGATGGAGAGAAAATTTACTTCCACTGCGCCAAAAGCGGGCACAAGATGGATGCCATCCGGCGGGATGAGAGAGCGTCTTTCTGTGTGATTGATCGGGACAAGGTTATCCCGGAGGAATACACCACTTATTTTCGGAGTGTGATCGTTTTTGGACGGGTCCGCGTTCTGGAGGATGAAGAGGAAAAGCGAAAGGGCATGGAGAAGCTGGCCCTTCGGTATTACCCTGGTGACTCTAAAGAGGGGAGAAGAACCGCCATTGACCGGGAATGGCAGCCCCTGTGTGTACTGGAGATGGAGATTGACCATGTCACTGGCAAGGAGGCTATTGAGCTGGTTCGGGCGCGGAAATAGATCAAAAATGGAGCGCACAACGATTTTAGCTGTGCGCTCCAAAACTATTTTGTCAGGCCTTTGGAATTTCCATAAATTTCATTACTTGACCGTACAGGATAAAGGCCATTGCAATGGGGACAATGAATTTAATGCAGAAGTTGAAGAAAGTATACATACCGTTGCTCATTTTGTGGCCTTCCAGGTCCACCTCGTCCCGGATCAGCTTGGGACCCACAAACCAGCCGATCCAGACGGACATGAGCAGCGCGCCCAGAGGCATGGCCACGCCCTCAGAGACGAAATCCATAAAGTCCAGCCAGGAACTGCCCAGATTCCGCCCTGTCTCATGGAAGGGGATCCACAGGCCATTGGAGCCCAGGCCGTCGGCGGCTACTAAAGCGGCCTCAGCAAAGACCACCAGACAGATAATGGTGACCAGCTTCTTCCGGTCGGGGGTGTGACCTTTCAGGGCAATTCGGTCAGACAGGAATGTGGCCAAGACCTCCAGCAGAGCGATGGCGGAGGTAATGGCGGCCAGAATGACCAGCAGATAAAACAGAACGCCGAAGATGGGACCGGTGGGACCCATGGCGTTGAATACGTCCTGAAGGGTGATGAACAGCAGCTTGGGACCTTGCTTTTCCGCACCGGATCCGCCCAGTGCAAAGGCGGCGGGCAGGACGGCCATGCCGGCGAGGATGGCCACGATGGTGTCAGAAATGATGATAATGAGAGAGTTTTTGACCAGGCACTCCTTCTTGCTCAGATAGGAGCCATAGGTTACAGTGATACCCATAGCCAAGGAGAGAGAGAAGAACATCTGGCCACCGGCAGCGGAGAGCACATCCAGGAAATTCTCTTTGAAGGGGGTGAAATTAGGGGCGAACATGAAAGCCAAACCATCGCCGGCCCCGGGCAGGGTGACGGCCCGGGCAATGACAATAACTAACATGACAAACAGGGCCGGCATGCCAACCTTGTTGAACTTCTCAATGCCGTCCTTGATACCACCGCGGATGATGAGAACGCAGATAAAGATGAAAAGGAATGTGAAGGCTACAGATCCGAACTGGTTAGTGAGCATGGAACCGAACGTGTCGCCGCCGGACATACCCGCCATGGCTGCCACGCCGAAAGCCAGATCAGCCAGATTCAGGGACATATACTCCATGCAGTAGGCACCCAGAACAGTATAGAAGCTGAGGATCAGGAAAGGGGAGAGCATGGCCAAAAAGCCCAGGAAAGTGCCCATTTTGCCGCCAACCTGCTGATAGCTCACCAAAACGCTTCGGCCCGCCCGCCGGCCGATGGCCAGCTCACACAGCATGATGCTAAAACCTACTGTGGCGGCCAGAATCAGGTAAACGACCAGGAAAGCGAAGCCGCCGTTGTTACCCATTTTATAGGGAAATGCCCAGATGTTGCCTAGGCCCACGGCAGAACCCACGGCGGCCATTAGAAAGCCCAGATTGCTGCCCCATTCTCCTCTGTGATGATGATGTTCCATAATTTCCTCCTGTTTACAATTTGTTCATACTGAAATGAAACTTAAATGCCATTTTACCAGAAATATCCGTCTCCGTCAACTGTGAAACGAATAAAAACTGCCCAAAAACGCACGGATTTGTGAGGAAAAAGTCGAGGAAGAGGAGAAACTCAAAGTGCCAGTTGCGCTTTTTCCAAAGTTTAGTATAATGGGATAAGCCAAAACTATACAGATTTTGTAAAGGGGAGAACATCCATGGATTATGCGAAAGAAAGCCTGCGCCTGCACGGCGAATGGAGGGGAAAGATTGAGGTGGTGGCCACCGTGCCAGCCAGAGACAAGGAGTCCCTGTCTCTGGCCTACACCCCAGGGGTGGCACAGCCCTGTCTGGCCATTCAGAAGGACATCGACAAGAGCTATGAGCTTACCCGGCGGCACAATCTGGTGGCCGTTATCACCGACGGCTCCGCCGTCCTGGGCCTGGGAGATATCGGCCCCGAGGCCGGTATGCCGGTGATGGAGGGCAAATGCGTGCTGTTCAAGACCTTCGGTGGGGTGGACGCTTTCCCCCTGTGCGTCAAAACCAAGGATGTGGACGAGTTCGTTCAGACTGTGTATAACATCTCCGGCTCTTTCGGAGGCATCAACCTGGAGGACATCGCCGCTCCCCGGTGTTTTGAGATCGAGCAGAAGCTGAAGGAAACGTGTGATATCCCCGTCTTTCACGATGACCAGCACGGCACCGCCATCATTGCCCTGGCCGGGCTGACCAACGCTCTGCGGGTGGTGGGGAAAAAGAAGGAGGAGGTCCAAGTGGTCTTCTCCGGGGCGGGTTCCGCCGCTATCTCCATAACCAAGCTTCTCCTGCTGGCCGGCTATCGGGATATCACCCTGGTGGACAAGTTTGGCGCGGTATATGAGGGCTGTGAGGAACTGAATTGGGCCCAGCGGGAAATCGCCAAGGTGACTAACCAGGACAGGCGGCAGGGCACGCTGGCCGACATGCTGGTGGGCGCCGATGTGTTTATCGGCGTTTCCGCTCCCAATCTGGTGACCCCTCAGATGGTGTCCACCATGAACAAGGACGCCATCGTCTTCGCCTGTGCCAACCCCACTCCGGAGATTTTCCCCGAGGACGCCAAGGCGGGCGGAGCCCGGGTGGTGGCCACCGGTCGCAGCGACTACCCCAACCAGATCAACAATGTGCTGGCTTTTCCGGGGCTGTTCCGGGGGGCGCTGGACGTTCGGGCCAGCGATATCAATGAGGAGATGAAGCTGGCCGCCGCCCAGGCTCTGGCCAAACTGATCTCCGACGAGGAACTGCGGGACGACTACATCATCCCCCAGGCCTTTGACCCTCGGGTGGGCCCCGCCGTGGCCAAGGCGGTGGCCGAGGCCGCCCGAAAATCCGGCGTGGCGAGGATCTGACCGTGAGGGAAACAACCACGAAAGGGGAGCGCCAATTGTTTCATGAAATCTGCATTTATGAAGCAAAAATTAACAAGCAGGATGAAATTGAAGCCTTGATGAAAGAGGTTGCCCAATTTTATCTTTCTCAGCCTGGGGTTATTGATGTGGAATACATCAAACGCACTCATCGGCAGGAGGATTTCAACGCAGTCAAGGAGGGAAAACCGCCTGTTCGCCTGACAAAATGGGTGGGCAAGGTCACATATATTCTGCACTGGACCCTTGAAGATGAAGAGGCCCATGCCCGCGTTTCAAAGTTGGGGCTGGAGCGGTTTTATAAAAGATGGAATCGCTGTTTGACCACAATGCCCAAAATTATATTGGGTGAGAGCGTTGTATAGCAGACCTGAAAGGAGAGGCTATGAGCGTATTTTTCTACGGCTGCGTCACCCTGGACGGCTATCTGGCCGACAGAGACCACGGTCTGGCCTGGCTCCACGAGACGGGCAGTGCGGAGGAGACGGACTATGACCGCTTCTACCAGAGGATGGATGTTGCCATTATGGGCAGGCGGACCTTTGAGGAGATTGCCCAGCTAGAGGACGCCGCCAGTTTTTACCCCACCACGGAAAACTATGTCTTCACTCAATCTGACAGCCTTCCGCAGAAGGGATTTATCCCGGTGAGAGGAGATGTCGCAGAGTTTGTGTCAGGCCTGGGACCGGACAAGAACGTCTGGGTTGTCGGCGGAAATACCATCCTGGCCCCGCTGCTGGACCGGGATATGGTGAATCACCTCATTATCCAGGTCGCTCCGGTTCTGCTGGGAGCGGGTATCCCCCTGTTTACCCAGAAGGAAAGGCTGATACGGTTCCGTTTGGATGAGGTAAAGCAGTATGGGCAATTTGCGGAGCTGGTCTACAGCCGAAACGACTTGAAGAGGTAACAATTCATGTACACATATTTTAAAGATTTAGAGGCTCTGAAAGCATGTTGCCCTATAGGAAATGGAACCTGGAATAAAGATATCTTACAGGGGTATATGATATACTGCTGTGTGGAAAGGTTTCAGCAATATATTGACGAATTTATGGCAAAATATCAAAATGATGAGAGCTTAGCTGATCTGCTGTTTGATTTTTTGCTGAATGACGACTATGACGGCTCGGATTGCCAGATCGGCGCCGCAATATACATTGCCAGAATGGACAGGGATCTGTTGCAGCGGAAAAAAGATCTGCTCTTACAGGCACAGAAAAATGAGGTCCATTGGAAGCGGCCGTTTCGGGAAAATGAATCCTTGGACTGGTTGTAAGGAGACAAAAGCATATGATTTCCCGGTTGACAAAGGCACAAAACTATGGTAGAGTGTGACCACTGTGACGAAAAGGATAAGTAACACCGCGATTTCCCGCGCAGAGAGCCCCCGGGCTGGTGAAACGGGGGAGGGGAGCGCTCTGTGAATACTCCTTGGAGCAGCCGCCCGAACCGCACAGGCGCAGTAGGGGACAGGCCGGGCCGCGCCCGTTACCGCGCCGGAGCCATGTGCTTCCAAAGGCCCGCTCCGCGAGGGACGGGCGAATCAGAGGTGGTACCGCGTGATTACGCCCTCTGTCCGGTTTTCCGGGCGGAGGGCTTTTTGTAAGGAAGTGATTGTTTTGTCAGCGCGTCAAAGAGGAACGCTGTATGTGTTCTTGGCCGCTGTACTGTACAGCATCGGGGGGCTGTGTATCAAGCTCATCCCTTGGGGCGGCATGTCCATCAACGGCGGCCGCACCGCTATCGCCCTGGTGGTGATCGGAGCTTATCTGGCTGTTACCCGCCACAGGCCGCGAATGAACCTGTGGGTACTGGTGGGAGCGCTGGCAGTCTGCGGCACCAACATCCTGTTTTCCATCGCAAACAAGCTGACCACTGCCGCAAATACCATCGTGTTGCAGTTTACAGCGCCTATCTTTGTGATCCTGTTTTCCATTGTGTTCTTTGGAAAGAAGCCCCGAAGGCTGGACATGCTGGTCTGCGGACTGGTGCTGGGCGGGGTGCTACTGTTCTTCATTGACAGCCTGTCGGCAGGGGGGATGCTGGGAAATATCCTGGCCCTGTTGTCCGGCGTCTCCTACGCCGGGGTGTTTATGATGAATGACATGCCCAACAGCGACCCTATCTCCTCTGTCTTCTGGGGAGATGTCATCAGCGCGGCGGTGGGCCTGCCCTTTCTGGGGTATGAGACCGATTTTTCCGGCAGCACTCTCATTGCCCTGATAGTGCTGGGTGTGTTCCAGGTGGCCCTGGCCTATATTCTGATGGTGGAGGGCCTGAAAACCACCCCGCCTGTCACCGCCAGCCTGGTCTCCGGCATCGAGCCTGTGCTCAACCCCATCCTGGTGGCGGTGTTCTACCACGAGATGATTGGCCCTGTCGCCCTGGTGGGGGCCATGGTGGTGGTGGGCAGCGTGGTGCTGTACAATGTGATGCTGGCCCGGCACACAGAGCCATCAGAGACAGGGGGTGCGCTATGAACAAATTTCAATTTTTCTGGGATACCATGGAACTGTGCGACTGGTCCCACGAGGGAGACGACAGCCAGGTACTGAGGCCTGTCATCCAGTATCTGGCGCAGCAGGAGGACGACAGGATTTTTCAGTTCGACGATCTCATGTCTGAGCTTCTGTATGGGCTGGATACCCAAAAGCTGGCAGCTCAGTGTGAAAAAGCGGAGCCCCTTATGAACGACGATTCTTTTTTGTACTCCCGCTGTGTGGCTCTGGTGAACGGACCTGGCTACTACGAGAAGGCGAAGCAGGGGGGAGCAAAGGAGATATGGAACATGGAATTTGAAGCACTCCTCTACGTTCCGCCGCGGGCCTGGGCCCTGAAGCACAAAAAGCTGGAGGAGGACTATCCCCATACCGCTCCCCTGAGCTATGAGACCGGCAGCAACCGGGAACAATGGAAGTAAACTATAATGATAAAGGAGAGACAACAA
Source organism: Oscillospiraceae bacterium 44-34 (assembly GCA_041223805.1). Taxonomy (GTDB): domain Bacteria; phylum Bacillota; class Clostridia; order Oscillospirales; family Oscillospiraceae; genus Lawsonibacter. Next base: position 69,732 of record JBCLQX010000011.1, on the reverse strand, counting down.
CATGACCTGTTATGAAGAACTGAAGGCCCGTGGGCTTATCGCCCAGGTGACCAACGAGGAAGAAATTTCCAAGATGGTGAACGAGGGGAAGGCGGTCTTCTATATCGGCTTCGACCCCACCGCCGATTCCCTCCATGTGGGCCACTTCATGGCACTGTGCCTGATGAAGCGGCTGCAGATGGCGGGCAACCGGCCTATCGCTCTTATCGGCGGAGGCACCGGCATGATCGGTGACCCCTCCGGCCGCACCGATATGCGTTCCATGATGACTGAGGAGACCATCTGCCACAACTGTGACTGCTTTAAGAAGCAGATGGAGCGGTTCATTGAGTTCGGCGACGGCAAGGCGATGATGATCAACAACGCCGACTGGCTGATGAAGCTGAACTATATCGAGGTCCTGCGGGACGTAGGGGCCTGCTTCTCGGTGAACAACATGCTCCGGGCGGAGTGCTACAAGCAGCGGATGGAAAAGGGCCTGTCCTTCCTGGAGTTCAACTATATGATCATGCAGTCCTACGACTTCTACTACCTGTTCCAGCACTACGGCTGCAACATGCAGTTCGGCGGCGATGACCAGTGGTCCAACATGCTGGGGGGCACCGAGCTGATCCGCCGCAAGCTGGGCAAGGACGCCCATGCCATGACCATCACCCTGCTGCTCAACTCCGAGGGCAAGAAGATGGGCAAGACCGCCAAGGGGGCTGTATGGCTGGACCCCAACAAGACCAGCCCCTACGAGTTTTACCAGTACTGGCGCAACGTGGGGGATGGGGATGTGCTCAAATGTCTGCGGATGCTCACCTTCCTGCCCCTGGAGCAGATCGACGAGATGGATTCCTGGGAGGGCAGCCAGCTGAACACCGCCAAGGAGATCTTGGCCTTCGAACTGACCAAGCTGGTCCACGGGGAAGAGGAGGCCGTCAAGGCTCAGGAGGCCGCCAAGGCTCTGTTCGTGGGGGGCGGCGATATGTCCAACGTGCCTGCCACCCAGCTCATCGAGGCCGACCTCACCGACGGTGCCATCGGCGTGCTGGACCTGATGGTCAAGTGCAAGCTGGCCCCCTCCAAGAAGGAGGCCCGCCGCCTGGTGGAACAGGGCGGGGTAGAGGTCAACGGCGAGAAGGTGGCCTCCGCCACTGTGAGCTACACCGCCGGTGACCTGTCTGGTGACGGCCTGATGGTAAAGAAGGGCAAAAAGGTGTATCACAAAGCCCATATGTAAGCTGAACGTAAACGGAGATGGGGAAACTCCATCTCCGTTTGCCTATTTTACGGTGTTATTTAACATGTTTTGACGCACAGAAGGCGGAGGTATGAAAAGAACAATTGTGATTGGATGTCCAGGGGCAGGGAAGAGCACCTTTGCCCGCAGACTGCGGGACAAAACCGGACTTCCGCTCTATTATCTGGATATGCTGTGGCACAAGCCGGATCGGACGACTGCCTCAAGGGAAGCGTTTGATGTTCAACTGGAAAGGCTCCTCAAGCGGGATCGGTGGATCATTGATGGAAATTTCCTCCGCACGCTTGAAATAAGGCTGGAGGCCTGTGATACCGCCATTTTACTGGATATTCCCTTGGAGGTCTGCCTGACCAGCGTAAAAAACCGCATTGGTCAGGTGAGGGAGGATATGCCCTGGGTCGAAACGGAATTTGACCCGGAATTTAAGCAGTGGATCATAGATTTTCCTCAAAACCAGCTTCCTCAAATTTATAAACTGCTGAAGCGGTATCAGAGACAGAAAAATGTGGTGGTGCTTCGGTCGAGAGAGGAGGCAGAGGGGTATTTGAAGAACCTTGGTCAAGAAAACAAAACTTTTGTTGACCGAATGACCCCGGAAGGGTGCGGTTGAGGCCCATGTTAACTTTGGTTGACAGATTTCCAGGGCTTTTTGGTTGACTGCGCGTGGGTACGTCTGCTATGTTGAGGGCAGAAAAGGAGGTTTTCTTTATGAGCTTTGCGGAAAATTTGATGGCCCTGCGCAAGCAGCGGGGCTGGTCACAGGAGGAACTGGGCAATCAGATCGGCGTGACTCGTCAGACGGTGTCCAAGTGGGAGATGGGACAGAGCACCCCGGAGCTGGAGAAGCTGATGGAGCTGTCCCGGCTCTTCGGTCTGTCCATCGACCGGCTGGTGGGGCTGGAGGAAGGGGAGGGCACGCCCCCGTTTCAGAGCGCCCATGAGAAGGTACCAAGCGGGTGGAACTGCGGTGTTTTTTATGAGTATATCAGTCCTGTAAAGGTATTTAACCTGCCACTAATCCATATCCGGTGGGGCTTTGGCCCTCGGTTGGCAAAAGGTATTATTGCCATCGGGAACTGTGCTGTAGGTGTGGTGGCCATTGGGGGCTGCGCCTTGGGGGTGATCTCTTTGGGCGGGGTCTGTCTGGGACTGCTCCTGGCCCTGGGCGGGGCCAGCTTTGGACTGGCCGCATTGGGGGGACTGGCTGTGGGCGGCTTCGCCGTGGGCGGGTGCGCTGTGGGGCAGTGGCTCGCCGTTGGCGGCGGAGCCTTGTCCAACTACTTAGCCATCGGCGGGGGAGCCATTTCAAATGGGCTGGCAATCGGCGGCTCAGCACAAGGGCATATCGCGGTGGCGCGAGAGTCGGCGTCGGGGACCTACACCTTTGTCCGGGATTTAGGCGGAAATGTGAGCGGAACGGAGCTTTGGACCCTGATAAAAGAGGAGTTCCCCCGCATGTGGGATTGGGTCAAAAACGTGATCCTGTGGATGGTGGTCAATTGACAGGCACAATAGCTTGTCAGTCCGCATAGCATAGGGGAAAGGAGGTTTTCCCTATGACGCTTTATCCCTATAATCGTCAGGCAGCGGTGGAATATGCCCACCGCTGGGCCTATCACCGAAATCCAAACTTTTACAACTTTGATAAACTGGGAGGCGACTGTACCAATTTCGCCTCCCAGTGTCTTTATGCTGGCGCTCTGGTGATGGACTACACCCCTACCTTTGGATGGTACTATGTAGATGTCAACAACCGGGCTCCCGCTTGGACAGGGGTCCAGTATTTTTACAACTACCTTACCCGGGAAAAGGACCGCCCTGGACCTGTGGGGGAGGAGACGGATATCAGTCAGATGTGTCCGGGCGACTTTGTACAGCTTAGCTTTGTAAACGGGGTTTTCGCTCACAATCCTGTCATTGTTTCGGTGGGCAGAGAGCCCTCTCTGGACAATATCCTGGTGGCTGCCCACTCCGAGGATACCGACTACCGACCTCTGTCCACATATCCTGTTCAGTTAATTCGGTTTCTCCACATTGTGGGGGTGAAGCGTTGACCTGTGGTCCTCATCTGTGGTAGGATTATCTCTAAAGGGGGCAAAACCATGCGTCAACTGAAGAAGACATATCTGGAGATTACCAATCTGTGCAATCTGTCCTGCGATTTCTGCCCAGGAACCCGGCGTCCCCCTGGTTTTCTTTCCCCCGAGTCGTTTCAGACCCTGTCTAATAAATTGCGGCCCCATACGGAATATCTCTACCTCCACCTGATGGGAGAGCCGCTGTTCCACCCTCAGCTAGCCGAGATTTTGGACCGGGCGGCGGTTTTGGGCTTCAAGGTTATGATTACCACAAACGGGACGTTGCTAAAGGAACGCGGCGCCCTGCTCTGTGCAAGTCCGGCAGTGGAAAAGGTGAGTATTTCCATCCACTCCTTTGAGGGAAACGGAGGAACTGGACTGGAGGAATATCTGGCTGAGTGCTTCCGCTTTGTACGGGATGCCGCCAAGCGGGGAAAGCGCTGCGCCCTGCGTCTGTGGAATCTGGATGGAACGGATACCCAGGGGTCAAATCGTCAGAATGGTGAGATATTAACCGCCTTGGAGCGGGCATTTCCCGGGCCATGGAGCGAGGGCCGCCGGGGAACGACCCTGTCTCCTCGTATCTACTTGGAGTTGGGAGAGAAGTTTGAATGGCCCGACTTGAGAGCCAATGAAATGAGCGGTCCCAGCTTTTGCTATGGACTTCGGGATCAGGTGGGGGTGTTGTGGGATGGAACGGTGGTGCCCTGCTGTCTGGACCACGAGGGAGATATTCCGCTGGGTAACCTCTATCATCAGACATTGGAGGAAATCTTGAACGGAGTCCGTGCCCAAGCAATCTATGATGGCTTTTCTCAGGGCAGGGCGCGGGAGCCTCTGTGCCGCCGCTGCGGTTTTTCCAGACGCTTCCAACGGAAATAGCAATGGCCGCTGAACAGAGCTGTCCACCAAATGCCGTATGAAATTGCCTTCGTATCAAATTATTTTCTGGTAATTGCAGGCATCATATGGTATAATGACAGTCGTCCTTCGGGATAGAGAGTACTTAAAACGCGGTGTGAGGGAACAGAATGGGACAGCATAACAGCAGAGATACTCTTCCTCTGGTCTTAAACGAGCAGACTTTTCCAATCATAGAACAGATTACCTCCGGAATGCCTGGCGGCTTTTTCATTTATCATGTGGAAGGCGATGGGCAGATTATCTATGTCAACAAGGCGTTGCTCCGAATGTACGGCTATGACAGCCTTGAGGAGTTTAAAGCGCATACCGGCTACACCTTCAGAGGACTTGTCCACCCGGCAGACTGGGAACAGGTGGAGGAGAGCATCCAGCTTCAGGTGCAGGAACGAAACGGCTTTGATTACGTGGAATATCAGATTATCCGAAAAGACGGCGAGATTCGCTGGATTGAGGACTTTGGACACTTTGTTCATACGGAATCCTTTGGAGATGTCTTCTATGTATTTGTGGACGATGCCACGGAGAGGCATCACACGGAGGAACTTGCGCGGGAAAAGCTGAAGACCCTGGAGAAGTTGGAGCATGAGACCACCGCTCTGCGAATCGTGCATGAAATTCTTCGGTCTGGCATGTGGACGATGGAATTTGATCAGAGCGGGACTATGGTGAGTGTGCTGTGGAGCGAGGAATTCCGAAGAATGCTGGGGTATCAGGATGAACTGGAATTTCCTAACACGCTGGAAGCATGGTCGAGCCTGCTTCATCCTGAGGATAGGGAACAGGCATTGTCAGAATATTTCGATACAATCAATGACTACACCGGAAGAAAAATCTATAATGTAGAATACCGACTGATGACAAAGGACTGCGGATATCGCTGGTTTCGTTCATCAGGCAAGCTCTCACGGCGGGCGGACGGCACGCCGATCACTTATGTTGGGATATTTGTAGATATTACCAAGAGAAAGGAGCTGGATCGGGCGCTCAAAGAGCAGAGAAAGCTTTTGGAGGACGCTCTCAAGCAGGCTCAGCGTTCCAATAAGGCGAAAACTGTTTTCCTCAACAACATGTCTCACGACATAAGAACCCCTATGAACGCTATTATCGGCTTTACTACCTTGGCATCCGCCCACTTAGACGACACGGAGTTGGTGAAAGATTATCTTTCCAAAATCATGGCCTCCAGCGACCATTTGCTTGCTCTAATCAATGATATGTTGGATATGAGCTCTATTGAGAGCGGGAAAATGCACATAGATGAGATGGAATGCGGTCTTTCAGAGATTATTCAGGATATTGAGACCGCTGTCGAGGTTGAGGTTGCTGTCAGGCATTTGGATTTTACAATAGATACAGCGAATATTTTGCATAACTGTTTTGTCTGCGACAAGCTCCGGCTGACCCAAGTGCTTTTGAACGTGATAAGCAATGCACTGAAATATACTCCGCCGAGCGGGAAAATCCAGGTTTTGATCTCGGAAAAAACCAACGTACCGGATGGATATGCCTCCTATGTATTTATTGTTCAAGATTCTGGAATCGGAATGAGCAAGGAATTTCAGACGCGCGTTTTTGACCCCTTTGAGCGGGAGAGGACATCAACTGTCAGCGGAATTCAGGGGACCGGTTTGGGATTAGCCATCACCAAAAGTATTGTTGATGTGATGAACGGTGTAATTTCGGTGGACAGTGAGGAGGGGAAAGGGACAAAATTTACCATTTCCTTTACTTTCCGGCTGCCTGACCGTCTAAGCAAGGCAGAAACACTTTCTCAACGGGGAATCACATGGCAAAATTTTTCTGGCAGGAGCGTCCTGCTAGTGGAGGACAATGAGCTGAATCAGGAGATTGCTTCTACAATTTTAAGAGAAGCTGGATTCATCGTCGATGTGGCGGCTGATGGAGCTGCTGCTTTGGAAAAGGTGAAAGCATCGTCTCTGAAAACATATGACGTTATTCTGATGGATATTCAAATGCCTGTGATGGATGGGTATGAGGCGACTAGACAGATCAGGGCACTGGACCATCCGGTGTTGTCAAAGATCCCTATTATCGCCGTAACCGCAAACACATTTGACGAGGATAAAAAGAGGGCTTTGGACGCAGGGATGAGTGGTTATCTGGGGAAACCCATTGAGTTAGAAAAGTTAATGAGCACTTTGCGAGATATTTTTCATTGAGAAAATAAACTGCCGGATGACAGCGGTCATCCGGCAGTTCTCTATTTGGACGGAATCCATCCATTTATAGACACAAGCCAATCAAGATGGCACAGCAGGGTCCCTCTTATGACATTTTTAACCGCTAACGTCGTTTCTGGGCTGAATTTTATCAAAGGAAGGATTTGTCAAATATACGTTCCGAGCGTCCATTTTTTCCTTGCACAGTCTCAGACATTCGCCGAACCGCTGGAAATGGACAATCTCTCGCTCCCGCAGGAAGCGAATCACATTATTTACATCCGGGTCATCGGACAAACGGAGGATGTTATCGTAAGTGAGGCGGGCCTTCTGCTCTGGTGCAATCACGAAAGTGCAACTTCGTGCAGAAAATGGCGAAAAATCAAGTCAAATGGTGTCCGAAATGCGATCGATTTTGTGTTGAAGGCGTTCCAGCGTCTTTTGCAGCGCAGCCCGGTCTACGTTCAAATCGCTGGCGGACAGGCGGGCCAGGGTCAGCATTTGCTCCAGAGTGCGCTCAATCTCGCCCAGGGCTTGGTCGATGGATTGGACAGACTTTTCAAATTCTTCTTTGGGTGGCATGGGGCTATGCTCCTTAAAAGTTCCAGTGGATTTCAATGGGAACGTCACGGGTGCCAGGGATGCGTTTGCCTACAGTGATGTGGTCGATGAGGATTTCTACGATTTCCCGTGTCAAGTGTTCTAGGTTTATATACCGCTCCACCAGGGCTTTTCGGTTATCTCCCGCGGCAATCCTGTCCTCCAATTCCGCAAGCTGACGCTGACCGTCCAGCAGGACACGCTCCAGCCGGGACTTCTCGGAGGAAAACTCTTTGGAGAGGGCGGAGAAGTCACTGTCGTTGAGCAGACCCTTGACCTTATCCATGTATAAATCCCGCAGGCCCTTGGTGTACTCGGCAATCCGTTTCTCATAGGCAGAGAGGGTGTCCAGGAGCTGCCTTTTCTGGCCTTGCAGACTTTCGCAGAACTCAATGCTCCACTCCAACTCGTCCTTGTCCAAATACGCCGCCGCCAGCCGGTTCAGTTCGTCAATGACCATCCGCTCCAGCTTTTCCACGGAAATGAAAGAGCCGATGCAGGCGTCCTTCGCCACATGGCGGTTGGAGCATTGGAGGTAGTGCCGCCCGCGATTTTTGGAGGAGCGCATGGTGTAGCCGCAGTTGGCGCAGATCGCTTTCCGGGCGAACAGGCCCACAGTGCCGCAGTCAAAGGGCTTGGCTCGCTCCGCAATCATGGACTGCACCCGGTTCCAGAGGGGGCGGTCAATGATGGCCTCGTGGGTTCCCTCCACCCGATACCATTCACTTTGAGGGCGAGGCTTGTTCTGCTTGGTCTTATAGGACACACTGCCATATTTGCCTTGTACCATATTGCCGATATAAATCTCATTGGTGAGCATATCAGAGATGGCGAAATACTTCCAAAGGGTGCTGTTTTTCCGCTTGGGCTGCTGGTAGCGTAGGCCGTGAAGCCGCTTGTACTCGGTGGGATTGGGAATACCCCGGTCGTTGAGCATCCGGGCGATGGCCGTCTTGCCGTAGCCCTGGGAAAAGAGGGTGAACACCTCCCGGACAACGGCGGCGGCCTCCTCGTCAATGAGAAGATGGCCTTTCTGGTCGGGGTCTTTTTTGTAGCCATAGAGGGCAAAGGCCCCAATGTGAAAACCATTCTGCCGCCGGTTGGTGAGGACGCTGCGGATGTTCTCCGACATATCCTCCAGATACCACTCGTTCACCAGCCCGTTGATCTGCCGGGACTTCTTATTGCCCTTGTTGGCGGTGTCGGCGTTGTCCACGATGCTGACAAAGCGGATACCCCAAATAGGGAAGAGGCCGTGGATGTACTTTTCTACCAGCTCCAGCTCACGGGTAAAGCGGGATTGGGTCTTACAGAGAACAATGTCAAAGCGGTGAGCCTTAGCGTCCTCCAGCAAGCGGTTAAATTCGGGCCGTCTGCGGTCTGAACCTGTGTAATCATCATCACTGTAAAGGTTATAAACTTCCCACCCCTGTTCCATCGCATATTGCAACAGCATAGCCTTTTGGTTCTGAATGCTGTTGCTGTCGTCGGTTTCAAATTGCTTGTTTCTATCTTCCTCGGATAAACGGCAGTAAATTGCTGCTTTCATAGTCATATCTCCTCAGAGATAGGACAAGCTGTTTCCTGCTTACAGTATAGCATACAGGAAACAGCTTGTCACATTATTTTTGCTTGATGGTCTGTTTTCCTTTTTCCAGCTGATTGATTAGCTCAGTCAGCTTGTGCGTGAAATTTTCACGGGTGGTTTCTGTGGTTCCGTCTTTGAAAATACTTTTGCATAGCTCCTGTGTCTGCAAATAACATCACCCAGCCTTTCACAACAGCCTATGCGAAATTGCCTGTCCATTAGTCATCTTCAGCAGGGGAGAGAGCGGGTGGTTCCATCAGATTTTTCAAACGTGCCAGCTTGTCCTGCGCTGTGGCTTTACGAAAATTCTCTCCCGAAAAGCGGATGGGAGCGCACATCTCCAACAGCCGGTCATAGATACGGGCGTGGGCGGTGTCTTGGGGGTGCTGCAAGTCTTGAAGGGAGAGATTCGTGGTGACGATCAGCGGCCTGCGGCTGCGGTAGCGGCTGTCAATCACGTTGTAGACCTGTTCCAAACCGTACTCCGTCCCACGTTCCATTCCAAAATCGTCCAATATCAGCAGCGGGGCGCGGCACAGTCTGGCTATGTACTCGTTGCGGCCTTCAAAGCTGGCGGTCAGGTCGTTCAGTATCAGTGCAAAGTTTGTCATGCGGACGGCAACTTCCTGCTCCATCAGGGCGTTGGCGATACAACCGGCGAAATAGCTTTTGCCGGTTCCCACGCTGCCCCACAGCAGATAGCCAATGTTCTCCGTCTGCATGGTCGGCCAGTTCTCGACATAGAACCGGGCGTGTTTCATCTGCGGGCATTTGCCGTTGTCATTGGCAAACGTCCACTCCCTCATGGCGGGGTCAGTAAATCCCTTGCGTTTCAAATTGTCCACGGTCTGGCGGTGACGGCGGGCCTCCTGCTCCGCTGCCTCTCGGTCAAGGCGTTCCTGCTCACAGCGGCAGGGGTGGGGGAGCAAGCGGCCCTCCAACGGCGGGGCCTCCATGCGGAATTGTTTCGGGGTGCGGCACTTGCCGCAGTACAAAAGCCCATCCTCGCCGGTGTAGTCCCCCGGTTCCAGCCGGGTCACGGTGATGCGCTTGATGATGCTGTCAAAATCATTCATAGGCTCTCGCCCTCCTTGCACGAATAGTCCGACACGCCCTTGCCCTTTCGGCTGTCCTCCTTGGCCCAGCGGCGAATGGTGGCGGCGTGGCTCTTGTAGGTCTTGCCGGTGGAGGCCATGTATTCAGACAATCGCTCAATGTACTCCTGCCAGACGGTGGGGAAGTCGGCTTGCAGTTCGGCAACCTCATCCTCCGTCAGAAAAACATTCTCATAGCGGCCTCGCGCGCGGGCGCACGCGCCCTCTCTCCCGTAAGGTAATTCACTCAGGTTACTCGTAAGGTTATTAGTGGACAATTTTCTGTCCATCAAAGGGATAGTTTTCTGTCCATCAGGAGGACAATTTTCTGTCCGTCTGGAGGATAATTTTTTGTCCATCAAACGGACAATATCCTGTCCATCAGGTATCTTTACAAAAATGCGGTTTGGCTGGGACTGGCCCCGACGTTTGCGCTCAATCAAACCAGCAGTTTCCAGTTCGTTCAATGCGTTCTTGACGGTCATGGGGCTGCGGTCAATGGCGTTGGCAATTTCAACGATGGGAAAGACGATGTAAATCTGGCCGTTATTATCGGCCCAGCCGTTGGCCTGGGAGAGCTGCGCCCTGTCCAGCAGAACGGCATAAACCAGCTTGGTTGCCAGTGCCAAATCCGCCTCCATCAGAAAACGGGGGAATGGCAGATAGGGCGGCATTTTTGTGTCCGCTGTCATGTAGTCAGCAATCGTGTTCACCTCCCGTTTGTGGGCCGTTAGAGGGCCGTTTTTGGGGAAACCAGCCCCCCTATCGAGGACGGGTTTGAAAGCTTTGATATAAGCGGCTTTTCAAGGGGTACTTTTTCTACGCACCAGCTCTCTTTTTTCTGGCCCAATCCCGCTTGCTCCGCTTGGCTCGTCTTGCGGCACAGTCGGGGCAGTAAAGGGTGTTGTGCCTGGGCGGGGTGAAAATCCGCTTGCACTCCCGGCAGCGCCGCCGTCCGGTAGCCGGAGGCGGTAGCAGAGCGGCGCACAGTTCCCCGTCCAGCGGCAGGACAGCGGCCCGGAACCAACGGCAGATCAGTGAATAGGAAATAGCCTGTGGGCAGACACATTCCTCCCCATCGTCCAGCAGGAGGCAGTTGCCGTCCTGGTGGTTGCAGCAATTATGTACCAGCCGCCGGACGGCCCGATATTGCTGATAGGTCATCGCTCCTGTTCCTCCCTGCGCTGGGTCTGGCCCTCCCTGGCAAGCCGGTCGGCAGTCTTTTTCAGAGTTTCCACCGCCTTAATGTCCTCCTGCATGGAGCGCATTGTCAGATAATCGGCCTCTTTCTCGGCGGTCAGCCGTTGGGCCTCGGCCCTCCATGCCTTGGGGGTGATGGCCTCGCCAGAGGCTTTCAGCGTGTCCAGATAGCGGACGGCGGCATCGAACAGGGCAAGGTCAGCACTGTGACGTTGCTCGAATTGCTCCCGCTTGGCTGGGGCAACCTTGTCCAGCTTTTGGCGAACGGGCTTGTACTTCTGATACTGCTCCCACATTTCCAGCCGTTCGGTCAAAACGGAAATGCGCCGCTCTTTGCTCACAATTTTGCCACGCAAATCGTAATAATCACCGTTCATGGCGGCAACCTTGTCAAATAATTCCGGCATGGATTTGATGCCGTTCTCCATCAGAAAATTGAAAAGTTTTGCGTCCGCTTTGAGTGATTTGACCTTGGCATATTGAGAGGCCGGGACGGTGTCCTGTCTTGCCTGGAAAAGAAAATCCATGATGCTCTCCCGGCCCTGGGGCTGGGTGGACTGGTCCTTGCTCCAGTTGTAGAGCCGGGTAATGCGGGCTTTGATTTCTTTCAGCAGCTTGTTGTCGGCGGCGATCTCCCGATTGATATTCCCTTTCACCGTCTGGATGCCCCGACGCTCCATCTGACTGGCGGCAGGCCCCATGTGAACGGTGGGAATTTTATCAACGCCCTGGCGTTTGTAACTGCGGTGGTCGATGCGCTCCGGCCTGCCAGCAGCCTCTAAAGCCCGGTTTGCATAGCTGGCCCACGTCGCCCGCCACTTCTCGGCGTTGCCCCGCTGGTTCCAGTCCGTGGTGTCCTCCCGGTGACTTTTCCAGCCGCCTTTGCCGTCCGGGATGCGCTGGCCCTGGCCGTCCAGATCGTAAACCTTGCGACACTTTGCGCCCCACTTGCCGTCCTCCCGAATGGGGCGGATGGTGAGCATGATATGGGCGTGGGGGTTGCCGGTTCCCTTATCGTGGATGGCAAAGTCGGCGCACATTCCAACCGAAACAAAATTGTCTTTGACATAGGCCCGGACAAGCGCCAACTGCTCCGCTCTGGACAGCTCCACCGGCAAGGCCACTTCAATTTCCCTGGCAAGCTGAGCGGTGCTGGACTTCTCGATTTCCTCCACGCTGTTCCAGAGAGTGGAGCGGTCTTGAAACTCTGGCGGGGCGTGAGAAGGCAGCATGATTTCTGTGTGGACAACGCCGCCCTTGCGGGTGTAGTCGTGGGTCATGCCGTCCCACTCGTTCACCAGCTTTTCGCCGCTCCGATAGGCGGCAGCGGCCACAGCGGACTTGCCCTGGCTCCGCTGGATGATTTGTATAGGACAGTGAAAAATTGCCGTAAAAGCGCACCTCCTTTCAGTGCTGGATATTGGCCCCGCCGGAAAGTGACAGACGCGAAGTGGGTGTCACTTTCTGGCGGGGGTGCGGGGGTTTGGGGGCGCAGCCCCCATCGCGTCCAAAGGACGCAACAAGCCCCCGGCAGGGCGCACGACACCGGCCACGGTGTATAAGTGCGCCATTCGGACTGGGGATTACTCCGCAACCTCGTTTTTGGGTGCTTTTTCCGCCAGCTCCGCCGCCCCTGGCAGGCGGGAGAGGGCAATCAGGAATGCCTTGACTTCCTCGCCCTCCATGCCGACAACGGCAGGGAAAACAGCCTCCAAAATGGCCCCTCGGCCAATCAGCCGGTGCGTTCTGGCCCGGTGTTCCTCAGTGCGCTTTTTGTTCAACAAAATCTTTTGGCGGTTCTGCAACTGACCGATTTTCTTCTCGACCTCCTGCTCCTTCTGGGGCTTCTCCATAGCTGTCAATCCTCCTTTTCCAGCCAGCCATTTTGGGCGAAAATCTTCTGTAACTTTTTGAGCGCGCCGGTCACACTGTCACAGGCGCAACTTCCGCTGATACCTTCGTCCGCCGCAATTTCCCGAAACTTTTTCTTCAAGGCAAATCGGGCATGGAGCCGCCGCGCCTGGGTGGGGGACAGGTGAGTGATAGCCTCCGCCAGACGTTCCAACAGCAGTTCTTCAGCGGCCTCGTCAATCTCCCGAATAATCAAATCCTCCGGGGACTGCACAAGGAACATGGCATGGTTTTCAATGCCGGGGCTGCAATCCATGGAGTAAACGTGATAGTAACTTTTCCTGCCCTCCTGCCGGTTCTCATAGAGCCGACATTCCTCCATGACGGTGGCAACCTCGTCCGGCACTTCCACAAACGTGTCCTTGGTGTAGAGCGGGTAGTAGTGCTTTCGCAAATTGATGATTGCCATGCCGCCCTCACTTCCCCTGGGGATGGTCTGCGTAGTAGCGGCGCAGATTGTACAGGCCCCGGCGGATGGACAGACACACGTTGCTGTTGTGGACACGCTCCCGGTCTGCGATCTGCTGCTGGGTCAGCCCGTCCAGATAGTAGGCACAGACGCGCCGGGCCTGGGTGGGAGTGGCGTGGGCCAGGGCCTCCCGCAAGGCAGCGGTCAGCCGGTCACGCTCGGCCCGTTCCTCGGCCAGCATGACAAGCTGCTCCGGGGACGGGCTGTGTTCCAGGGCATAGTTTTCCGTCCAGTCGTAGGCATCCAGCGAGTAGAACGCCCGGTGATACCGTTTGCGGCGCTCATAGTTCCGCATTTCCCTGACGGACTGGCACAGCACGTCAAAGACTTCCTCGCTGACCTCCACCAGCTTGTCCTGCTCATAGTAGGGGTAATGGAGCCGCAAATTGATAACTTTCATTTTGACCTCCTAAATGACAGGAGGGACAAACAGCCGAAACTGCTTGTCCCTCCCGGTGATGGAGCGAACGCCCCTCACCTGGTAGCCACTTAGGGGGCCTACCGACAAGGTATTTACCGAAAAATTTTCAAGAATTTTTTGCGGACGGCCTCAATGCTCAAACGAACGGCCTGCTTGGAGCATCCGCACATTTCCCCAATCTCGGCACAGTTGAAACCGTCCAGGGCATAGAGCAAGGGGTGGCGGTGCAGAGTGCCAGCACCGCCAGAATTTCATCCAGCGTTTCCCGCTGGCAGACCAATTCCTCCGGGGTGGCGCAGTAGGGCAAGCGGCCCTCGGTGCTGATTATGTACTCGTCACACTCGCGCCCATCCCAATACCGTTGACGCTCCCGGTAGAGTTTCCTGTTGTTCCGCTTGGCCTGTTCCAGATAGTCGGCAACCTCGGTGCTGACCTCGACAGACACAAACCGCCCGTTGATGCTGATGGTAATTTCCATTGTCCTTTCCTCCGTTCAGATTTTTGGGGTCTGAACGAAGGGGGCGGGGAGCGGCAGCGGGGCCGGTGTCGCTGGCCCGGAAATAGAAAAGCGCCCGTATGGTGCAAGACCATTCGGGCGCGGGACATAACAGTATGAGCCGTCAGGGAACGACTGTTTTCGCAAGTCTGGGTGGAGTTCGCCGTTGTGGGGGTCAGGCTTTTTTGACAAGTGCCTATCTACCTTTACCCGCATGGCGGCATCCTCCTATATGGCGAGAAAGGAAATAGAAAGGCGGCGGCTTTAATAAACCGCCGCAGAAAATAAGCCTTAAATGGATAGAGCTTCTACTATTCGCTAAAATTATCCTTCATTGTTTAATGGAGCAGAATAATGCTTCTGCACTTCTGCCGGAAGTTCGTCATACTGTACCTCGCTCCAGTCCAGGACGCCCCGGACCGGCATGACGGTCAGACGGATAAAGGCCCCCGCCCGAAGTTCTTTGGAGGTCCCGAAGGTGATCTCTTTTTCGCTCCCGTTTTCGTCATAGGACAGCAGCGTGTAGGAATAGGGCAGGTTGCCTTTGAAGTTAATGACGCCTCCGTTAGAATCCACCTGTTCCACCTTGGTGTTGTCGATCTGGGTGTAATACTCGGCGCTGCCGGAGCCGGAGAGAAACCATGCGCAAAAGCCGGTCAGACCAATGAGCAGGACGGCAACGACGCCTATTGTGATTTTCAATTTTTTCTTCATGTTGTTTGACACTCCTTACCAACCTTTTTTAGTGATGACCCGCTTGGGCTTTTTTGCTGTCTTTGGAGCCGCGCCTTTTTTTGCTGTCGCCACAAAAGCGGCGGCAATCAGCAGAGCGGCCAGCAAACTGAGCATACAGAGCAACGGATTCCAATGGACGGCCGCATCATAGCTACGGTATCCGATCAGCCCCATGCTTGCGGTCACGGGATACAAATTCGCCAAGGTCATGCTCCCTGCCGCAAACATCCCGCCGTAGCCGTAGACAAAGGCTACCACCGCCCCAATTAAGTGCCCGTTTGGGATACGGGCGGCGATGGCGATGATTGGCAGAACCGCGATATAGAGGAACAGGCAGTTGAACGTGATCTGCAACCCGGCTTGCATGACTGCCGGAAAATCGCCGCCGGGGAAGCCCAAAAGGGAGGATGCCGTCACAGTGAACACGGTGCTGACGATCCCCAGGAACAGGGAGAGCAGTCCGCAGACGGCCAGCTTGCCAGCCAGCAGAGCGGGAAACGACAGGGGAACCGTCAGAATGTTTTTCAGCGTATCATCCGTTCCCTCCCGGCTGATGATATATCCGGTAATCAAAGCGATGCACATAGGGAAAATCGTTGTGATGTTGTTCTTCAGGACCTGCTCCACGAAAAAGGAGAAGGTCCATACACTTCCATCCTGGGCGGTGGTGGAGAAAACCGTAAGCAGGACGGACAGCAGCATCAGGAAAACCCCTGCCCAGACCATGTGATACCGTTTCAGTTTCCAAACTTCAGTTTTCAGCAGTACCAGCATCTCAATCTCCCCCTCTCTTTTTATACAGCCGGTCAATCACCAGAATGGACAGGACAGCCATTGCACTCAAAATCAAGACGGTCTGCATTGTTGAGGGAATCAGGTATTGCAGTTCCCCCAAGCTACCCTTGACGCCATGCCGAACCATATCCCCCGCGCACCAGAGGTTTGTGAGGGGAATCGGCATCAGCCAGCACAGAAACTTCGGCAGGGCACCGAAGCTACTTTCGGCGGTCAGGCTTAACACGCTGTAAAAGATGCACAGCAGAACGGAGAAGATATAGGTCTTGCTGAAAAAGACCACCAGCACCACCAGCGGCAGAGTGCCCGCTGTGATGAAAATCCCCATCTCCACCGCCAGCCACAGCTTGTAGCCCAGCCCGCCGACCTCGGCAATCAGGCTCCCGCAGACAATGGTGACGGCGGCTGTGGACAGACAGAAGATCAGTCCGAACAGAAACAGAACGATAATTTTGGCAAAAATCATCTGGGTGCTGGTCACCGGAATGGTCCGCAGGTTTTTGAAGGTGTCATTGTCCCGCTCCATAAAGAACAGCATAGCGGCGATGACGCCGATGACGCAGGGCAGAAGCAGCTCCACCCCATAGCCCAGGACAAACTGGTAAAAGTCGTCAAAGAGCTCGGCTTTCGTGTCGTACCGCTCCATCATGCGGGGCGTCAGCATCATCAATGCCAGCGGGGGCGGGAACAGGAACGCGGAGAGGATCACAAAAGGAATGAACTTCTTCCGTTTCAGCTTCGCCAGTTCACAGGAAATCAGTTTAAGCAATCCCCTCACCCCCGGTCACCCGCTTGAAGTAATCCTCCAGGCTTTCCTCCACGGTCGCGGCCTCCGACACCTCCAGACCATACTGCACAAAGGCGGAGACGATCTTTGCCACGGGAACCTTGGCAGAATCCAGCCGCAGATGGTGGCCGTCCTGTACGGTAAACTGATTTTCGTGGAAAGCACTGTTCAAGACCTCCGCCGCCCGCCCCGTGTCGGAGACTGTGAAGCGGATATACCGGTCGCTCTTGGCTTCCAGGTCCGCAAGGCTCTCCTCCTCCAGCAGCACACCGTGGTCGATAATGCCGATGTCGTCCGCCAGCAGCGCAACCTCGGAGAGAATGTGACTGGAGATCAGGATGGTCTTGCCGCGCTCGTCGCACAGTGCCCGGATGAAGGAGCGCACCTCCGCGATGCCGATGGGGTCCAGGCCGTTGATAGGCTCGTCCAGAATCAGCAGCTCCGGGTCGTGCATCACCGCCAGGGCAATGGCCAGCCGTTGCTTCATGCCCAGGGAGTATTGAGAAAAGAGTTTTTTATCCCGATAGGGCAGGCCCACCAGCTCCAGGGCGCTTTTGATGGCGTTCTGTTTTTTCAATCCCCGCAAGGCGGCGAAAATGCGCAGATTCTCCGTTCCCGTCAGGTTGGGATAGAAGCCGGGGGATTCAATCAGGCTGCCGATGCGGGGCAACAGCTTCTTCTCGTTACCAAGCAAGGGCTTTCCCCAGATCGTCACTTCCCCGGAGGTGGGCTGGGTCAAGCCCAGCAGCATCTTCATGGTGGTGGTTTTTCCGGCTCCGTTTCGGCCCAGCAGACCATAGATGCGGCCCCTCTGAACGTGGATGTTCAGCTCCGCCACGCTCTTTTGGGACCCGTACTGTTTTGTCAGTTGTTTTGTTTCGATGACGATTTCGCTCATAGCGGTTACCTCCTTTATGGGGTCAATATACAACACCATCCTTGAGCGATCCTTGAGGGAACCTTGAGATAACCTTGAGATTGCGCCGGCGGCATATACAATTTTTAGTTTCTGCGCTATAATGAGTGCGGACAGGAGGGGCTTATATGCTGAACAGAGAAATCCTCGTTGTAGACGATGAAAAAGATTTGCGGACAATGATCCGCTCCATTTTTGAGAGCGCCGGATATACACAGATTACAACAGCGGCCTCCGGGCAAGAGGCGCTGGCGGTGATGGCGAAAAAAATACCCGGCATCATCATTCTGGATGTGATGATGCCGGATATGGACGGGTTTGAACTGCTCCAGGAAATTCGGGCCGTCAGCAAAGTTCCCGTTCTTATGCTCACCGCGAAGGGGGAAGCCGAGGACCGCTTTGCCGGGTTCGAGCTGGGGGCGGACGATTATCTGGTCAAGCCTTTTCTCCCGAAGGAATTGCTGCTGCGGGTTCAGGCAATTTTGAAACGGGCCTATCCTGAAAAAGAGCGGGTTGTTACGCTGAACGCTGCCTCGGTGGATTTAGACCGGGCAGAGGTTATCCGAGATGGACTGCGGACGCCCTTGACCGCCAAGGAGTATAGCGTTTTTGAAAAGCTGGCGGAAAATGCGGGCCGGATCGTCACCATCGGCGTTCTCTGTCAAACGCTGTGCGGAGAAATCTGGCAGGGCTATGAGACAACGCTGATGACCCACATCCGGCACCTGCGGGAGAAGATCGAGGAAAATCCGTCAAAGCCCGTGTCGCTCCTGACGGTGAAGGGCCTGGGATATAAGCTGGTGGTAAAGGAGCCGGAGAAATGAAACCTGTGGAACGCTTCTTTCGGAAATACTTTTTATCTATGGTGGGCATCATCGTGCTGTTCCTGCTACTCAATGTTGTCCTGTTTTTCTCTGTGCTGATCTGGGCCTGGCAGACCTCGGAGATACCGGAAATCTCTATAAGCAAAATCTGTGACAGCATTACTCTGGATGGAACCGGACATTTGACGGCGGCTGGGGAGCTGGCCGAAATGTTGGAAGAACATCACGCCTGGGCCATGGTTTTGGACGATATAGGAACGGTCATTTTTCAGAGCAGACTGCCGGAGGAATTGCCCCGGCGGTACACGGCAGCGGACGTGGCAAAATTCAGCCGGTGGTATTTGGGGGATTATCCGGTCTATGTGCAGGAGCATCCCCAGGGGCTATTGGTAGTGGGCGGCGAAAAGGGCAGTCAGGCGAAGTATTACTTTTCTGTCAGTGAGAGCTATGCGAGAAAACTGCTTGTCGGGCTGGCTGCCGTCTTTCTGACCAATATCATTGTGGTGGTCCTGCTGATTTGGAAGAACACCCGGCACGTTGAAAAGGCGGTCACGCCCATTTTGCGGGGGATCGAAACGGTTTCCTCCGGCCAGTCGGTTAGCCTCCCGGAGAGAGGCGAATTGGCGGAGATCAACCGGCAGCTCAACAGGGCGGGGGCTTTTATTGCCAAAAAGGACAGCGCCCGCGCCGACTGGATCAGCGGTATCTCCCATGACGTGCGGACACCCCTCTCGGTAATTTTGGGTTTTGCCGGGCAATTGGAGGCTGACCAAACCCTCCCGGCCTCCGCCCGTGAACAGGCGTCCCATATCCGCAGGCAGGGGGAGAAGTTGCGGAGCCTGATCTCCGATTTGAACCTCACGTCCAGGCTGGAGTATTCCATGCAGCCCCTTCGGATAGAGAAAGTCTATTTCGTGGAGCTGGCGCGGCAAGTCGTCTGTGAGTTTTTGGACGGCGGGTTAGAGGCGCGGTATCAAATTATGTTTGATTCCAGCCAGGAGAGCGAAACAGCGTCCATCATGGGAGACGAAGCTCTGCTGAAACGTGCGCTGTATAATTTGATTCAGAACAGCGTCATTCATAATCCAAAAGGGTGCGTGATTTCTGTTTCCGTAGTGTGGAACGGAAACAATACGGTCATAACGGTATCGGACAACGGCATCGGCGTGTCCGCTGAGAAGCTGGACAAATTAAGAGCGACAACAAATCATTTGGAAAGTACCGATGAAAGATTAAAGCTAAGACACGGTTTAGGCGTTCTGTTGGTCCGTCAAATTGTTGAGGCGCATCACGGAACCATGGAAATTCTTAGTGAGCCGCAAAATGGGTATCAGACAGTTTTAGTTTTTCCCGGCGGGGAGACATAAGGCAACGGAGAACGCTTGCATACGTTCTCCGTTGCTCTTTATTTGGTTCTAATATATCAGCTCCGCAACTTGATTTTCATTGTAATGCATTTTCTCCCAAAAATTGGATTGGAAACAGCTTGTCCCATCGAAAATTTTAACAGGTTGTCTTTACACCATCGCCGCCGGAAAAGGCTTATCCTACCAACAATCCAGTGTTTTCAAGGCTTTCCGGTCTTGTTGCGCTTACACCATCGCCCCATCTGCCGCTAGATCCTCAGTTAAATCGGCAATCACGTCTCCGGTAGACTGGATAGAGGCGGCACTCCAGGGGAAACCAGAGGCAGCGGTGGGGTAGACGCCGGTGGTATGGTCCACGAAGTAGGGGGCGAAGGATGGATTGGCGCGGACCTCCTCGTTGGTGAGGTTCCGGGTCAGCTGGTGGACCACCGCCGCCACCATCTCCATATGCCCCAGTTCCTCAGTACCGATGTCGGTGCCAAAATTGCGCATTTCAAAAGTTAGAATATTGTGGCGAAACAATGCCTTTTTAATAGATTTACGATATATTTATGTAGCCGATGCTCACATTGCCGTGGGTATCGGCTATTTTTTTCGATTTTGACAGAGCGTAACGCCAATGTGACCAATTGAAACGCTAAAAATGGTATCCTGTATCATGTTGTGCATGGAGGTGAGCGCAACAATGATTATTGAGTTAGGGGATCGACTAAGGAAACTGCGGATGGAGAACCATCTAAGGCAAGATCAAGTTGCACGTCTGGTAGGTGTGGAGCGGTCAAGCGTGTCATTATGGGAGGGTAATTTGCGCCAACCGTCATACACAACGCTTGCTCGATTAGCTAATCTATATGGTGTGACTACCGATTATTTGTTGGGAAGGGTAGATGATCGGCTACTTGACCTGTCGGGGCTTACATCTATTGAGGTTGCTTTGGTTGCTCAATTGGTCGCAGAGATGACCGCTAAAAACAAAAAGCTGGAGGAATTGAGATCATGAAAAAACTGTTGTTAGCAATGCTTATGGTGTGCTTGCTGGTAGCACCCGCCCACGCTGAGGAATTGACAGATCAGCCGATTGAAGGAGAGGCCAATCAGCAAGAACAAGGGGATTGTGTTGCGGTTAGCACACTGGATGAATTGCAAGCAGCTATTGCCGCCGCCAATGATGGAGATACAATTTTTGTTAATGAGGTAATTTGTATTGGTGAATCCAATATATGTATTGGGGACAGCAGTAAAACAATCGAACTTTGCTTTAAGAAAAGCAATTGGGCTATGATGGTCATTCAAGGCAAAAATGTGACATTAAAAAATGCAATCTTATCAGGCAATAGCATGAATTGTGATAGTGTGATAAATATAGCTGATTGTGGAATATTATATATGGAAAACGTTACAATGCAAGGGTTTACTTGCGATATTGTTCCTATTTCAAATTCTGGAAATACATTACTGAAACAATGCAAGTTTAGCGATAACAGCGGAGCAAAAGCAGGGCATATTTGGAACAATGGCACTATTGAAATTTATAATTCTACTTTCTCCGAGGGTGTCAGCAATGGAGCCGGTGGGGGAATAAATTGTGAAGGAAATTTGACTATCGTAGGTTCACAATTCAACAAAAATTGCGGCGTACTCGGCGGTGCTATATATTCTACTGGAGATAGCACAATTTCAAATTGCTGTATTGTTGCGAATCATGCTCTTAGAGGTGGCGGAGGAATATGTAACGGAATTGACGGCGGGAGGATGGTTATAACAGATTGCGAAATCTATGATAACAATGCGGTGTCCTTTGCGGATGATATATGCAATATATCTTGCATGACACTCCAATATACAAAAAGCCTTGAAGATATCTATGTATCTACCGATAGAATACCCTATAACTGGATGAAGGATAGCGATCTTACAAGGAATGGCGTCGAAAATTCAATCGTTTGTCAACTACCTATTGAAAGTGACTATGATGATATTGGGGAACTTGATCTTAAATTTGTATTTGAAGATGAACTATCACCTTCACAGGATGAAGAAACAGACACACCCAATTCTGGCAATGATGGAGATGAAAATGACCAATCGAAAAATCCGTCCGAAGATAGCGGGATGATAGACAGTGAAGAGCCTCCAGAGGATACCAGCGATAAAGGCGATATTCCAACCGACGTAACAAACCCGCCACAGGATAATAGTGGTGAGAAAGTTCCACCACAGGAAGATGGCAACCCAAACAATCCACCCGAAAAGCCCTCAGAGCCTCCAGAGATCGACAATACTAATGAGGATGATACGGACTACCGCCCGATATATCGCCCTGTACGGCCAATTATAACGGTCACAGAGACGCAACCAGAGCAAAAGCCTGTTGTCAATCCAGTGCCCGCACAATCACCACTTGTGTGCAATGGCGCTGTAATTGATACATCCAGAACGATTGTACTTTTAGGGTATGGGGATGGCCTTGCCCATGAAAATGATCCGCTGACACGGGCACAGTTGGCAACAATCATCTATCGGCTGTTGGAGGATGAGTCCATTGACAAATACAGCAATGCAGAATTGGCCTTTACAGACGTTGCAACAGATGCGTGGTATGCTCCATACGTCAGAATAATACAAGCAGCGGGAATTGTCAACGGCGTGGGTGATGGCAAGTATAATCCTAATGGCACAGTCACATGGGCGCAGATAGTTACCATCCTCACAAGATTTGTTGAACAGCAGAATTACACCTTACGGCATATCCAGTATAACGGATGGGCGCAAGAAGCCATACAAACCGCCGTTGCCCTGGGCTGGATTGAAGACAGTGTAGGATTCGACCCAAATGCCATTATAACCCGTGGTGAGTTAGTACAACTTATTAATTTTGTGCTTACTATGTATAAATGAACATAAAAAGGAGCAACCGCCGATAACCCGGCGGTTGCTCTGAATACCCATATAATTCAATCAGTTTTCTTAATCTGCGTCTTAATATTGTCCAGATTTAGCGCCGGGAAAAAGGTTACAGCCACAGCAATACAAGCGGAAACTGTTATACTCATACTGATATTTCCGACAAGCCTTGATGCGATATTGACAATAAGAGTGTAGAGAACAACAAAGCAAGTGCAACTTATTGCCTGATTAATGACATTGCCCTTTAAGTCACTCCCACAGGCCAAAATACATAGTAGTGTATAGAACAGCGGAAACGCTATACCATAGGTGAATGATAGGAGCCTTACAGTAGGAGAGGCAAAGGCTTGTATTTCAGAAGAGCCAGAGAAATAGATACTTGTTCTAATGCAGATGTAGCCGCCTACGATACAACTAATGATTCCGCACACTATAAAAATAGTCTTTGTATATTTTGGGTTAGAAAAGCACGAAACAAGGTAAATAATGGCGCACACAATAATAATTATCAGCAGTTTTCCGAATTGCCTGGATGATGCCAACGAAAACGCCTCTTTTGCCGTATCGCCATATCCTGATATAACCACCAAAGATATAACTTGAAACAGAATTGATGCTACAACGGCAAATGCAGTAGCAAATATGACGCTGATTAGTTGCTTTTTGGGCATAAATTCCACTCCCTCACAGATTATTTGTTAAGTATAACATGCTTTTCAAATTTTGTAAACCTTTGTAGTATATGAAAACTACAAATTTTAGGCTACAATACATTCATAAGTTTACAAAGGTGGTAATTATGGCAGAGGACAAGTTTATCATTCGACCTAAAAGATCGTATGGAGAAAATACAGTAGTCTCTTGCCGTATGCCTGTTGAGATGGTAAAACGGTTGGATAGTATAGGCGGCAAAACAGGCCGCACACGGAATGAACTAATCCTGAAATGTGTGGAATTTGCGCTTGATAAACTGGAAATCGCAGAGGAATAAAGATTTTGAGGGCACAGCTTGGAGCTGTGCCCTCTGATGTACCTAATTCAAACTGTCTCGCAATAAACCTGATACTGCTGTGTGTAGTGCTTACGGAGGGCTTCAGTCAGACCCAATGCACCCAACCGGAAAAACCGATCTGCGATGTTACGGAGTTGTTCAAGGGGAAGAGTTGCCGGAATGATTTTCTCAATGCGCTGGCCGTTGGTGGGCTGAACGATGATCTTGATACCAGCAAGCAACTTGTGCCGGTAGGGGAGTAAGGTGAGGTAAGTTGTAACCGTGCTGCTTCCAAACACCTTGTTAGCCCGCTCTGTATCCATGTTGTTTGCCGCATTGACAAAAGCGTTATACGCTTCAAAGCAAAGATTATCGTTGCTGTAGGGCAGATTGATCTTATCGGGGGTTGCGCTCTCAAAGCTCATAATGCCGGCCTGGTTGATTGTAATTTTATCCATGTTCTTACCTTTCTCCCCGTGCGCCCGATAGGTCAGGCTATGTATATCAATTGTTCCAATAACGATCAATCATCTTGTGGCAGTAGTCTGGGCCATGAGATTGTACCCATTCCCGCCGTGCCTGCTGTTGAGCATCGGACTTTTCAGCATCCTCAGCACCAAAATCTCGGTTAAGCGTTTCAGGATGGAAAAACATGGTCATGACTGTACCGCCGGAACGGTCGTGGATCTTCAGCCCATAGCGGCCAGCATGGGTATAGCGGTCATTTTCAATCTTGATAGATAGTCCGCCTAAAGGCATCTCATAAGCATACACGCCATCCGGCGCGGCGATTTTTTCCAGATTGCGGGCAGGAACGCCAATTCCACGGGCTATCAGCATCCGGGCCAGCTTTTGTGTCAGCTTCAGCATTGGTATACCTCCATCCCCGTATAGCCGATAGGTCAGCTCATATGCTACTTAGCCCATTCAAACTCGACGTTGCAATCGCCACAGATCACGTTGACTTAACGGGTAGCCCGGATAATCGTACCACAACAGGGACAAACATACTTCCTGGAGCTTTTTACTTTGGGTTTATCCTCTGTGCCCGTACTGCCTGTACCGTTTGCGGCCTTAGCCCCGCCTGAAATCCTGATACCGCTACTTTCATTCCGATTTAAGCAAATTTCCTGAATATTATTATTCAAAACCCATTCAAGTAGCGTATCGGATAGCTCTGAAGCTGTATCACTCCAGCCGTAGCGGTTAGTTTTGCTACAAACCAGGCCGTGCGCCTCTGCTGTCTGCTTAAACCGTTTATTATGGTAAGTACCGCCCCGGCTGCAATCCTGGATGTGGAGTACAGTGTCATTATACATATGGCACATTTCATGGAGCATCGTGGCGGCGGTGTACTCAATCGGCCTATCCAGCGTTCCAGCGCCGATGTTGATTTCTCTGCGCCCTTCACCTTTGACATTCCAAGCATCATGGAGTAGTGCCCGTAGGCGCGAGGGGTGCTCTGGATGGTGATTACCGGCGTTTGCAGCTCCCCATTGAAAAAATCGGAATTGAGTTTGTTAAACAATTTTTCTAATTGTCCAGCGAGGCGGGAAGTTTTGACAATCTCTTTCATGGTGGCCTCCTAAATGGTACTTGCAAATACTGCCTTACTTTGCTATTATAGGAGGTGTTCGGGGGTAAGGCTCCCCGGATCACCTTTGGTGTTGGGATAGCGGGTTACTTGTCAGGTGGGCCGCTATCCCTTTTTACGCCTTGACCTTACTCTCCCGCACAATTTCTGCGGCCTGAGCCGGGTCTTTGGCGGTGGCCTCAATCAGTTTGGCTATGTTCTCCAGATACTGATTGAGTTCCGCGCTGGTCATTTCGTCCACTTACCTCCCTCCTTTCAAAAAAGGCTTGTGTCCTTTGCCTTACAACGATAATATACACCATTCTCAAGTGTAAATCAATCGACATTTTACACAAATATCAAGTGTATATTTTGGGCGTTTTTGCACTTGAGAAAAGTGTAAATATCCTATATAATATTTTCCGGGAAGAGGTGAGATAATGGCAATCACTTACCGTATAGATATCATACCAGCATTAAAAGCGGCTGGATATAATACCAGCCGCATACGCAAAGAGCATTTACTTGGAGAGGCCACACTACAAAAGTTTCGTCAAAAAGAGCTTGTATCATGGCAGAATATAGACACGCTATGCCGTTTGCTCCAATGCCAGCCTGGAGATTTGCTGATGTATCAACCAAACAGCAAATAATTTTTTGGAAATTTCAGAAAACCCCTTGACATTTCAGAAAAAGCCGCTATACTACGACTGGAGTTTTATGATGCCACTGTAAAAGGACGGAAACAACATTATATCGGTTTCATGTTTTGTTTTTGCTGGATGTACCAGCGAAATAGAAAAGCATGTCAGCAGATTACATCAATCAGGCGTAAAAGCCTGCTGTTGTAGTCTGCTTTTTTCTGTTTTTAGCAACTTTAAGAAAGGATGATGACATGAGCCTTGACAAGCAAATCCATATTTATAGTTTTGATACCAGCGCCTTTTATACGGATGAGGAACATGAACAAGAGAAAATCGTTAATAGCTTGACCTACCGTAAAAGCAATCTCAAAGCTGAGCGGAGAATAATATCCGATATGGTTAGTGGCGCTATCTCAGCAAGCATAGCAGAGAAAAGATATCGATCATTATACCATATTAATAAAGCCGATTGCGTATCTTTGGGAGGGCAAAACAGACTTGACGAAATTAAGTTGGAGCTGAAGCAAACCAATAGTGCAATCAGCACCGCGAAGAAAAAACTTGTGTCACTTCTTAGCACTCACAATGGGGAGCGGGCCTTGCGGACTGAATATGTTGTAGACAAAAATATAATTTCGGTTTTTGAATCCATGCTCACACGAACTTTAGGGATGCAGACAGGCGAATTGTATGATGACTTTATAGTGGTTCGTACTTACTATTTTGAGGTAATTCGGGACTTGATACTAAATGGTTTCATTTACAATGGGGATAAATATGTTGTCTACACAGCCTCAGCGGGCCAGATCAGAACGAAAAAAACAGTTTTCATTAAAGAGTGTGTCTGGGAGAAATATCAAAAAACTTTAATGTGTGGTTTGTCAATCGAACGTATTAACGCTGCTGGAGGTATCAATGTCAATAAGTATTTGGCCTATCTTGCCCTGTGCAACAGCGCTACAGACCCATGGCCGGAATTTGATATAGAGAAATCCATTGTAGTAGACGATATAGAAACGCTGGTGCGCGGAACAGTCGATTTTATTGACCATAGGACTTACAAAATTGATCGTCGAGAAATGGATGTGCCCATTACTCATACAGATGGTTGTGGTATGGTATTGCCGTCTGTTTCACGGAAAAATTTTATGGTGCGGCTACCATGGGTAAAAGGGCTTTTGGCGGTGTTCCCGTTTGACAAATTTATCAGGGAGGCCAATAAAAAAGAACCTGGTTGCAATCATGGACTTGTCAAAGATATCTACGGCGTGGAGCATGATGTATTAGCCGAGAGAATTCAAGTGATTTTTACCAAAAGCCAATTTAAGATGTGGAAGTATTATGAGTCATGGGAAGAGTACAAGCGGCTTTTTATCAGGTGTGATTGTTCTGCTGGTAAGTGTAACGAAGAGCGCGATTACATTCCAAATGCAAAACTAAATTATCAAATGCTTCAAACACTTACAGATGTGAGCGATCAAGAGTTAGCACTGTTAGCTCAAAAATCAATTGATACAATCACACGAATTGCTTCAGATCGTCAAACAATGCTTGACGTGTTTGGTGCTACGGACAGAAATGACAATCAAAATGATTTCCAGAAATGCTTGAGCCTATATCCTGAATTATTGTCAGACCCGTACACAAAAGAAGTTTTACGGCAAATCAAAAAATCCCTTGTAAATGAAGCGCGAGCAGGTAAGTTGAGTGTCAAGGGCAAGTACACATTTATAATTCCAGACCTTTACGCCTTTTGTGAATGGCTATTTCTTGGCAATAAAAATCCTGCTGGCCTGCTTGAAAATGGGCAAGTATCATGTAGATTGTATCAGGATAGTGACAAATTAGATTGTCTCCGATCACCTCATCTTTACCGTGAACACGCAGTACGCTCCAACGTAACAGACGGTGAAATAAAGCGTTGGTTTACACCAAAAGCACTATACACAAGCTGCCACGATTTGATTAGTAAACTGCTTCAATTTGATTGTGATGGCGATACCGCTCTTGTGTGTGCCGATCCTTTACTCATCTCCATAGCAGAACGGAATATGAGAGATGTTGTGCCTTTGTATTATGAGATGGCTAAGGCAGGGGCGGTGCAAATCTCAAACAATGCAATTTATGATGGTATGCGGGCGGCGTGGAGATATGGTAACATCGGAGTTATCAGTAATCAAATATCAAAGATTTGGAATAGCGGAAATCCTGATTTTGAGGCAATTAAACTGCTAACCTGCGAAAACAACTTTAACATTGATGCGGCAAAAACATTATATATGCCTGAGCGTCCCGCAGAGGTTGATATGACCTTAAAGGGTGTGACACAAGTGAAACTACCTCATTTCTTCCAATATGCAAAGGAAAAGACCGACGAACAAATTGCGCCAATTAACAATAGCACTGTCAACCGTTTGGAAGCAATTGTGCCAAATAAGCGCATGGTATTCTCCGCTAAGAATATCGGGAAATTTGACTACACTTATTTGCTGAGCAGGCGAAAGAAACGTATCAAAATTGCTCCTGAAATTACAGCAAAATATGATGAAATCAATACCACATATCGCTTTTACGGTGTTATTTCTGATGACGATGGAAATATCACATATATCCGTAACAAGATATTGGGGGAGTTTGCTGCCTTTGGATACCCAATAACAGAGGTGTGTGATATGCTCATTAAATACCTTTTCTACAAAAAGGAAACAGGTCGAAAAAATATTTTTTGGCTGTGTTTTGGCGATATTGTTTTACAAAATCTCATCAAAAACCTTGCAAATTCCAAATCATGTGCTAAATGCGGAATGAGATTTACAACCAGCATTCCTCAAAGGAAGCTGTGCAATCATTGTAGAGGCTATCAAGAGGTACAGCACAATGCCGCTTAAAAATCCACTTTTGTTTTTGAAAGTCTAAAATGATGATTTGCCGTTGTTCAACGCTATTAAGCCGTTTTTGAATGCTTCAAAAATACAAGTTTTTTCAAATTGATACTGTACATTAACCGTTGTTCAACGGGATGTACAAAGAAAAATGAGATAAAAACCTATAAGGGAACAAAATTCCTGGAGCAAACACAAGGATAGCGGCCTTTCCGCTTTAATATGGTGTTACGCTCAAAAATGTTATTCAGAAAAGGAAGCGGCTGGGCCACGCTTGGCCGCTCTTTTTTCTGCTAACATTTGTTAGCAAAGTAGGAGGTGAAACAGTGTCCCTTAAAATAAGATTGCAGCTATTTTTGGAAGAAACAGGAACAACGCAAGCGCATGTGGCTAAATCAATTGGAATGCACAGAGTTTGCCTAAATCAGTGGTTAAAGGGACACAGACCTTTACCGCCCGCCTGGATCGACAAAGTTGACCAATATCTAATCCAGTGCGGTTATTAACTATGTTGTCAAACTTGTCGTTCAAGTTTGATATCTCCTTTCAAAAGAGGGGCTGAACGCCAAACCAGCCCCCGCCTAATATCGCCGGGGAAACCCGTTGATATAACTCTGATAGCATCGGAGCAGACGCACAAACGGTACATTCTTAAATGCACCAATTGTCTTATACTTCATTAAACAACGGCCATATTTCTCATTCATTTTGCAAAGCGGGATTTATCGTTTGTGCGTCACATTTCTAAAGAAACACGAAACATGATACAGGAGGAAACCAGATGAAAAAGAAAGTAATTTTGACAATGCGAATGGCACGATACCTTGTTGATGCAGGGTTTAAGGTTGTAGCCACTGTTCCAGACAGGCGTGATATTAGCCGGAATGTTTGGGTGTTTGAGAGAACACCTGAGTTTGACGCTGCATGTGACGATTATATTAAGATGTCAAAGATTCCGAAGCGAAATGATTTGATGCAACGTATTAGAGCATACAGCGAACTATCCGCCAATAAAAAAGCATATGTATGTAGTCTGCCAACAGAAGAGCGTACAGCGGCTTTTGAGGCAATGGCTGGATTTGGAGGTGGCGAAAATGCTTAAACTGTATTACAAGTTGCTTTGCATTTTACGCAACCTCAAAACACAAATCCGCCTTAAACGTAGGGGGATAGAAGTAGATTATGTAGGCTCACATAGTGAGATTGTAAACCTCCATGATGGACTTTTCCTGATGCAAAATGGTTTTGTCCCTGCCAGAGTCATACATGTCGGTAGACGTGGAAATGATGATCTATTTTGCTTTATCCGTACTCCGCTACTGCTGATGCTAATGCAGCAATATCAAGCAAGAATCCGCAAGAGTACGGAGATCATTAATGCCAATTATGATTATCTCTTGGATGAACTGGCAGAGGGCGCAATGCCGGAGAGCCGCATATCTCCAATTGACTCTGAAGCGTTATCTGAGATTTTTGCACCACACAAATGTTTGAAAGAGGCGTTTGTTTATGTGGAATGGCCTGTTGATATGCGCCAAAAGTACATCGCTGCCACACCACAAATCCGTAGTAAAATGATTGATGCGGCCTTAAACGGAGAAATAGCATATGGTGCAGCAGAGTAATAGACCGGGGATACTCTTGTACTTTGATTTGGTGCAACCGCTCCTATCGCAACTAAATGATGAGCAGGTAGGCCAGCTATTCCGCGCCGCTTTTGAATACGGCCAGCATGGTACAGTGCCGTCTTTTGAGCCAGGAATTGTCAGCATGGCATGGGCGCTGCTTCAACCGGCTATTGATCGAGATGGTGAACGATACAACGAAACAATCTTACAGCGAAAGTATGCTGTATACGTTCGGGAGCAAAAGCGAAACAAGATGAATCCCATTTCGTATGAGGATTTTAAGCGTAGAAGTGATAATGATAGATGTCACTCGACATCGACCGATAACGACCGACATCGACCGATAACGGGTGATAACGGGAGATATCCAACTACAACTACAAAATCAAATACAAACACAAATACAACTCCAAACACAACCTCAACTACAGCTACAATCACAGAAACAAGCATCGACGCTTGCGCTGAGATCAATGAGGATGGAGAGTATGAGGATAATTTGCCGTTTTAAGGCTTGATATTTTGCGGGAAGGGGCAGCTAAAGCTGTTGTCCCTTCCTTTATACGGTTGATACAATAAAATAGTGCATTTCCGAGGCTGTACGGCTTTGTATGGCTGAGGGGAATAGAGAGATACCCCTATACCTTACTGCGGCTGTGCAGCCTCAAAAATAACTGGAATACAGTAAGAAAAATGTAAACGATGTAAAGGAAGGAGGGAGCTATGCTTGATTTGAGAAAACAGCAACTAATTGAGCTGAGATTGAAATACCCAACCATGGGAAGCACTGAGCTTGCTAAAAAGATCGGTGTTTCACGGCAATCAATTTGGGAATGGAGTAAGCAAGCTGAGGTACAGGCAGAGCTTGACCGCCGCTTACGGGAAATCAACCAGGAAGCTAACGTACACTTGAAGTCATGTACAAATAAGCTTATGAATGAAATGCTAAACCTTGCGCTCGACAAAAGCACTGAAGCGCGTGTTCGCAACAGTGCCTTACAATATCTGATTGATCGAAGCATGGGTAAAGCCGCCGATCAAGTGAATATTGATTTGCAAGATACTACTGATAGCGCCGATGTGCTACAAGGCTTTAAGGACTTTTTGAAAGAAAGCGGATATCTGAAAAAGGAGAAACAAAATGGTTGAAGTAAGAAATGCTGGTTTCCTCCAGGCGGATTTTCAAACGGGGGACTCTATTACTGATTTCATCTACGGCGAAATTAAGAGACGCAAGCCCGGATGGAATGCAAACACTCTTCATTTTCTGGAACTGACCGCCGGAGCTGAGTTTGGCTTTAATCTGGATGGTTGGGATTGGATTGCGACAGATGGTAAGTGGACTGGCAGTAATTGCCTTATCCATAATCTATACCTCAATCAGCCTGTAAGCAATTTGCGGATGGCTTTTAGATTTGATGATTAGTCTATAAAGGTACACCTTAATAGATACATAGAACGTCCATCAAAACCACAATTTTTGCTGTCCATAAAGTTTAGAAAATATTTATAGATATGTCTATAAAATGTATTGACTTTTATAGACTATGGCGCTATAATAGTAAAAAAGCGTTGGAGGTAATCACAGTGGAGGATAACCGTACTTACTATTATGGGCGTGTTTCTTCGACAGATCAAAATTTAGATAGACAGTTGGAAGCGTTTTATAGTTTGGGTGCGACCGACCGCTTTATAATTACAGACAAGGCAAGTGGCAAAGACTTTGACCGCCCTGGATACGCTTCACTCAAAAGCGCAACAGGTTTGCGCCGTGGTGATACTTTGGTAGTCAAGAGCCTTGACCGCCTGGGCCGTAATAAGGAAGCTATCAAGAAAGAGCTACAATGGTTTAAGGATGCTGGTATCCGCCTTAAAATAATCGACTTGCCCACTACCATGATGGATTTACCAGAGGGGCAAGATTGGATTATTGATATGGTCAATAATATTCTGCTTGAAGTATTATCTTCAATGGCAGAGCAAGAGCGCTTGACGATTAAAAAGCGTCAAGCTGAGGGGATTGCTTGCGCTAAGGAAAAGGGTAAGCACCTGGGCAGACCAGCAGCAACATATCCGCAAGGATGGAACGATATATATTCTTCCTGGAAGCGGGGGGAGTTGACAGCAAAAGCGGCAACTGCAAAGCTCAATCTTAAACGTGCAACATTCTACAATTTGGTCAATCGGTTTGAACACGAACAACAGCAATAAAACTTTGCGGGCCGTGTCCCTTTTGGGGATGCGGCCTTGCTATATCCATGGGAGGGGAGTACCCTTCTATTTTCAGCAGCGCAAAGGAGCGGTGCGGTTATCCTCACAATTTTTTGCAATATTTTGAAACCAGGTGAACCATGCACAAACAAAAATTAACCCCTTGCATAGCTGTATTCGGTGATGCAATCGCAGAACTGTTGCAGGCGGGCTTCAGGCCGGTGCATGATATCCGGCCACGCATTATTAGCAACTATTATCTCTTGCGCACGGACAAAGCGGGGCAGCGCAAATTATTCTACTACGGCAAAAAGCTACAGAAATATTTCGACAACAAAGTAAAATCTTGACTGGGGAGGTGGGCAAATTGGATTATATTCTTGTTAGGGGAGTCGCAGCCATTAAAGAACTGTCAGATGCCGGTTGTTCGTCTATCCCATGTTCACAACTGTCAGATAATGACCGTATTATCAACACATATTCTGCTGGCAACGATCTTAATTATGCTCACCTTTTCCCTTATTCGACGCGGCTGGAGTGGTTGATAAGGCGGGGTGCAATATTAGATGAGCCTTAACATCATGCAGCTTGTCACTAAGGATGACAGCGCTCTATTATACCGATATATCGTAGAATTGTACGGCGCAGATCAGGCAGAAAAAATTTTGGAAAAGTATGGCGGAAACCTATGGGGCAGAGATGGCCTTGCCTATATTATTGGGCGGGTGTCTCTGCCTTTTTTCTGTCAATATTTTTTGCAAGACACTTTCCGCCCAAAAGCTGACAATGCGGCGCGTGGGCTGGCCCCATTCCATTTTGAGGTATGGGGGGCTTTGGATGATATGTTTGTCAAAGACCAATTTGACAAGCTGGAGTTGGTAATGCCCCGTGGATCGTCCAAAACTACAACGTGCGATTTTGCGCTAACGGTATGGGCGCACTGTTACAAGCTGTCTGTGTATACACTGATTTGCGGAAAGACAGAGCAAGATGCTGTTGAGTTTGTACGCAATGTTCGTACAGCGTTAGAGGATAATCCATATATCAATGCGGCCTTTGGAAATTTGTTGAACCCCAAAAACAAACGATTGGTATGTAACTCCCTGGAATTGGAGTTGACCAATGGGACAAAGGTACAGGCGATCAGCTCTACCAGCTCCATGCGTGGAAAGAAGTTTGGGAACTACCGTCCATCTCTGATTATTGCAGACGATTATCAGGGAAAGGCCGATATTCTGACACAGGAGGCGCGAGATCGTAAGTATAACACATGGGTAGAGGATTGCCAATATGCCGGTGATACCGCCGTCTATCGTGACGGGAAAAAGGTCAAGGCCGCAACAAAACTTATAGTGTTGGGGACTCTGATGCACAGGGATTGCTTTATGTCCCGGCTACTGAAAGATAACAGCTATCGCCATATTGTGCGGCGTGTTATAGATGTGGAAGATGTTGACGCTTATTTTAACTCTGGCCTATGGGCTGAGTTTAAGGCAATCTTGTTCAATCCCAAAGACCCCATAGCGAAAGACAATGCTATGGAGTTTTACTTTGCCCATGCTGAGGAAATGCGCTTTGATACACTATGGCCGGATAAATATGATTGCCTCGACCTTGCAATCAACTACTATTATCCTAACCCGGCCAGTTTTAAGCAGGAATATCAGAATGATATTTCAAAGATAGGGGAAAAGGCATTTCATGCCGTCAAGACTGTTTCAGCGGATGAGCTGGAAAACAATACGTTTGATTTGTCTATCCTGGTGTGTGACCCCGCTGTCGAAACCAGCAAGCAAAATGACTTTACAGCCCTTTGTGTAGCGTCGAAAACAAGCAATGGTTTCCGCTGGATTCGCAAAGGGGAGATTGCCCGCTATACCTTTGATGCCTATATCAATCGTGTTGTGGAGCTGTTGGAAGCCTATGAGGATATTTCTTATATTTGGGTGGAAAAGAACACCTATAACGGTGCGGATGTGCGGGAAATCCGCAAGCGGATCATGGAACATGACACGTTGAAGCGACGCAAGATTGAGATTATCAATGAGCGCCAAACAAAAAACAAAGAAGCAAAGATTAGAGCTATCGGCGGTAAGGTGGACAGCGGTTATATCGTCTTTAATCAGGACGATGAGCCGTTTTATTCTCAGGTTCTGGCCTACGAAGGAGAGGGGTACACCTTACACGATGATGCGCCGGATGCAGTAGCAGAGGCCGATAGACTTTTGGAAACATTGAAGCAAACACTTCCTACCATGCGGGTTTACGACCTGTCTATGTTGGGATTGTGAGGGGGTGGACTATGGATAGAATAACACTGATAAAACAGATGGTCGCTGAGTACCAGACGATGTTGCCAGCATATACAGTTATGCAGCGCTATTATTGCGGAGATCACGATATTGTTTATAAGGTTTGGAGTAACCCTAAGCGGTGTAACAAAATTTGCATTGAAAACTTTATTTCAAAATTTGTGGATGAGGAAGTCAATTATGTTTTGGGTAATCCCCTCAGTTTTGTATCAAAATCGGGAAATCCTGATATTATCCGGGCGATTGAAACAAACCTGTTCCACTGGAAGACAAACCATAATTCGCTTATGATGCGGGATCTGGAGATTTACGGAAAAGTTTACTCCTTATCATATATTGATCGTAAAGGTAGGTACTGTGAACGGATTCTAAATCCAACAAATGCTATCGCATACTGCGATGATGACGGTATACCTCAGTTGTTTATTCACTTCTACAAAAAGAAATATGACAATGATTCCTATTATGACGTGTACGATAGAGACGGAAATATAGAGGTATACCGCAACGGCCTATTGGTTAATCGGGAAAGACACATGTTCCAGGGTTGTCCGGTGTCTGTCTGTGAAATGGAAAATATCTGCGAAACAATTTTTTCTAAAATCCGTCATTTGCAAGATACCTATAACGAAACATTAAGCGATCAAGCGTCTATTGTGGGAGACTATCGCAATGCCTATTTGGTTGTTACCGGCGTAGAGGTCAATGACGAAATTGCAAAACGGATGGAGGATCATGGATTACTTAATCTGCCCTCAGATAAAAATGCAGGTGTTCATTGGCTCATGAAAGATATGAATGATGCGTATATCCAGAATATTCTTAACGATTTGCGCAACGCTATGTATTCTGCCTGCAACCACATCGACAGCAATGAGAAATTGCAGAGTAATACAAGCTCTTTGGCGATTCGTTCACGGCTGATTTTCTTGGAACAGCGGGCAAAATCCATGTTTGACTATATCCAAGATGCAATCTATGACCGTATAGAACGTCTTTTTGAGTACCTGTCACTAAAAGGATATCAATACAACGTAGACGATGTGCAAATCAATTATACGCCTAATATTCCCGTTGACCTTGTGACTACGGTACAGGTTATCTCACAATTGGGTGAAAAACTCAGCACGGAAACTGCGTTATCTCTGCTGCCATTTGTGGAGAGTCCGGCTATTGAGCTGGAGAAAATCAAAAAGGAACGGGCTGAGGCTGAGACTATCGACCTTGATAAGTTGGGGTAAGATGGTGTGGTATGAGCCTTGAACAAGAAACGCTTAAAATTTACAGTATTGCAGAGAAAACAGGCGGCAAAACCACTAAGAAAGTATTACAGCAATACAAGATTACCATGAACAATATCTTAACGGAAATCGCAAAAATATCACTGGAATACAGTGTAAATGGTGAATTAAAAATCTCTCAGGCGCAACGTATTAGGGTACTGTCTCAGCTTGCCAAAACACTTAGGGCACAATGTAAGGAGTTGGCTGATTATCAAGAATCAGAGACGGTAAAGGTAGCAGAGCAAGTGCTTAATGAGACTTATTATAGCACGGCTTATACAATAGACAAAGGCATAGAGATTAACAAATCATTTGCTATGCTCAGTAAAGAGTTTATTGATACCGCTATTAACTTGGAAATTGACGGTAAAACATTCTCTAACCGTATTTGGGATGATTGCGCTCTGCTTGCCAATCGTGTTAAAAGCGATGTGCAGAAAGCAATGATCCAGGGTAGCAGCACAGAGAAACTTGCCCGCCAAATCAAAAAGGACTTTGGATGCAGCGCATATCAGGCCAAGAGGCTTATCAATACTGAGGTTGCTCGTGCCGTTACCACGGCACAGGATGAAGCCTATAAAAACAGTGGTGTTGTGAGTATGGTAATGTGGAGCGCTACATTGGAGGATAACACTTGCGATGAGTGTGCCAGCTATGATGGTCAATATTTTGCACTGGACGATCATCCG
Organism: Oscillospiraceae bacterium 44-34; assembly: GCA_041223805.1. GTDB lineage: Bacteria > Bacillota > Clostridia > Oscillospirales > Oscillospiraceae > Lawsonibacter. Next base: position 32,981 of record JBCLQX010000011.1, on the reverse strand, counting down.
GCATTGCCCGCTCATCCGGGCTGTAGATGTGCGCTTGTACCCGTTGTCCAAGGTTGGCAACCGTCTCAGAGACTGGATAATACAAGGCCGATTGCCACGAAAGATAATCCAGACGCTAAAAAAGAGGTTGTGGATTATACAAGTGTAAGTGCCTGGATGGAGAGCAAAGGGTTATAATTATGGCATTTATGGGAGATTATTTTATTTTTGATGGGATTCCATGTACTGAATTTGGCTTACGCCTATATGAGATCAACGGAATAAATGCAGGAAACGGAGAGTTACCTTCATTGAAAGCGCAAGAAGATAGAAGTACTACAAGATATAAAACATACTATTACGGTAGTTATTATGATGAACCACTCACTTTCAAAATGGTGTTTGGAGCAGATAAGGCAATTGCTGATACTGGCGGATTTTTTGATAGCTGGGATCGAGAGGCAATAAGTGCATGGCTTTCACCAATAGATGGGTACAAGTGGCTGGAGATTGAGCAGGACGATATGGAGTTTATTAGATATCGGTGCCGTATTGAAAATCTATCTATGATTGAGCTTTGCAATGTACTTATAGCTTTTTCTTGTGAAGTGCATTGTGATTCGCCGTTTGCCTATCAGTACCCCACATCCTATCAGTATAATTGCTTTGAAAAAACAAATATATTGTTCCGCAATTTAAGCAGTTATCGCGGAGGATATCATCCAAAACTAAAAATCACGTTAAACGGTAGCAACCGTATTCAGATTATTAACCACTCGGATAATGATAAAATATTTGAATTCAAAGATTTACCGCAAGATTATTTTCTTGTGATAGATGTTGACAACGAAAATGGTGTAATAACTAATAATATGGGGCTTAATCTCTATCCATATTTCAATTTTGAGTTTCTCAAATTAGCATATGGTGATAACCATTTAGAGGTTATTGGTAATTGTACTTTAGAGATAATTTGCGAATTCCCTATAAACGTGGGTGGCTGATGGCCTATAAATTTGTTTCTCAAACCTCTGTTTTGTGCAGAGGTTTTGATTTTTTAATGATGAATGTACCGGGCGTTATGTACGAATGGTGCGGGCATTAAGGAGGACATAAAATGACATTTGCAGAAATTATTGCTGCTATGAAGCAGTACGAGAACAGCGAGGAATACAAAAAGTTTGTTGATAGTCTGTTTACCCCTGAACGGGTAAAGGCGTTTCTTGACACTGAGGCCGGCCAAAAGGCTATGCAGCCTTACATTGACAAGCAATCCGCTAAGGGGCTGGAAACCTGGAAAACCAACAATCTTCAAGCGTTGATCGACGCTGAGATTAAAACCCGTTTCCCGGAGGCTGACCCCAAAGATACAGAGCTTGCTAAGGTTAAGGCTCAACTGGAGGCCATGCAGAAAGAGAGCGCCCGTAAGGAGCTGCTGATTAAGGCACAGGCCGTTGCTACGGAAAAGAAATTGCCCGTAAGCCTTGTGAGCTATTTCATTGGTGATGACGAAAAGACCACAAAGGCAAACCTTGAAACGCTGGAAAAGGTGTTCACTGAGGCTCTTTCTGCTTCAGTTGAAGATCGTTTGAAGCAAGGGCACATCCCTAATGGCGATAAAAATGAACAAATGGACGGTGTTACCGCTGCTTTTATGGCGCGGAACCCTGACGTGAAATTGAACTGAAATAGGAGGAATTTGTAATGGAACTGTCTGTAAGATATTCTGACCTGGTTGACGCTAAACTGCGTAATGAGCTTGTCCTAAAGGACGGCGTGATTTTCAATAACTATTATGAGGGCGATCCAAAAGCGGGCGCTGTCAAGATTCGCAAGACCGGCAAGGCCACTGTTGCCGATTATGACCGTGTGGAGGGTACTGACCTTACCTCTGGTGCATCTCAGTGGATTACTGTGACTATCGACAAGGATAAGGCTGTCAATGAGATTGTGGACGGCTATGAGGCCGCTGCTATCCCCGATGGCATTGTGGCTGACCGCTTGACTGCCGCAACCTATGGCATTGCTGAGGCGTTGGACGTGGACGGCGCTGCTACGCTGGTGGCAGGCGGTACTACCTTGGACAGCACCGCAACTTACACAAAGACCAACATTTACGACGCCTTTGTGGATGTGCGTAAGATCATGTCTAAGGCCGGTGTTCCTCAAAATGGCCGCTATGCGCTGGTGTCTCCTGATACCTATGCCAAGGCGCTAAAGAGTCCTGAGTTTATTGCCGCCTCTGACCTTGGCGATAAGGTCAAGGCTACAGGTGCTTTGGGCGCTATCGCAGGCTTTGCAATCTATGAGAGCGCCAATCTGGGCGAAGGGGTGGAGGCCGTCTTTGGTCATCCCAACTATGCAACCCGGATCAAGGAGTGGAGTGTGCCCGTGCAGGTGCGCCCGCTCCAGGATAGCACGCACATTGGTGCGTCCGCTATCTCTGGCCGCACTGTTTATGCTCATGCGGTGAGCAATGCAGATGCAATTTACGTAAAGAAGAGCGCTTAACAATAAAGGAGGCGTGTTAAATGGCGGATATGTATGCTGATTGCGTCTCGGTAAAAAAGTGTATTGCACTTACAAAAGACGCTGTTATGAAAGAGTCCGGTCAAACAGACGAAAGCATTGTTGCCGCATATATTGAACGCGCCTATATGAGTATTTGCAATTATTTATGGTGCGATGAGCTGCCCCGGCGGTTGATTCCGGCTGTCGGGGCGCTTGCGCCCATATTGGTGCGATATGCGGAACAGTCTGCTACGGGCTATGTGTCTCAAAAATCACAAGGCGGTAGATCTGTTTCCTTTCAATATAGCGATGGTATCAAGCTGGACGAGTATGGCCTTACTACTGCTATCCGGGCTATGTTGCCCTTACCACGTCTAAGGTGCTTTTGATATGGACTGGTTTTACAATAAGTCCGTGCGAGTTTTGAGAGAAACAGAGGGGCACCTCTATCATGGAGCATGGGTAGATGGCACGTTGCAAGAGGTTTTGTCCCTTGTATGCGATGTACAGCCCGCCAACCGGGAACAGATATACAGAGACTACGGCTATTACATCGACTGTCAGATTCGCATTTTCTGCGATCTTTGCGATTTGCGAATTGGCGATATTGCAGAATATAACGGCCAGCAGTATAAAGTGGTCAAAATCATCAAGTGGGACGATTATCTTGACATATTTGCTGAGGATTATCCAGCAATGGAGGGCCGCAAAAATGGCGAATGAGTTTGCTACTGCTGCTGTCGCTGTCCATACTAAGGCGTTAGAGACAATGCGAGAGGCCATGACCATGATTCAGGCAGAGACACAGATGATTTGTCCCGTGAAGACCGGCACTCTCAAACGCTCCTATCAAAGCAAGGCTGAGGATATTGGCGGTGTCGTTGTTGGGGCGGTAGGCTCCAATGTGGAGTATGCGGTATGGGCAGATATGCACCAACCACACTTGACACGGGCGGTTGATGAAAATATGAATAAAATACAAGATATGTTCCATAGCGCATTAAAAGACGGTGGACAATAATGGACTTCAATACAATTCGAGAATTTTTAATTGCCGATACGGGTTTGACCGCCCTTGTCGGCAATAATGTTTTTCTGTTTGACCGCCCAGAAAAATGCGATTGTGAGGATTATATCACTTATTCGCCAAAAGAGATGCAGAGTATTGGGGGCGGCGTAAGAGCTTATCAACTGGATATGCGAGTCGTGAGCAAGAACAAGCTGAAGCTGCTTGCGGTCAAAGATCGGTTGATTGATTTGCTTGATTGTCACAATCGAGCCACAAATATTAAAGATAACGATGCCCATATTCGCAAAATCAGATTGATTAACGGTGGGGGTATCGCCAAAGCGGATAATGGAGATTACTATGCGTTTCTCTATTTTTACGTGATTATTTAGAATGATAAAGGAGGATAGCGCAACATGAATGTTGGCACTAACAAGCTAAGAAGCGGCAACGAAAGCAGCGTTGTCGTTGGTTCTGGATATCTCTATGCGTGTCCGGCGAATGCGATTAAAAATCCATATAATATTACAGAAACAGAGCGGGCCGCAATGGAGGAAATTGGATACATTGAGTCCAATGCCGTACTCAGTGCAAAGGCAACAAGTACACCTGTTAAGTCTGCCAATTATGGTAAGATTTTTAACATATACAGTGAAAAGGAAGTTTCCTTTACAACTGGCATTATTTCGTGGAACATGGAGCATGTTTCTAAGTATCTGACCGGCTCAAAGTATGAAAAAACAGCAAATGGAACCCGTTACTACTACGGTGTACATGACCGCGCTCCATCTGTAACTTTGCTGTTTGTTGCGGAAGATGACTATGAGGGCAAGCGTATCTCTATAGTTATGCCCCTGGCCCAATTTCAGGGAGAGCTTGAAATGGACTTTAATGCAGAGAATCCGGTGAGCTTTAACTATGCGTTTGACCTTATGGGCACAGTCAATCCAGCCGATCAAAAGTCTAATTATTTCTATATGATCGAAGAGGAAACCAATAGGGATGTTGGCGGTTCTGGTGCAGAGGAACCGGGCGGGACTGAACCCCTCTAAAACTGAGATAAGGAGATAATCACGATGGCAACACGCAAGATTGATCTTTCTACTCTTTACAAAGAGGATATTGAGATTGTAAGCCTAACGGGGACTACATACACCATTCCCGGTAACTTTTCCAGTGAGCTTTTTGTCAATTTGTATGATACCTATGCTGAGCTAAAAAAGCTAAAAGCAAAGGATATCAAGCGCGCTTTTGAGATGATGAAGGAATGGGCACTTGCAATCATTTCCATGGATAAGTCAAAGGAAGTCACCATGGAAACGGTAGAGCGGGAATTTAACGATTTCCGTGTGTTGGAAATGCTTTTGACTAATCTTCTCAGTATGGCGAATGAATGACCATGATCCACGATCTTGATTTTGTTTGCCCTGATGATATTGACATTGCCCTGCCGGTTGCCCCGGCGGGGCTTTTTTTCGTTCACCTGGAAGGGGGTATATCCACCAGACTATATTTGTCAATGCTTAAATATCGCCAACAGATGACAAATAAGCAGACGAACAATGATGCGCTGGAGCAGTTGAAAGATATGGCGCTAAAGATCATTCGGGAGGATCGGACGCACAAGGGTATAACAGACGATTATTTTGACGTTCATTTGAACCATTTTCCGGTGCTTAAAGCACTGGTATCAACAGTGTACCAGGCCATGGGAGAGCTTGCAAATCAGCCGGGGCTTACTCTACCCCAAATCATGGAAAACGGGGCAGAGGCAGAGGACGCAGACGGGCAAGAGGTTATGCGTGACATTGCCTTTGTTATGGCGCACACGGCCAATACTTACAAAGACATTATGGATATGCCGTATGTCACTTTTGCGTGTCTGCTAAAGAATTTAATGCTGAATGAGGCGCTGAAAGACCCGGAATATCGGGATGCCTACGAAAAATACCAGCGCATGGAGTCTCTTAAAAGTGGAAAGAAAAAGAATCAAAAATTGGATATTGAAGGATTAAAGAGGTTTGCCACAAACCTCTAAGATTGGAGGTGGATAATGGCAACTATTAACCTTGCTGAGTATCAATATACCCTGTCATTGGATGACAGTCAATATATACAATCTATGCAACAGGCGGAAAGTGCCGCCGACAAAATGAAAACTAAGATTGAGAGCGTTGGCGGTTTTCTCAAAGGCGCTCTTACAGCAGGTTTGGCCGCTGCCGGCGTAGCTGTTGCCGCTGCTGTCAAATCCGGTGTCGATAGTGCTATCGAACTGGATGAGCAAATGAGCAAATTCCAATCCTCTACCGGCGCAACCGCCGATGAGGTGGAAAAAATCAGGGATATTGCAAAAGACCTCTATGCCGTCAATACAGATAGTATGGAGGATATCGTAGAGACTTCTACGGCCATGATGACACAGATGGGTGCGAGCACAGAACAGGTAGAAGCGCTACAACAGTCTATCATGGACTTTGCCAAAACCACAGGACAGGCTAACACGGATGTTGTATCATCTGTTGACGATATTGGAGATGCCTGGGGGATGACCGCAGAGGAAAGCGTTGCATTTCTGGATGTGTTGAAGAAATCCTCTGAGGATTTTGGTACGGATGTTTCTGGCATAGCAAGTGCGTTGACTTCTTGCGCCCCCGCCGCTAAAGCCTTGGGGCTGGATATTGAAGAAGTCAATGGGATTATGAACCTGTTTGCCGATAGCGGTTTGGATGCGTCTCAGGGTATCACAGCTCTTACATATGCCGCAAAGCAAGTGGAGTCACCTGAGCAATTTAGGACTATGCTTGCGGACATTCAGGCGATTACAGACCCTACAGAGCGGGCACAAGCTGCCGTGGAGCTGTTTGGCTCTAAGGCAGGTGTTGCGTTGTCCAACGTATTTGACGGTACAACAGCGTTGGAGGATTATATCTTAACCGTTGACCAATGTGCCGGATCAGTAGCAAATGCCAGCGCCGCTTTTGACAGTAATTTTAATGTGCAACTGGAGTTGCTGAAAAAGCAATTTAATAGTGTAACCTTGGAAATCGGGGAGGGCCTACTGCCTATCCTTAATACAATCATGTCATGGGTAAGTGCTAATTTGCCCGTAATGGTAGAGACAGTGAAGGGCGCTATTGATGGCATTGTTACTTTCTTTGAACCAATTATCACCGCAGCGCAAGGGCTGTTTTCTGCCCTGGATTTGGGATCAGCACAGTCAAGTGAAGCGTTTGCAGCTATGCAAGAGGCTATTGGTAGTGTGCTGGAAGCAATTCAGACGGTGATCCAAGCGTTCATTAATTTAGTCTCTGGTATTTGGGAGACATGGGGCGCTGATATTGTCAATATTGTTACATCCCAATTTGAAAACGTAATGAACGTGATTCAAAATGCGCTTGATCTTATCACAGGTATTGTCCAAGTGTTTACTGCTGCCTTACAAGGTGATTGGGAGGGTGCGTTTGAAGCACTAAAAGGTGTAGCAGAGAGTGGTTGGGAGTTAGTTAAAAGTATCTTTGAGGCTATTGTAGAGCCAATTGCTAATATTTTGGGGACTGTCATCTCCAAAATTTCAGAGTGGGCTACAAATATGGTCAATAAGGCAAAAGAAGCTGCTACCAACTTTTTGAATAATATTATTCAATCTATTACCAGCTTGCCCGAAAAAGTCTATAACACTATCAAGGCCGCAATCAGCAAAGTTACTACATGGGGCAATGAAATGAAAAATGCCGCTGTAAATGGTATGAAAACGCTGGTAAGCGGTATTGTGAGTGCATTGTCTGGCCTGCCTGGTCAAATGGTGTCTATCGGTACTGACCTTGTAAAAGGCATTTGGAATGGTATCAATAACGCTGTTGGTTGGGTGCTGGACAAAATTAAAGGATTTGGCTCCAGCATTGTCAGCGGGATTAAAGATATTTTTGGTATTCATTCTCCATCCAAGCTAATGAGGGATGAGGTAGGTAAATACCTTGCTGAAGGTATCGGCGTTGGGTTTGAAGATGAGATGCAGACCGTAAATAAGCAAATCCGGGATGCTATTGATACAAATTTTAACGTCAATGCAGATGTGCTATCCAGTATGAGAGGCAATCCAGCCTATACCGTTGCTACTGTTAAAATACCTACTGTTGGAGTAGGGGGGAGCAATGTCTTCACAGTGTCTTATGGTGACATTGTGATTGAGGGTAATGCAGACGATAAAACTGGACAATCATTTAGGGATGCACTACGGGAAAATGCCGAGTATGTGGTTGACCTCGTGCAAAAAGAATCGCGTGACTATTTTAAAAATTACACAATCGAAAGATTAACCCAAGCTAATAAAAGGAAGGGCTTGAAAAACAGTTTTGGTAGTCAAATGCTTCGCGGATAGGTAAGGGAATGATTAGATGAGATATTTACCATACGATGGTGACACAAAGCAGCTATATCCTACGGCGGAATGGTGTAGTGTTGTTGGCAATTGGATTGATGATAAAGGATTATCGTTCAACTTCCCGAATGAAATTGCCTGCAAAGGAGGACGTTTAGAAATCAACGATCCTAAACAAAGAACAATGGCGCTGTTTGCACTTAACTACGCTAAACAGCGGCGCGAACAACTCAAAAATTCGCTTCTGATTCAGATTAGTAATCTGGACAGAGCAATCAAACAGCTACAGACCGCTGAATAGAGAAAGCTCATATCAATCCCGATTGTTTGGAAAATCAGACAATCGGGATTTACTCTTTTGGGAATAGGACAACTTGTAAAGGGAATATATTTGTCGCATAAGTGAGGTGGTTTTTATTGCCGCAACGAAAAATTATTCTACCATCTGAACAACAACACAAGTTTGAAAGTGCAATCAAGGCAGGAATATTGAAAGAGCTACATAGAGATAAGTTGCTGACCGATGCACAATTGAGTTATCTGCTATCTGACTTACAGAAGCAAAACACTTGCGCATTTAATAAAAATACTTGCGCATTAAGTGGACTTGTGGTATGATGACAGAAACATACAAAAGAGAGCTGGAGGCAACTGCTATGAGAACACAAACTAACTCAATTTTGGATATTACGAACTATGCACAGCGGACAAAAAAGAAGCGTGTATGCGCTTATGCACGTGTGTCCACAGACAAGGACGATCAGGCTAACAGCTACGAAAGCCAATGCAGATATTTTACCGAATACATACAACAGCACAGTGATTGGGATTTTGCTGGCATCTATGCCGATGAGGGGATAACAGGCACATCCACAAAGAAGCGGGAAAACTTTAGGCGTATGATTATTGACGCTGAGAACGGCCTTATTGATCTCATTTTAACAAAGGAAGTCAGCCGTTTTGCCCGGAATACTGTTGATACGCTAACCTTCACACGCGAGTTGAAAAAGCGTGGGATTTATGTTATATTTTTGAATGATAACATAAATACTCAGGATAATGATGGGGAATTGCGCTTGTCCATTATGGCAACTATCGCACAGGACGAAAGCCGCAAGACCTCTGAGCGCGTGAAATGGGGGCAAAAGAGACGTATGGAGCAAGGTGTAGTATTTGGGCGTGATATGCTGGGCTACGCTGTGCGTGGTGGCAAGTTGTATCTGAATGAGGATGAAGCTGAGATAGTCCGCCTGATCTTCCACAAATTCACAGATGAGGGCAAGGGAACACACGTCATAGCAAGAGAATTGCGTGAAGCTGGTATTCGACCTATGCGAGTCAAAGAATGGTCGAATACGGTAATCTTGCGTCTCTTGCGGAATGAGAAATATGTAGGTGACTTGTGCCAAAAGAAAACCTATACCCCGGACTACCTGAGCCATGAAAAGCGATATAACCGTGGAGCAGAGGAAAAAGTCTATATCCGTGACCATCATCCAGAAATTGCGATTATTGACCGTGACTTATGGGATCGGACACAGGCCGAACTTGAGCGGCGTTCACCAAACCCGGAAATGAAAGCCAAACACAGTAACCGCTATTGGTGTAGCGGTAAACTTTGGTGCGGGGAATGTGGAGGGCGCTTTATTAGCCGCTCCAAAATTCTTTTAGCAGGGGGTAGCTATAAGGCGTGGCGCTGTTGGGAGGCTTCAAAGCATGGTACTCCCAAAAAAGACTCATATGGAAACTCTGTTGGATGCGTAGGAAAGTCGATCAATGACCGTACATTACGTGTCCTAACTGCCTATGCTGTCAACCTTATAACTGTCAACAAAGAGCAAATCAAGCGGGAATTGATGCAAAGTATTAAAAAAGTTGTGTCAATGCCGCAAAAAGAAGTGGACAAGCATAAGATTGAAGCAGAAATTGAAAATCTACGTAAAAAGAAAATCAAGATTATTGACCTCGCCGCTGAGGGCGCTATATCGGCGGGGGATATGAAAGCGCAAAATGAAGTTTATTCTGCACAAATCGCAGACTTTACAAGACGGCTTACTGAGGCCGAAAATGCAAGCAACGTTCAACTGTCCGAAGCAAAGCGGCTGGAAGAATACGCAAAGCGGATTGATACCTTATTAGATATTAACCCGGAAGATGATAATACACTTAAAGAGACTTTGCAGAAAGCCGTGGTGTACAATGATGGTATGATTGACATTTACCTTAATTGTGTGCCATTTGGTATTAGATTGTGGTATAAAACGTCTGGTAAGCTGGACTTTTTTGCTGTTGAAGTAACAAAGTTTGAGATGGCTAATCCGGATGTGCAATTTTGATACAGATATACCGATATCGGTGAGCAGACCCTTGGCTTCAGCGTAGGGCATTGAGTACCGCTGAGATAGGTAGCGCATGGAGGCGCCTAATTCGCCGTCCGGGCCACCGTACTGGCTGATGATAAAGGCGGCCAGCTTGGGGTTAGGAGTAGCAATTTTTACTGGGAATTGCAGTTTTTTTTCGTAATGAAACATATTATTTCACCTCATTCTGCCCAAAATTCCAGGGCCACGGGTCAGACAGCCACCTGTAGCTGTCGCCTGCGGCGGCAGTCTCTTTGGTGATGGGACCATATTTAGATTCGTAGGCCGCTTTGGCCGCCTTTTCCATAGCGGAAAACTGCTTAAACAGCCGAAAAGCTTCCGTGTCATCTTTATGAGTATCCAGATAAATGCCCAACTCAAGGACGACAAATTCCAGCGCCTGAAGCTCAGCCAGGGGAGTGGAGGGCAGAGAAGAACCCTCTACTGCCAGGCGAAATGGCAGATTCAGTCCGGGAAAGAGCGTACCATTACTCAGCGCCTCAGACTGAGAATATTTTTGGGGATTGTTCTGCTGGAAGGGTACATAAGGTACAGCAAGACCTGCGCAGGATGGCAGGGTACCGTTGTGATCCGGGCAGCCAGTTTGCGTATTGGCAGAACGGGCGCCAGTATTTTCAATCAACAAGGGGAATTCCCTCCTTTTTCAGTGACGGAAGGACGAGCGCGGGGAGCGCGCAGCGTCCCCCTCGGTCCATTCTATGACCCGTGCCCCAGATGGGTACACGCATACCGTCCTGAACTCCCCCATAGGATAGGGGGGAGGTGGTCATATTGAAGAGAGGTATACTTTTGGCCGGGGCGCTGATTGGGGTGGTAATCTTGCTGGTGGTAACATTCCGTCAATTGAGCAACCTGATGAAACCAGCTATGGACCCGGTAGAGATCTACAGGACGGGCCCGCTGGTTCTGGATGCCGGCCATGGCGGAGAGGATGGAGGGGCCGTCTCAATCACTGGAGTTCCGGAGAGCGAGATAAACCTGTCAATTGTGTTGAAGCTGAGAGACATTCTGGGGCTGTATGGCGTGGACCCTGTTTTGCTCCGTGAGGAGGATATTTCCCTTCACGATAGGGATGCCGGAACCCTACGGGAGAAGAAGCGGTCCGATCTGAAAAACCGGGTGGAGGCCATCGAGGCGGTGGAGGGAGGAACCCTGCTCAGCATCCACCAGAACACCTATACCTCCAGCCGCTACAGAGGCAGTCACGTCTTTTACGCCCCCACAGAGGGCTCTCAGCCGCTGGCGGACCATTTCCAGAACAGCATAAAAGCCGCTCTCCAGCCTGAAAACGAGCGGGCTGTCAAGCGGATTCCTGACACAGTCTACATCATGAACCATATCACCTGTCCTGCCATCCTCATCGAGTGCGGCTTTCTCACCAATCCGGAGGAGGAGGCCCTCCTTCGGGACGAGGATTACCAGCGCAGGCTGTCCGCCGTCATCGCCGCCGCCTGGCTGATTGCCCCTTGAATCCGGGATGGTTCTGTGATAAAATCAGAACCATAAATCGGAATTTATGGAGAGGGCTTAGATGGAAAAGAAAAACTTCATTTTGAAAGTGACACTGATTCATGTAGTTACTTATATTGTATGTGGTATGTTGTCAATGACGTTGTTTGACTATCAATCATCAATTGAACAAATAGGAATGAGGGATACGAATAGCTTAATTGTCGGTTTGGCTCCATTGTTCCAAATTTTCAGAGGGTTTTTGTTTGGTATAGTCTTGTGGATGATACGAGATGTCTTTATATCAAAGAAAAATGGATGGTTAATGATATGGATCATCATTCTGATTCTGGGAGTATTCAATACCCCGGCGACAGCTCCTTGTTCGATTGAATATTTTATATATTGTGAACCTGTTTCGGGAGCGGCAAAAGTGGTATTTGGCGGGTTGATAGAAATTCTAATACAGACATTTTTGTTTAGTATTGTATCTTTTTATGCGATAAAGCATGGAGAAAAAAGAGCATAGAAAATTCCATTGGACAAAGGAGAACAGGGCATGAAAGCAAAGACCCTATTTTACTGCACCGACTGCGGCAACGAGCTGCCCAAGTGGGCGGGGCAGTGCCCGGCCTGCAAAGCGTGGAACACCATTGTGGAGCAGCCGGTGGAGAAGCCCGCCAAGCGGTCCGGGCCGGTGAAGGGCGGCTCTGTAACAGGGGTGGCCGTCAACCGTCCCCGGCCCATGAAGGAGATCGAGACCACCGACGAGCTGCGCTTCGCCACCGGCATGGGGGAGTTGGACCGGGTGCTGGGGGGCGGCGCGGTAAAGGGCTCTCTGGTGCTGGTAGGGGGCGCGCCGGGTATCGGCAAATCCACCCTGATGCTCCAAATCTGTGACAGCCTGTGTCGCTTTGCTAAGGTGCTATATGTATCCGGCGAGGAGTCGGAGCGGCAGATCAAGTTGCGGGCGGAGCGGCTGAAGGTGCGGGGTGAGGGCCTTTATCTGCTGGCGGAGACCAACCTGGAGAACCTGGTGGATGCTGTCCATCAGCTCCAGCCTGATGTGCTCATTGTAGATTCTATTCAGACCCTATACCACGGGGATGTGACCTCTGCGCCAGGCAGCGTAAGTCAAGTAAAGGAGTGTACCTTGACACTGATGCAGCTGGCCAAGGGAGAAAATATCACCGTTTTTGTCATCGGTCACGTGAACAAAGAGGGTTCTATCGCCGGTCCTAAGGTGCTGGAGCACATGGTGGACTGTGTGCTCTACTTTGAGGGGGAGCGGCACATGGCCTACCGCATTCTCCGGGCGGCGAAAAACCGTTTCGGAGCCACTAACGAGATCGGTGTCTTTGAGATGGAAGATGGGGGGCTGGCGGAGGTGCCCAATCCATCTGAGGCTATGCTGGCCGGCCGACCAACCGACGCCCCCGGTACCTGTGTCACCTGTGTGATGGAGGGTGTCCGACCAGTGCTGGCAGAAATTCAGGCCCTGGTAGTGCCATCCAGCCTGGGCAACCCCCGCCGAGTGAGCAACGGCTTCGACTACAGCCGGTCCATGTTGCTGCTGGCCGTTCTGGAGAAGCGGGGCGGGCTGATGGTGGGCAGCTGTGACGCCTATGTTAACGTGATTGGTGGGCTGTATCTGGAGGAGCCCGCCGCCGACCTGGCCGCCATTCTGGCCCTGGTTTCCAGCTTTCGGGACAAGCCGTTGCCCTACGACCTAGCAGCCATTGGAGAGGTGGGCCTTACCGGGGAGCTCCGGGCGGCCAGCGCCCTGGGCCAGCGGCTCTCGGAAGTAAAGCGGTTAGGCTTTACAAAGTGTATGATTCCAAAGCGCACCCAGGGGAAGCTCACCGCCCCTGACGGGCTAGAGCTCATCCAGGTGTCCAACATCCGGGAGGCGATGGCCGCTCTGCTCTGAGGGCTGGATGGGCACGAAATTGACGCATTTGGACCGTCCCGGTTCCCCGCTGGAGGCCGCTCGGGACAGAGAACAGCAGCCGTCCTTCTGGTACACGCAGGGGTCAGTGCAAGTAATGAGGCTCATAATATTCCTCCTCTTCAAAACGGGGGTAGTATCTCCAAAACGGAGGAAATCATACAAAAAGAGTGCCGGTCACAGCGACCGGCACTCTTTTCTTCGTTAAAATCCCCCCAGCTCCCGGACCACCGCCGAGGCGAGCAGAAGTCCGGCTGCGGCAGGGACAAAGGGCATAGATCCTGGGGTGTCCCGGCGGGCAGTGGAGCCGGGACGGGTATCGGAGGTCTCAGGCGGCTCGAAATCCGCGGGGCGCAGGGGAGAGGTGGGCAGCTCGGTGGAGTAGACCACCTTGAGATGGTGGACGCCCCGCTTGCGCAGCTCCTTGCGCATGGTCCGGGCCAGGGGACAACCCTGGGTTTTGGAGATGTCAGTGACCGTCAGGGCAGAGGGGTCAAATTTGTTCCCTGTGCCCATGGCGGAGATGATTTTAACCCGTAAAGTGGTACACCTTGTCACTAGTTCCAGCTTAGCGGTTACGGTGTCGATGCAGTCCACCACATAGTCATATTGAGACAGATCTACCTTGTCCGCGTTCTGGGGGAGGTAAAACATCCGAAAGGCCTCCAGCTGACAGTCCGGATTGATATCCCGCGCTCGTCGGGCCATCACCTCCGCCTTGGGCTGACCCAGAGTGGAGTGCAGGGCGGCGAGCTGACGGTTCAGGTTGCTCTCTGAGACGGTGTCGTCGTCAAATAGGTGTAAAGTATTTATACCTGACCGTACCAGCGCTTCAACGGCATAGCCCCCCACGCCCCCCACGCCAAAGACGGCGACCTTGGCGTTTTTCAGCCGCTCCAGCGGCTCGTCTCCCACCAGCAGGCGGGTGCGGATGAATTGGTCGGACATGGTAGCTCTCCTTTATTCATTCAGGCTGTTGCCGTGTATGGTATTGGCGGTTATGACTTCTCCGTCACAGTCCCGTGTGAAAGAGAAAAAAATTCCTCCTTGGTGGCACAGGACGCCCCAATCTCCTTTTGGAAGATAAATCCAAATGTTGTAGGGTACTTTGCAAACCACAACAGTGTCTCTCTCTGGAATATAAAAGTTGAGATATTTAGTCGTGCCATACCTTGAAGATTGATATTCATCCTTGGCGTGAAGCCGGGCTCTTTCAGTTAATACCGGTTCACCCTTTGATTTGTCGTGCAGGTTGTCCATGCGATGCCAGAAGAAGAAAGCCGGGGTACAAAAAATGAAAGCAAAAATCAAGGCATAAAAGAATTCCAATTTTTATACCCCCTTCCTGTTAAGATAGGTTTTCTGCTATATAATCTGCCGGAACAGCCCGTGTTGCGTGCAGTACCACAGCAGAATCCCGTGGCCGAAGGCGGGGATGCGGGTTTGCAGGTCCCACTCGGGGTAGAGACGGCGGAGAAACAGGGTGTCTCCGGTGAGCAGGGCCACGAAGGAGACGTAGTGCTCCTTGGTCATGGGGTGGGGGGAGGAGATGAACCAGCTGCCGTCGATCTTCTCCACCGACAGCGGTTCCTCCGGTTTTTGGGGCTCCAGCGGGAGCAGCGTCCTGCCGCAGCAGGACACACCCGCCTCGGCGGCGGCGGTGATGAGACTGCCGCAGTCGGGGCAGACGTAAAAATTCAGTTTTTTCATATTTCCTCTTTCCTGGTCGTTGGCGTCCAGTTCGCCGGAGAGCAAGGCCTCCAGCCCGACGCCCAAAACCCTTGATAATTCCGGAAGGAGGGACACGTCAGGGCACCCCAGGCCCCGCTCCCATTTACTGACCGCCTTGTCGCCCACGCCTACCGCCTCGGCCAGGGCCTTCTGGGTCAGCCCCTTTTGGGTGCGCAGGGCCCGGATGAGCCCACCGGTTTTGGTCTGGTCCATGTGTTCCACCTCCTGAAAATAGGGTAGCAGGTCTTTGAGGAAAAAGCAATCGACGCTCCGTAGAGTTTAGACCCTTAAACGACAGATATAAGCTCCAATTCAGTCCACAAGGGGAGTTTCCCCAATCTGTCCATATAATTTGTATAATTTGTAACCCTAGTGTCTCCTTCCGTAAGTTTCCATACGGTATCGCACTCAGCGCAGATACAGATAGTCTCCAAATTATCTTTTACGACTGCTCGATATATGGGACCTTCTCCGCAAAATGGGCAGGCTGTCATAGGAAACTCCTTTTATGAGAAAAGCGCCTCTGCTTCGTGAAACAGAGGCGTTTTCACTCATTTAACTAAATAACTCATATCGTACAATCCAGGCTTTTCCACCCCGGCAATGAACTTGGCGGCCTCCACCGCGCCCTGGGCGAAGATTTCCCGGGAATAGGCGGTGTGCTTGATCTCCATAACCTCGTCGTGGCCGGCAAAGATGATCTCGTGTTCCCCCACGATGGTGCCCCCCCGCACGGCGGAGATGCCGATCTCCTTCTTTTCTCGGGGCTGGCGGACAGAGTGGCGCTCAAAGACGTACTGTGTCTCGTGGCCGCAGACCTCCGCGGCCGTGTCGGCGATCATCAGGGCGGTGCCCGAGGGGGCGTCCACCTTCCGGCGGTGGTGGCGCTCCACAATTTCAATGTCGCAGCTGTCTCCCAGGACAGAGGCGGCTTTCTTCACCAGCTCCAGCAGCACATTGATGCCCAGAGACATATTGGCGGAGCGGAAGATGGGGACTTCCAGAGCGACGGCCCCCACCTGGGCCACCTGCTCCGGGGAGTAGCCGGTGGTGGCCAGCACCAGGGGGATCTTTCGGGCTTTGGCAAACTCCAGCAGTCCATCCAGGGCGGCGGGGGAGGAGAAGTCGATCACCGCGTCGGCCTGGCCGGCAAACTGGGCGGGGGAGGTGCAGACGGGAAAGTCCCGATCAGCAGTCCCCAGCACGTCGAAGCCGGCGGCAATTTCCAGACTGGGGTCGGCCTCACACAGCTCCGCTACCACCCGCCCCATATGGCCGTTGCAGCCGGAAATGATTATCTTCAGCATGATTTTTGTTCCTTCCGTAAGGCGCGACGACCCCGGCGCGCCGTATGATAAATTTACAGCAGACCCATCCGCTCCATGGAGGCGCGGAGGACGGCCAGATTCTTCTCCGACATATCGCACAGGGGCAGGCGCAGGGGACCGGCCTCCATGCCCATCAGATTCATGGCGGCCTTGATGGGAATGGGGTTGACCTCGCAGAACAGGGCGTCGATCAGGTCCATGTACTTGATCTGGAGCTGAGAGGCGGCTGCAAAGTCATTTTCCAGACAGAGGTGGCTCATCTCCACCATGACCTCCGGGATGATGTTGGAGGCCACTGAGATGACCCCCTTGGCCCCCAGGGCCATCATGGGCACCACCTGGTCGTCGTTGCCCGACCAGATGTAGAAGTCGTCGGGGCAGAGGTAACGGGTGTGGGCCAGGAGGGAGAAGTTGCCGCTGGCCTCCTTCACGCCGTTGATTTTGGGGTTTTCCGACAAAATCTCATAGGTGTCGGCGGTGAAAGACACCCCGGTGCGGCTGGGCACGTTGTACATGATAATGGGCAGCTCGGTGCGGTCGGCGATGTACTCATAGTGCTTGATGAGGCCGGTCTGACTGGCCTTGTTGTAGTAGGGGGTGACGTGGAGCAGGGCGTCGGCGCCCGAGTCCTGGGCGTGCTGGGACAGGTAGACAGCGGCGGAGGTGTCATTGGACCCCGCGCCGGCGATGACCTTCACCCGGTGGTCCACCCGCTTGACGCAGAACTCCACAGCGGCGATGTGCTCCCGGATAGACATGGTGGCCGACTCGCCGGTGGTGCCGCAGACGCACACCGCGTCCACACCCGCCTCGATCTGGGCATCGATCAGCTTGCCGAAGGCGTCGTAGTTGATGGTGCCGTGTTCGTCAAAGGGGGTGACCAGGGCGGGACAGGAGCCGGTGAAGACTGGAGTTCTCATATTTGATAACATCCTTTCCAACAACAGAATTACGGCATTTTTACAACGATGTATGCATAGACATCGCCCATAAGATTTACTTCATTTTCGCTATCTTGAGGTTCATTGCCAAAATAACCCAAGCGATTTATAGGCTTACCGTCATAGGATGTACTAACAACTTCAGGAACGGCGTGAATCATTTTAATTGATCCACCTTTTTTCAGAATATCATTAATGTGATTCAAGTTTCCGTTTCTTACAAAAAATATTCTTTCTTCCATGACTATAAATTCACCCCATCTTTTTATTTATGGTTTTATGGTCAATATATCCCTCGGCGCACAGCAGTTCGGCCAGCAGGACAGCTCCGCCGGCTGCGCCCCGGAGGGTGTTGTGGCTGAGGCCTACAAATTTATAGTCGTACTGGCTGTCGGGGCGGAGGCGTCCGGCGGAGATGGCCATGCCGCCCTCCAGCTCCCGGTCGGTCTTGGCCTGGGGACGGTCAGGCTCCTCGAAGTAGTGGATGAACTGCTTGGGGGCAGAGGGGAGGTCCAGCTCCTGGGCCCGGCCCTTGAAGCTTTTCCAGATCTCCTTGATCTGCTCCTCGGTGGGCTTTTTGCCCTCCTTGAAGCGGACGAACACAGCGGCGGTGTGGCCGTCGGACACGGGCACCCGCAGGCACTGGGCGGTGATGGCGGGCCCCTCAGCTTTGACGATCTTATCACCCTCGATATGTCCCCACACCTTCAGCGGCTCCTGCTCGCTCTTCTCCTCCTCGCCGCCGATGTAGGGGATGAGGTTATCCACCATCTCGGGCCAGCGCTCGAAGGTCTTACCCGCCCCGGAGATGGCCTGGTAGGTGCAGACCAGCACCTTCTCGATGTCGTAGCCCGCCAGCATCAGGGGGGTGAGGAGGGGGGCGTAGCTCTGGATGGAGCAGTTGGACTTCACGGCGATAAAGCCCCGCTTGGTCCCCAGGCGCTTACGTTGGGCGGGGATGATCTCGATGTGCTGGGGGTTGAGCTCAGGCACCACCATAGGCACATCGTCGGTCCAGCGGTTGGCGGAGTTGTTGGACACCACCGGGCACTCGGCTTTGGCGTACCGCTCCTCCAGGGCGCGGATCTCCTCCTTCTTCATATCCACGGCACAGAAAACGAAGTCCACCAGCGAGGCGATCTTCTCCACGTCGGCCTGGGCATCCATGACCACAAGGGCCTTGGCCTCCCCGGGGATGGGGGACTTCATGGCCCAGCGGCCAGCGACCGCCTGCTCATAGGGCTTGCCGGCGGAGCGGGGGCTGGCGGCCAGGGCGGTGAGCTGGAACCAGGGGTGGTTCTCCATCAGGGTGACAAAGCGCTGACCCACCATGCCGGTGGCGCCGATGATGCCTACTTTATATTTTTCCATTTGAATCGACCTCCATAATCAGTCCGGGACATTCTATGTCCTGGCACAAAAATAGTTGAATTTTAACCGGGAAATGGGCAATTTGAAAAAAATAAATCAGCGGCTTTTCAAGCGGCTGATTTTGTACTATAATGTCGGGGAAGGCAATTTTGCTTCACGCAAAGCCGCAGCCCTCCGTATTAGGGTTATCCTACCATGTCTTCTGTCATGTTGTCAATAGGCAATCGCCTTTAGAAACTAGAGAAATGGGGTACATTATGAAGAAAAGATTTATGCAGATTGCCGCCGCCCTGCTTGCGGTGTGTCTGGCCGTACCTTCCGCGGCGGCGGCTACTACCAATAGTGCCGGCGAGGTGATGATCCGGGTGGGTCTGGCCTCCTCCAACCAACATGTGCCCAAGGGAGAGCTGGAGGCCGCCCATCTGGAGAACAATAACAGCGCCGGCTATGGCTTTGGCTACCGCTTTGGATATTACGACAGCGGACTGAATTTTGTGGAGCTGGCCCGTACTGACGACAAAACCATCCAGGTCGCGGTGCTCAAAACGCAGAATCTTTGCTACGGCACGGTAAACGGAAAGAAGACCTATTCCTCCTCCATCACCAGCGATATCCAGGTGGGTTGTTACCATGTACAGGTCCCGGGGACCTTTGGCAGCTTCGAGGAAGGGGCTGCTGAGGCGGCCCGGTACGACGGCGGCTTTGTGGCCTGGATCAACGGAGCCTATCAGGTCCGGGTGGGGGCATATCCCTCCAAGGAGGTGGCCCAGGCGGCCGGAATTGACGGCACCGTGGTAGGGACCAGCTCCTACGGCATGAGCGTGGTTAAAACAGGAACCAGCCGGATCCTGTTCCAATATGACTGTGGGGAATCGGGAAAGCTGGCTATTCAGCCAGACGTCACCGGGGTGGGGGAGACCCGCACCTGGTTCTCCGACTACAAATACCGGGGGGGCTTTCAGTATTTCCGCCGGAACGGTGGGAATCTGACGGTGGTCAACGTACTCCCGCTGGAGGATTATGTGAATGGGGTCATCTGCTTCGAGATGGGCCGGAACTGGCCCTTGGAAGCGCTAAAAACACAGGCCCTGTTTGCCCGCACCTATGTCCTGAAAAATCTGGGCAAGCACAACAGCTATGGCTTTGATATCTGCCCCTCCGCTTACTGTCAGGCATATCACGGTATGGGGTCCGGGAGTGGAAGCGGGCCCAGCGAGGTCAGTATGCGGGCGGTAGAGGAGACTACCGGTATGGTTATCAAATACAAAGGCAGGCTGGCCGAGACCCCCTATTCTTCCAGTTTCGGCGGAGCCAGTGAGGACGCCAGCTATATTTGGGGCACCGACACCAAAACAGAACATCCCTACCTCTGCGGCGTGACCGATCCCTACGAGGCTGGTGCGGACAGCATTAATTCCCGTTCCTCCTGGACGGTGCACTACACCGCCGACCAGCTGACCCAGCGGCTTCAGAGCAGCGGCTTTGGGACGGGCACTTCGGTGGATCACCTAGTGCTGACCTATTCTGAAAGGGGAAATGTGGTTCAGGTGGTGGTCCACTGGGCCAACGGCCAGAGGAATACCATCAAGGCCAGCGACATACGCAGCCGCTTCGATGTGGATTCTATTCGATTCACTGTCAACGGAGCCGGAACAGGGGGGGAGGAATCCCCGGAACCCACCAGCGAGGAGCTTTACATCAACGGCACAAAGGCTTCAGAGGGTCTGGATGGCAAATATGTCATTACCGGCTCCGGTTCAGTCTCTCCAGCGGGAAAGAATATCCATATCATAGCCGGAACGGGCTCTGTCTCTGAGCTGGAGACAGAACAGAAGGATGACGGCCAGGGGAACAGCTCCTCCACCTCACGGCCCGGGAGTGGGACAGTCACCGTGTCGGGGGATTCCTACACCTTTAGCGGCGGCGGCTGGGGCCACCAAGTGGGTATGAGCCAGTTTGGAGCCTATGCTATGGCGAATCAGGGTTTCAGCTTTGAAGAAATTGTAACATTCTATCTCCCCGGCATCCAAATTGAAAAATATTAATTCTGATTCCCGCCCAACCAGCGGGGCGGAATATCATGTAATGCTGTAAATTGAGGATGAGTTTTATTTGAAAACCGCAGATTTTGATTTCCGGCTCCCCGAGGAGCTGATTGCCCAGACCCCCCTGGAGCGGCGGGACGCCTCCCGGCTGCTCACTCTGGATAAAAGCACCGGAGCTGTAGGTCACCACCACTTCTATGATCTGCCCCAGTTTCTCCGGCCGGGGGACTGCCTGGTGCTCAACGATTCCCGGGTGCTGCCAGCCCGGTTGATCGGGCGCCGTCCCACCGGCGGGGTCTGTGAAGTGCTTCTCCTTGTCGATAGGGGGGACCATCTGTGGGAGTGCCTGGTCCGCCCCGGACGGAAGCTGAGGCCAGGGGCTCAGGTGATATTTGGAGATGGACAGCTCACCGCCACCGTGGAAACCGAGCTGGAGGACGGCAAGCGGGTGGTTCGGTTCCACTACCAGGGCATTTTCCTGGAGATTCTGGAGCAGCTGGGCAAAATGCCCCTGCCGCCCTATATCAAGGCGGAGCTGGAGGACCAGGAGCGGTATCAGACTGTCTACTCCAAGGTGGTTGGCTCCGCCGCCGCCCCCACCGCCGGGCTCCACTTTACCCCGGAACTGCTGGCGCAGGTACAGGAAATTGGTGTAAAGGTCTGCTACATTACACTCCATGTGGGACTAGGCACCTTCCGACCCGTCAAGGCGGAGGAGATTACGGACCACGAGATGCACTCCGAATTCTGTCAGATCAGTCAGGAGACCGCCGATATCATCAATCAGACTAAGGCAAACGGGGGACGGGTCATCTGTGTGGGCACCACCTCCTGCCGCACCATTGAGAGCTTCGCGGCGGAGGACGGGACCATGTCGGAGCGTTCCGGGTGGACGAATATTTTCATCTACCCGGGCTACCGCTTCAAGGTGCTGGACGCCCTCATTACCAATTTCCACCTGCCCCAGTCCACCCTCATCATGCTGGTGTCCGCCCTGGCGGGCAGGGAGCATGTCCTGTCCGCCTATGAGACGGCGGTACGGGAGCGCTACCGCTTCTTTTCCTTTGGGGACGCCATGATGATCGCCGATTTTTGAGGTGCTTTTTGGAAATCAGAGAGATTGTGACAGACAAAAAGCGATATCTCCCCTTGCTGCTTTTAGCGGATGAACAGGAGAGTATGATTGACCGCTACCTGGACCGGGGAACCATGTTCGTCCTGACTGACGGAACGGTCGTGGGAGAGTGCGTGGTCACCGACGAGGGAGAAGGGATTCTGGAGATCAAAAACTTAGCGGTTTTACCCGACTGTCAGCGAAAAGGGCATGGAAAAGCGTTGATTGATTATGTTGCGAACAGGTATCGTGGACAATATTCGATTTTACAGGTGGGGACGGGAGACAGCCTCTTGACCATTCCGTTTTATGAGGCCTGCGGCTTCGTCCGTTCCCACAAAGTTGAGAACTTTTTCACAGAGAACTATGACCACCCGATTTATGAGGGCGGAGTTTTGCTCACTGATATGGTTTATTTGTGGAAAAATATGTAGAAGGAGTTTTTGTGTGTTTGAGATTTTAAAACAAGAGGGGAGAGCCCGACGCGGCGTGTTCACCTGCGCCCACGGGGTAGTCCAGACCCCGGTGTTCATGAACGTGGGCACCCAGGGGGCCATCAAGGGGGCGGTGTCCGCCCACGATTTGAAAGAGATCGGCTGTCAGGTGGAGCTGTCCAACACCTACCACCTGCACCTGCGCCCAGGAGACGGTGTGGTCCGACAGATGGGTGGGCTCCACAAATTTATGGACTGGAACGGTCCCATGCTCACCGACAGTGGGGGCTTCCAGGTCTTTTCCCTGTCTGGCCTGCGGAAGATCACCGAGGAAGGGGTCACCTTTGCCTCCCACATCGACGGCCGGCGTATCTTTATGGGCCCGGAGGAGTCCATGGGCATCCAGTCCAACCTGGGCAGTGACATCGCTATGGCCTTTGACGAGTGCGTGGAGAACCCGTCCCCCTATGAGTATGTGAAGGCCTCCTGCGAGCGGACCGCCCGGTGGCTGGAGCGCTGTGTGGCAGAGCATGACAGGCTGAATACCTTGTCAGATACGGTCAATCCTCAGCAGCAGCTCTTCGGCATCAATCAGGGAGGGACATACTCTGATCTGCGGGTCTGGCATATGGAGGAGATCGCCAAGCTGAACTGCGACGGCTACGCCATCGGCGGCCTGGCGGTGGGGGAGCCCACCCAGGTGATGTACGACATCATCGACGCGGTGGAGCCCCATATGCCCCGGGAAAAACCTCGGTACCTCATGGGGGTGGGGACGCCCTCCAACATCATCGAGGGGGTGGCCAGAGGGGTGGACTTCTTCGACTGCGTCATGCCCGCCCGGAACGCCCGCCACGGCAAGCTTTACACCTGGAACGGGACCATCAACATCAAAAATGAGAAGTACAAGCTGGACGGGCGGCCCATCGACCCGAGCTGCGATTGTCCCGCCTGCCGCTCCTTCTCCCGGGCCTACCTGCGCCATCTGCTGACGGCGGGGGAGATGCTGGCCATGCGGCTGGCAGTGCTCCACAATCTGCACTTCTACAACGAACTGATGGCCCGTATCCGGGAGAGCCTGGACAATGGCACCTTTGTCGACTTTCGGGCCCGGCACTCCGGTCTGCTGGACCGGTCCTGTCGGGAAGATTAGAGAAATTTGACAAAAGGACTTGTCAACCGGACAAATATCCGCTATAATACTTTTCACTGTGTCAAATAGAGATTCTGTTGACCGATTGATTAAATTTTGGAGGCTAAAATTTATGGGTGATCCTAGTTTCATTATTGTGATTTTACTGATGTTTGCCATGATGTACTTCTTCATGATCCGCCCGGAAAACAAGCGGAAGAAGGAGGCCCAGAACCTGCGGGATTCCCTGAAGGTGGGCGACGTCATCACCACCATCGGCGGTATTGTGGGCACCATCTGCAAGGTGGATGAGAGCACCATCGTCATCGAAACCAGCGCTGACCGGGTGCGTATTGAGTTTACCAAGTGGGCCGTATCCAGCAAAAATGTGTCCTCTGAGCAGCCAGCGAGCTAAAAAGAAAACAGGCATGTCTCTCGCCCTCCCTGCATAGGTTTTATCAAACCGTGGGGGAGGGTGTTTTTATGAAGAAGAAGGAGCGGCGTCCGGAGGAGTTGGGCGCCCAATGGCTCAACGCCATGTGCGACATACTGATTGGCGGTGCACTGGCCGGCGTAACGTCTATCCTTGCCCTGCTGATCTGCGCGGTGCTGGTGTCCATCGGCGCAATGCCGGTGGGGGACATGTATGGGGCGGTACTGGCGGTCTGTGCTCTGGGCACTCTTGTGGGAGGGAGCTTTGCTGTCCACAGGGTGGGAGGCCGGTCTCTTCCAGCGGGCCTGGGTGTGGGGTTGGTGCTTTTTTTACTGCTGCTTACAGCGGGACTGATCGCCTATGAGGGCGCCTCTGTAGCCAATGGCGGGGCGGGTATCCTGTGCGCCTGCCTGTGCGGCGGGGCGATCTCTGGACTGCTGGCAAGAAAACCCAAGAAAAAACGCAGAAGATGATTGAAATCTCTTGGAGCCTATGTTATAATGACTTTTACTATAGCAGAATCTGCTGTAAGCAACCAAACAGGAGGAGATTCCAATGAAACACATTCAGATCTTGAACGGGGCCACCCTGAAGCAGAGCGCCGCCCACGGCGGCTGCGGCGAGTGCCAGACCTCTTGCCAGTCCGCCTGCAAGACTTCCTGCACCGTCGCCAACCAGAAGTGCGAGAACAAGTAAATCACAAAGCCTGAAAGGGCGGGCGCGTTCGCGCCTGCCTTTTTGCTGTGTTTGGAGGATGCTGTGAAAATACGGAGGTGAACTGCCTTGGAGGAACTGCTGGCGTATGCTATCCTGCTTTATGAGGATATCGTCACAGAAGAGGAGTACCAGAAACGGCTGGACGCCCTGTTTTTGGAGCATCCGGACGACAGGATTCTGCTGGACCTGGAGTGCGAGACCGACATTCAAGAAGCGGTCATCTATATCCGAACACAACTGGACTATGGCTATATCGGTCTGCACCCGGAGACATTTGGACGGACCTTGATGAAAAAACTCAAGGACTACTATGACAGGTGCACAGACCTCCGACAGTTCGGAAGTAAAATGTATTCTGTATGGGAGAGCCTTCCCGGCAGGCTTTACAACCAGGAGCCGTTTTGGACATTGAGCTATGCCGACGATCCTCTCTCCTGGGGAGACGAAGAACAGACTCGTTCCTTTTATGAGCGGATGTTCGCCTACTACGAGGAGGTTATTTGAGGATGGAACAGGTGTGGCGTGAAATTTTGAAACAGATCAAGCTGGCTTCAGAGGACATTTACGCAAGCGTCAACCCACCCGCCGATGCTTTGGAGATACAGCGCCTGGAGGAGGCGGTGGGGGTGGAACTGCCCCAGGCCTTTCGTGACTATCTGTCCACGATGAACGGGCAGAAAAATACGGAGGAGGCCGCAAGGAACCGAAACACGGAAATTCCCTTGCTCGGATTCAATCCTTTTCTGTCCGTCACCGGCATTATTGAGACCTGGAATATGATGAACGAACTCTTTGAAAAGGAGACAGAGCCGCTGGAGTGGGTGACGGAGGACAAGGTCAAGCCCTTTATCTGGCGCAGGGGCTGGATTCCTTTCACAGAATATGAGGGGAGCGACTATCTGATTTTAGACTGCGACCCGGGCAAAAACGGGACCTATGGTCAAGTGTTTCTCTGGTGCTCCGGTATGGATTTTTCGGAGGTTACCGCAAATTCTTTTGGGGAATTCTCCAGAGAACTGCTGTCCAGGCTGACCGAGAAAAAATTTGAGATTTCTGAATTTGGCACCATTGAGTTTGAGGACTATTATATTTAGAACAGGAGAAGAAAACTATGACAACTGTACATACCTTTACCGCCCTGGGGCAGTACTTGGCGGCGGATGTGAACAGCGGCGCGGTCCACGTGCTGGACAAGCTGACCTACGACCTGCTCAGCGGGGCAGGGGAGGGGCCCCTGGGGGAGGAGCTTCCCTCTGAGCTGGCGGACAGGCTGTCTCAATACGACCGGGCCGAGCTGGAGGAGGGCTGGCAGGAGCTGAGAGAGCTTCAGGAGGCCGGACTGCTCTTCACCACCGACGAGTACATCGACCCGGAGGCCGCCATGGCCCTGCCCAAGGCGGCGGTGGTGAAAGCCCTGTGCCTCCATGTGTCTCACGACTGCAACCTGCGGTGCAAATACTGCTTCGCCTCCACCGGCGACTTCGGCACCGGCCACCGGATAACCATGGATCTGGACACCGCGAAAAAGGCTATCGACTGGGTGGTGGCCAAGTCGGGAAGCCGGCGGAACATCGAGGTGGACTTCTTCGGCGGCGAACCTCTGATGGCCATGGACGTGGTGAAGGGGACGGTGGAGTACGCCCGCTCCCTGGAGAAGAAGCACGACAAGGTATTCCGATTCACCATCACCACCAACGGCGTCCTGCTGGACGATGAGACCATCGACTATATCAACCGGGAGATGTCCAACGTGGTGCTCTCCCTGGACGGCAGGCAGTCGGTCAACGACAGGATGCGGCCCACCGTCAACGGGAAGGGAAGCTACGACGTGATCATCCCCAAATTCCAAAAGCTGGTGGCCCAGCGGGGGACCAAGGACTATTACGTCCGAGGCACCTTCACCCGGGACAGTCTGGACTTTGCCCAGGATATCCTCCACATGGGCGACTTGGGCTTCCGCCATGTGTCGGTGGAGCCGTGCAGCGGCCCTCCCGAGGACCCCTACGCCATCCGCGCGGAGGACCTGGACAGGGTAGAGGAGGAGTATGAAAGGCTGGCCGGCCTGCTGAAGGATCGGAAGGACATCAACTTCTTCCACTTCAATGTGGACCTGTCTCAGGGCCCCTGCGTCATCAAGCGGCTGCGGGGCTGCGGGGCCGGGTGCGAGTACGTGGCTATCACCCCCGACGGGGACATTTACCCCTGCCATCAGTTTGTGGGGAAAGAGGAGTTCCGTATGGGCAATGTCCACAGCGGCGGCTTCAATATGGAAATCTCTGGTCAATTTGCCCAACAGAATGTGTATACCCGCCCGGCCTGCCGGGAGTGTTGGGCCCGGTTTTACTGCAGCGGGGGCTGTTCCGCTTCCAATCTGCTTGTCAATGGCGACATAACAAGGTCTAACGAGGTGGCCTGTGCAATGGAACGAAAGCGTTTGGAGTGCGCCATCTCCCTTAACGCCATCGCCGCTGGGATGGGGGAAGGACAGTATACAGATTGCAATAATACAGATTGTAATCTCTGCGACTGCTGAGTTTTCGGGAGGCCACTCCATATCTAGCGCGATATTCGCATTGGAAACACCAGATTTTAGCCGTGTGGAGCCCAATATCCGGGCTCCACAGCCCTTTCAGTTCCAAAGTTTACATAATACAATTTACATAAGAAATTTCGAAAATTGGCAAAAACAGAGAAATTTGCAAAACCCCCTTGCGAAAAAGTCCGGAAGGAGCTATAGTAAGAATATCCCTTGAAGTGGACACGCAAGCTCCACGTCTATTTTTTTCACTCTTTACATAGGCTGTTACAGAGGTGACGCCTATGGGAATGAAGATTCGGAAAAAATGGGACTTGCCGTCGGACCAGCGGGGTGCGCTGGCGGTTCTGGCAATTTCATTCTTCCTGGGAGGACTGGCTGGCAGTCTGCTGGCCGCCCTGTCCGGCGAGGCAGGTGCGCTGGATCTGAGCGGTTATTTAACCGACTATCTGGCGCTGGCACAGGAGAACTGCCTGTCAGAAAGCCTGTGGCATCTGCTCTGGGGCGAGCTAAAGTATCTGCTGGCCGCTTTGGTGCTGGGGCTGACCGCATTGGGACTGGCGGGTCTGCCAGTGCTCTTCGGGGTGCGGGGTTTTTTCTTCTCCTTCTCTGCGGCCTGCTTCTGCCGTGTGTTTGGGGGAAGCGGTCTGTTCCCTGCTTTCGTCCTTTTTGGTCTGCCTGCCCTGCTGTGGGCGCCCGCTCTGTTTCTGGCCGGGGTGCCCAGCTTCCTCTCCGCCCAGCAGCTGTTGCGGCGGCTGACCGGTGAGGGGAGGGGCGGTCTTTCTGTTAACGGCGCTTTCTGGTATCGAGCCGGGGTGTGCGTGTGTTTAACTTTAGCGGCGGGACTATTGGAATTCTGGGTGGTTCCGGTACTTCTTCGGGCGACGGCCCGGGTGATCCTGTAACTTGATTTTGGGAGTTTTGGAAGTGGCTGAATTGCTGGCGATCTATGAGGACTATCTGAAAACTGAAAAACAGGCCTCGGCCAACACGGTCAGCTCTTACCTCCGGGACGTTCACCAGTTCGCTGAGGTGATGGTGGGGAAGGGGTTAGACCTTACGCAGGTGGTCACCCGTGAAGTGGAGGACTATGCCAATTCCCTGATGAAACAGGGGAAATCTCCTGCCACAGTTACCCGGTCGGTGGCCTCCATTAAGTCTTTTTACACCTGTATGATGGTGAAGGGCTATGTGGGCGGAAACCCGGCCAAAGGGGTATCCCCAGCCAAGGTGGAGCGCAAGCTGCCCCAGGTGCTCACCAGCAAGGAGGTGGAACTGTTTCTGGAGCAGCCCGAGTGCACTGACCTGAAGGGCTATCGTGACCGGGCTATGCTGGAGTTGCTCTACGCCACCGGCATCCGGGTCAGCGAGCTTATCGAACTGGACGTGGATAATCTGAATCTCCCAGGCGGGGTGCTCAAATGCTTCAGCAAGGGAAAGGAGCGCATAATTCCCCTTTACCCGGCGGCAATCCGCGCTCTGAGCGAATACATAAACGATGTGCGCCCCCAGTTGGTGGATTCGGTGGATGATGCGGCGCTGTTTGTGAATATGAGTGGCGAGCGGATGAGCCGGCAGGGCTTCTGGAAGCTGATTAAGTTCTATCAGGAAAAAGCGGGTATTCAGAAGGACATCACGCCCCACACTCTGCGCCATTCCTTTGCCGCCCATCTGCTGGAAAATGGAGCCGATCTGCGGTCCATCCAGGAAATGCTGGGACACGCTGACATCTCCTCCACTCAGATTTACTCCAAGCTCATCAACCAAAAGATTAAAGATGTGTATAAAAAGGCCCACCCCAGAGCCTGAAAAACCCGACCAGTGGATTCTTCCATCGGCCGGGTTTTTGATTGAATTATTCGGGGAAATATGGTAATATGATTTATTGGGAAAAATAATGGAAGGAGGACGTGCTATGTCCATCACGTCTGAATACTTTGAAACCCTGCGGGGCCGGTCCATCGCCGTTATCGGCATGGGGGTGAGCAACACCCCCCTGGTCCGTATGCTCCTGCGGGCCAATTTGAAGGTAACTGTCTGTGATAAATCCCCCAGGGAGCGGGCGGAGGAACAGGCTTCCGAGCTGGAGAGCCTGGGAGCCAGGCTGAAGCTGGGGCCTGACTATCTGGAAAAGATTCACAAATTTGATATCATATTCCGTACTCCTGGCCTCAGCTCCAACACGCCTGAGCTGAAAAAAGCGGTGGAGGGGGGGAGCGTCATTACCTCCGAGATGGAACTGTTTTTTCAGCTCTGTCCATGCAGGATCATCGGGGTGACAGGCAGCGACGGCAAAACCACCACCACCACCCTCATCAGCGAATTTTTGAAGGAGGCGGGACTGAACGTCTACCTGGGGGGGAATATCGGAAGGCCCCTCCTGCCCGATGTGGACGGGATGACCCCGGAGGATGTGGCTGTGGTGGAGCTGTCCTCCTTCCAGCTGATGAGCATGGACCGCAGCCCCAATGTGGCGGTGTTCACCAACCTGTCACCCAATCACCTGGACTATCACCACACCATGGAGGAGTACACCAGCGCCAAGCTGAATATCTTCTGCCATCAGAAAGCGGAGGACCGGGCCGTCTTCAATTACGACAATGACATCACCCGGTCCCTAGCCAAAGCCGCCGTAGGACAGACCATGCTGTTCAGCCGCAAGCAGAGGCTGGAGGAGGGGGTTTACCTCCGGGACAACGCCGTCTGGCTGACCAATCCCATGGGCAGCCGGGAGGTTCTGCCCCTGGCTGATATTCAGATTCCCGGCGTCCACAACATTGAAAACTATATGGCCGCCATCGCGGCAGTGGACGGCATCGTCCCGGACAAGTGCGTCCGGGCGGTGGCCCAGAGGTTCACCGGGGTGGAGCACCGCATTGAGCTGGTGCGGGAGCTGGACGGGGTGAAATACTACAACGACTCTATCGGCACCAGCCCAACTCGGACCATGGCCTGCCTGGATTCCTTCGACCAGAAGCTCATCATCATCGCCGGAGGCTATGATAAGGGGGTGCCCTTCACCCAGTTGGGCATGGCTATGGTGGAGAAGGTCAAGGTCCTCATTCTCACCGGCGACACCGCCCCCGCCATCAGACAGGCAGTGGAGGAGGCCGAGGGTTATGCCGAGAGCGGTCTGCGGATCATCGAGACCGAGGACCTGGCTGCCGCTGTGGCCGCCGCCCGGGATGCCGCCCGGGAGGGGGATGTTGTGGTGCTCTCTCCGGCCTGCGCCGCCTTCGACCGCTTCAAGAACTTTATGGAGCGCGGCAAGGTGTTTAAGCGGCTGGTGAGCGAACTATAAGCCAATCGAACAAAACGGATAGGACTGAATAAATATGCAGATAAACGACCGCGTCAGGGCTTTGGGCGCCCAGGCCCAGGGCCAGCTGACTGAGGAATTTGCCCGAATCGACGCCATCGCCGGGGAAAACACCGCAAGGGTGCTGGCCGCTTTTCAGAAGCATCGGGTGGCAGACGGCTATTTTGCCGGCACAACCGGCTACGGCTACGACGACCTGGGTCGGGATAAATTGGACGAAATTTACGCCGACCTCTTCGGAACGGAGGCCGCACTGGTGCGCATTCAGTTCGTCAACGGCACCCACGCCATCGCCTGTGCCCTGTTTGGGGCGCTGAAAGCGGGGGATGTACTGCTGTCCGCCGTCGGCGCGCCCTACGACACCCTGTTGGGGGTCGTGGGAGCGGTGAACAAGGGCCCTGGCTCCCTGAAGGACTACGGGGTGGAGTACCGGCAGGTGGAGCTCCGTGACAACAAGCCCGACCTGGAGGGGATCAGGAAAGCCGCCTTGGACCCCCGGGTAAAGGCGGTGCTCATTCAGCGCTCCAAGGGCTACTCCACCCGGGACTCCCTGTCGGTGGCGGAGATCGGGGAGATGTGCCGGATTATCAAGGAGGCCAACCCCAGCGCCGCCATCCTGGTGGACAACTGCTACGGCGAGTTTGTGGAGACCATGGAGCCCACCCATGTGGGGGCGGACCTGGTGGTGGGGTCACTCATCAAAAATCCCGGCGGCGGGCTGGCCCCCACCGGGGGCTACATCGCCGGACGGCGGGACCTGGTGGAGGGGGCCGCTATGCGGCTCACCGTCCCCGGCATCGGAGGGGAGTGCGGGTGTACCCTGGGGCAGAACCGCCTGCTCTATCAGGGGCTGTTCCTGGCCCCCCACACGGTGGCCCAGGCGGTGAAAACCGCCGTGTTCGCCGCCAGGGTGATGGAGCTGCTGGGCTATGAGACTCAGCCCCACTCCTCGGCGGTGCGCCACGACATCATTCAGATGATCCACATGCAGGAGCCGGAGGCCCTGAAAAGGTTCTGCAGGGGCATCCAGTTCGGCGCGCCGGTGGATTCCTACGTCACCCCGGAGCCCTGGGACATGCCCGGCTACGACTGTCAGGTCATCATGGCGGCGGGGGCTTTCATTCAGGGCGCGTCCATCGAGCTGTCCGCCGACGCCCCCATGCGGGACCCCTACACCGTCTACCTCCAGGGTGGGCTGACCTTCGAATCCGGCAAGCTGGGCGTCCTGCTGGCTGTTCAGGAGCTGTTGGGACCCTCGGATTAGAACCGATCAGCTTGCATTTGTGGAGGAACAAATATGAAAAATATTTTGCGGTATATTTTGTTAGGAATTGCAGTCGCGATTAAGGAATAGGCCAAGCCCGCTTTAGAATATCCTACCCTTATAGGGGGTGAGGGTAATGCGTCCATGGCGGCGGGAGTTTGTCCGATATATGCGCAGACCGGCCAAGCGCCGCCATCCAGTTTGGACGGGCCCCAGACCGGCGCTGAGGATACCGCCGGTCCTTATCACCCTGTCGGTGGCCCTGGTAGTGGCGGGGACGGTGATCACCCTGTTGGAGAACAGGCTGCGCCCGGTAGTGGCGGAGATTGCCTCCGCTCAGGCCCAAAACAAGATGACCGCCGTTGTGGAGAACGCCGTCACCGCCGACTTGGCCGAGCGGCATGTGAGCTATGGGGACTTTGTCACCATCCAGCGGGACGGGGGAGGGTCCATCACCGCCCTGACCACCGACATGGCGAACATGAACCTGCTCCGGGCGGAGCTCACCGCCGCCATCCTGGAGGCCCTGGAGGATGTGGACGTGTCCGACATTCAGGTCCCCCTGGGGAGCCTCTTTGATCTGGAACCCCTGTGGGCCAAGGGGCCCGCCCTCAAGGCTCGGGCCATGACGGTGGGCACGGTGCGGGCGGAGTTCGACAGCCAGTTTACCTCCGCCGGCGTGAATCAGACCCTCCACCGCATCTGGATGGAGGTAGACGTACCCATGATCCTGCTGCTTCCCGGCGGGGAGGTGGAGGCCAGCCTCCACACCCGGCTGTGCGTAGCCGAGACGGTGATCGTGGGCAAGGTGCCCGACACATACTTACAGCTGGACCGGACCTAGACAAAAAACAGGAGAAATGACGTGATACTGGATATTTTAGGGAAACGCTGATTTAATCCCCCCAAATGATAAAAGATGTGATAAAATAAGGGAAAGGGGGCGCTGGGTATGAAACAG
>JBCLQX010000010.1:0-90483 GCA_041223805.1 Oscillospiraceae bacterium 44-34 | reverse complement strand
CTGAGATCAAGCTGTTCAAGAACCTGGGTTCCGTCAACGGAAACACCTTCCTGAACCGCGACGCCGTGGCTCAGGTCACTCTGAACGCCCTGAAGGCCGACGTGGTCACCACCGTCAAGAACGGCGGCGACATCACCATCGGCGACGCCACCATCAACCTGGGCAACATCGAGTACAAGAAGGTTGAGACCGGCGAGGCCGGTTACACTGGCGATGCTGACACCAACTCCAACGACTACAAGTATCAGCAGCTCTGCGAGAAGCTGTACGAGGATAAGCTGACCTTCGGCGCGGACAAAGACGGCAGCGAGAATGACGCTCTGGGCCGTCCTGCCAAGACCTGGGTCTACGACAACAAGAACATCATCACCGTCACTGACGACGCCAAGTACTCCATCGTGGTCAACAAGTCCGGTGAGAACACCAACTACTGGGCCAATGAGGCCAAGAAGAACCTGACCACCGATGGCGACGTTATCTCCGTCAATGGAGACGCCGCTGACAGCAACACCGATATCGACGATCTGGAGATCGGCGATGTGGTGGAGTTCTACGACGTGACCGACAACAAAGCCGCTACCGTCGTCGTGACCCGCTACTCCGTAGGCAAGATCACCGAGGTCCGCGCCTGCGATGCCGACGTGAAGAGCGAGAAGGAAGCCATGGAGGACGACGGCGCCGCCTATGTGGTGGAGATCGCCATGAACATCACCGGCTCCAAGACTGAGTTCTTCGACACCGACATCACCGGCTTTACCGGCGGCGACTATGTGGAAGATGCCTACATCGCCTATGTCGAGGGCGACGACGATAACCTGATCGCCTCCTATATCCCCGAGACCATCGACGGCAAGGTCACCGCAACCGGCTCTGACTTCATCCGCGTGGACGGCGAGAAGTACACCGTCAACGACAACGTGACCGCCAGCCTGGACAGCGAGTACACCTTCGTGCTGGACAGCAACAACTACATCATCGGCGCTGAGGAGACCAAGGGAGCTGATGTGGCTCTGGACGAGGTCTACTACGTGGTGGGCGAGCCCTACACCACTACCGACACCAAGTACGGCAAGGATACCGTCACCATGAACATCCAGGTCGTCGCCATGGACGGCACCACCAAGGACTTCCCCCTGTACAGCTGGGTCGATGCCACAGGCGGCACCGACGGTGAGTACGATCAGGCTACTGAAGAAGACAGCCTGAAGGGTGTGATTCCTGCCTCCGACTTCTTCACCAACAACCACTTCATCGTTCTGGAAGAGAACGCCGATGACGACGGCTACTATGACGCCAAGGCTACCCTCGGCGAGATCAACAGCGACTACACCGCCAACAACACCGCTCTGACTGTTGCGGACGATACCGAGATCAAGGCTGACGGCACCCGTCTGGGTGACACGCGCGTAAACGCCAGCACCAAGTATGTCATCGCCGAGGGCGAGGGCGCTGATCTGAAGGTCCACCAGGCCACCGGCGGCGTCAACTACAAGAAGGTCAGCGGCGATAATGTTTATGCCATCACAGAGATGGTCAAGGGCACCAAGGTCGCCCTGTACGTGGTCATGGCCGTGAGCAGCTACGATTCCTCTATCGACTCCGACGACGTGGTCTACGTGGATGCCGATGCCGATGTGGAGCAGGTCAAGGTGGGCGGCAAGACCCGCTATCAGTTCGAGATTTATGACAACAGCGGCAAGACCATGACTGTTATCTCCTCTGTGGATATCAGCAATGACAGCAACTCTGGCAAGACCGGTTTTGTGACCTACTCCATCAAGGACGAGGACGGCACTGACGTCTATGACTTCAAGGCCATCGCCAATGTGAACCTGAGCGACAAGTATGACAAGCAGAAGGGCGACAAGGCCGGCAACTTCGCCAGCTACTATGAGGACGAGCTGACCCTGGACGTGGAGCACTTCGCTGACATTAAGGCCGGCGACGCTGTCATCATCGACCTGCACGACAAGGATATCTACGGCAAGAACATCCGCTCCCTGGAGGATATGTTCACCGCCAAGGACAACGGCTACACCGTGGCTCTGAACGTCTACCTGGACGACGGCGCAAAGATGATCGTGGTTACTGGTGTGACTAAGACCCCGACTCCCAAGACCAAGGTCAGCACCGTTACCTTTGGGAGTAGTTTTAACGCT
Organism: Oscillospiraceae bacterium 44-34; assembly: GCA_041223805.1. Taxonomy (GTDB): domain Bacteria; phylum Bacillota; class Clostridia; order Oscillospirales; family Oscillospiraceae; genus Lawsonibacter. The sequence goes on along the minus strand of JBCLQX010000010.1, from coordinate 88,324 downwards.
CCGGCCAAGGACCAGGCCCTGGCTACAGCCGCCCTGGACAGCTCTGGCAACGAGCATGTGGAAATTGTGACGCAGGAGTGGTTTGCTGGTAGCGATACAACTCCGTCGACCGGAAACGCAGCGGCGAGTACCATTTATAAGCTGGTCGTAACTCTAAAAATCAAGGATGCCGATGCGAGTTCCTATGAGTTCGCCGACAGTGTGACTGGTGCAACCTTAGCTTCTAAGAACGGGACTTGGGACGCCAGTGCCAAAACTCTTACCTTTACCTTTGAGGAGACTGCGTCTTAAAATGGTAAGTTTTATCTGAACAGAACCCCCGGACGAGCAATCGTCCGGGGGTTTCCCTGTCAATAGAAGGCGTAGTAGTGGAAGGTGACATCGGTGGCGGTCATGCCGGACCTGGGGTCGCTCTCGGTGAGCTGAAAGCCGTTTTCGGTGAATGTGACGTACTGGGCGGCGCCGTTTCTGGTCTTGGACATCCGAACCTGCCGCTCCGGTCCGCCGAAGATACATACGCCGTTGGCGGTCAGGCCGCCGTCGGAGTAGTTGCCCGGGATGATGACCAGAAAGCCGGGCCGGAAGCCCACATCGACCGTGACCGTCCCGCCGTTGCCCACGTAGGTCCCGTAGACACAGCAGGGGGCCTTCCGGGCCGCCAGAATGGCCGCCTCGATTTTTCGGTTGTCCTCGTTGAAGTCGGTCCGCTGGACCTTGTCCGCAGCTTCCCACTGGCAGAGATTGTAGTTTTGTGTACGGTTCATCATATTACCTCCATTTTTTATGTTGAGGTTTCCGTCCCCTCAACCCTGGCGGGATTTCCCGAAAAGTTGCATGTTCGCGTACATCTTACAGAACCGAGGGGAAACTGCGCCCTTTTTTCACCACAAAAAAGCCCGCCTGAGAAAGGCGGGCTTTCTTTACCACTGAGCTAAACGCTGATTCGGGGGCAGGGTGCCGGACTGCTCCGCCGCGGTATTTCCCTGGGCGTCGGTCAGGGTGAGCCGGTAGGGCTGCTCCGTCTGCTCGAAGGAGAAGTATGGCCCCCAGGCCAGCAGCATCTCCATGGCGCAGCTGGTGCCCTCCCCGTGGTAGTCGTGGGGGACAAACTGAAAGATAAACCAACCGTCCTCCCGCCTCTCGGCCTGAGCAGAGAAGGTCTCCAGCCCGGGCACGGCATAGATCCAGGGGTGGCGGCTGCTGATATCCTTCAGGTCCAGCTCCAGCGTCCCGGAGACGGCCTCCTCCGGAGCGCCCCACACGGCCGCCACCGCGCCGTTGTCCTCATTTTTTGCCGGGAGGAGGACCACGACGATCCCCTCCTTGGGCAAGACCTGGTGCAGAAGGGACACATTTCTGTCAATGTTCATGGGCTTGGCCGCATCGCCATATTTCTCCACGCTGCCTACCGTAATCCAGCTTTCCCCTTCAGAGAGATAACCGGTGGTATTGCCCTGCTCCACCTGGAGCACCAGCCGGGAGGGGGTAAGGAGATAGGCCCCCTCCAGCCGCTGGAAGGCCCCGTAGGGACTGAGGGCGGGCCACTCCAGCATAGTCAGGACCAGCACAGCCAGCGCCGCCGCCAGGGTCACATTGCGGACAATCCGCCACATCCGGGGCAGCTTGGGCAGGCGGGCCCAAAGCTTTTTCACCCGGTCCCACCGCTTTTCCACAAAATCCGGTATTCTCATGGGGCCACCTCCTTTGTCAGATCCACCGCCAGGTCCAGCTCATCCCGCAGCTCATGGTGGATGCGCAGCTCCTTGGCCTCAAGGGGGACACCTTCCACGGCCAAGTCCCGCTGGCTCCAGTTCCAGCCGTCCAGAAGGCTCCGGGCGGCGTCGATCTCATAGGTGTTCCCCAAGTCGTCCTCGACCCACAGGTGATTGATGGCCATCTGGTTGACCTCCCAAGGCCGGTCCCAGGTGATCCGCAGGCGGATATAGAGGCAGTCCCCCTCAGGCTCCCGCCACCGGGCGGCCCTGGACACCGAGATTACACTCCGCCCCAGCCGGGCCTCCCCGTCCACCTGGAGGACGGCCAGCCGTTCCCCCTCCCAGTCGGGGACGCCGTCCTCATACAGGGCCCGGCCCACCACTTGGGAGTTCTGGGCTTCCTCCCGCCGGTACTGCCGCTCCCGCAGAAAGTCCAGCCCGGTGTCCAGCGACGCGATCAGGATGAGGGCCATCAGCCCCCACACCAGCGCCTGGGTACACCGCCACAGATACCCCAGCCAGGGGGTGTGGACCCGGGCCAGCTCCTTTTTCAGCTCCCAGGCGTCCCCCATGGCGGCCAGGGCCCGTTCTCCCGCCTCCTCCTCCGGGATGTCAGGAAAAATACGCATCAGATCGGCGGCCCGGTCCTCGATGTGTTCCACCAGCTCACGCCGCACCGCCTCCCGGTCCGGGCCGAACCGGATGCCGGAGGTGGCGATGTTCAGCCAGGAGTACATCCCCATGATGCTCTTCATAGCCGCCTCCTCACGCCAGGGCGTTGGCCCCGCCCGACAGCACCTGTTCCACCCCCTGGTGGAATGCCCCCCACTCCGCCCGCTTGTCGTCCAGCAGCTGCTTCCCCCTCCGGGTGAGCTTGTAGTACTTCCGCATCCGCCCGGTGGGCGCCTCCTGCTGGTAGGAGGACAGGCACTTGTTCTTCTCCAGGGCGTGGAGGATGGGGTAGAGGGTGCCCTCCTTCATCTGGAACAGGTCGTTGGACCGGCGAGCCAGCTCCTCGATCATTTGGTAGCCGTACATATCGCTCCCCTCCAGCAGGGACAGGATCAGCATGGTACCGCTCCCCGCCATCAGGCCCTTGTCAAATTTCATCTTGACCATCCTTTCTTTTCGTCCCGGCCGCAGGCACCAGTGCTAATGACAGATGAGGCCGTCATCCCCTCCTTGCCTGCGTGCAAGCATTACCTTGTATATCTAGGTATATTATACCTAGATATACAAAGTATGTCAAGACTTTTCTTCCCATTGCATTTTTTCCCAAAACATGCTATATTTGTACCGCTAAGGGGGGAGAATGGTGACTGCTGTCATTACCGACGTACACTACCGCATGTCGCTGGCGCTGATCCGGGACCTGGCCCAGGCCGGGGTCCGGACGGTCTGCTGTGAGCGGGAGGGGGTCCCGGCCCCGCTGGGCTTCGCCTCAAAATACGCGAGGGAGACCGTCCTCCTGCCCCGGGAGGGCTGGCCTGAGGTCCTCTGCGAGCTGTGCGCCAGACTGACCCGGGAGGAGCAGGAGCGTCCCGCCCTGCTGCCCGTGGGGGCGGCCACCCAGGCCGCACTGTCGGCGGAGCGGGACCGCTTCGCCCGGGTCTGCGGTCTGTGCGTCCCGACCCCAGCCCAGCTGGACGCCTTCAACAGCAAGGAGACAGTGGCCCGCCTGGGGGAACAGCTGAACATCCCCGTCCCGGCGCGGTTTGCCCCCGAGCCGGGGGAGGACCTCCCAGCCTTTTTCGCCCGTCTCCCTCTGCCCTGCGTGGTCAAGCCCCTGTGCGGGGAGAAATTCGGTCTGTCCGCCGCCCAGCGGTATGTCATCGCCCGGACCCCGGAACAGGGGACGGCGGCCTTCCAGCGGTTTCAGGCTCTCACCGGCGCGCCCCCCATGGTCCAGGAGTACCTGCCCGGGGGCGGGCTGGGCTGCTCCATTCTGGCGGAGGAGGGGACGATCCGGGCCGCCCTGTGCCACCGCCGTGTGCGGGAATACCCCATCACCGGCGGTCCATCCTCCTGCTGTGTCCGGACGGACCGGCCCGACCTGGAGGAGTACGCCGCCCGGCTGGTTGCCGAAACAGGCTACACCGGCCTGGCCATGTTCGAGTTCAAGGAGGGGGCGGACGGACAGCCTCGCCTGCTGGAGATCAACCCCCGGGTGTGGGGTACCTTTCCACTGACCCGGGCCTCCAAGAGCGGCCTCCCCTTGCTGTGGCACACCCTCAGCTGGAACCGGGGCAACCCCGAGGAGGAGCCGGAGCCCCTGCCGCCGCCGGCGCCCTTCCGGCCCTGTAAGATGCAGTTCGCCCCATCCGACCTGATGGCCGGCCTAAGCTGGCTGAAACGGGGCTGCCCAGGCAAAGCGCTGGGGGCACTGGGGGACTTCCTCAGTCCGGCGGTCAAGGACGGCCTGTGGGAGTGGGGCGACCCCAGGCCAGGGCTGATGTACTACCGCTCCCTACTGAAAAAGGAGAGACCATGACCTACCGAATCGACCTTCACGCCCATACCTCCGCCTCTCCGGACGGCCTGTCCTCCCTGGAAGAGCTGACCGCCGCCGCCCGCAGGGCGGGGCTGGACGCTCTGGCCGTCACCGACCACAACCTGTGCACCCCCGTTCCCCGGAGGCTGAACGGGGTGCTCCTCATTCCCGGCTGCGAGGTGTCCACCCGTCATGGCCACATCACCGCCCTGTTTCTGGAGGAACCCCTGGATCTGACGGCCCTCCGGAAGGACGGTCTGCCTGACGGCGGGGATGCCGTCGCGGAAATCCACCGCCGGGGCGGAATCGCCGTTCTGGCTCATCCATACCAGACCCCAAGTGCCGCCCCAGAGGGCTTCGTGTTCCGTCCCGACTGCGTGGAAGCGGTCAACGCCCGGGCCGCCCTGAAGGTGAAGAAGGCCAACGAGAGGGCTGCCGCCCTGGCCCGGAGCTGGGACCTGCCGGCGGTGGGGGGAAGCGACGCCCACTCCCGCCGCGAGGTGGGGAACGCCTGTACCCAGGCGGAGGCCCCCGCCCTCACCCTGCCCGATTTGAAGGCGGCCCTTCTCGCCGGGAACTGCACCCCCGTCCTGGTGAGGAATACTCCCCACCTGCGCAAGGGCCTGTCCCAATTCGCCCAGCGCAGACGGAAGGGTGGCCTGAAAAACCTGGCCATAGGTACGGCCTACGTGGTCTGCTGCGCCGGACGGGATATAAAAGCCTCCCTCATAGAGGGAGGTGGCACGGCGAAGCCGTGATGGAGGGAGCCAATCAAAAAAACTCCCTCAGTCGGCCTTTGGCTGACAAGCTCCTTCAAAAAGGGAGCCATTACGAAAGGAGGACTCTCCATGTCCCTAATGACAAAAGCCATCGGTGCGGCCAAAAAGGTAAAGCACCATTTTCAGGACCAGATCCGGGAGCGGACCCCAGTGTATCTCTCCCCCGTCCGGCGCATTGAGCGGGTGGCGCTGAGCGAGCGCGTCTGCGCCATGACCTTTGACGACGGTCCCTGCCGTCTCCCCGCCAACCCGGACGGATTCGGGGGCAAGCCTCTCACCCTGGTGCTTGCGGAAATTCTGGAGAAGTACGGCGCGGCCGGCACCTTCGACGTGGTGGGGGACACCTCGGGCAACTACCCCGACCAGCCGGGGAAGGAGGGGGAGGCCTCCTGGGGGGGCGTCGCCTACGACCACTACCCCGACTTCGGCAAGGACGCCGACGGCGGCGTCCTCCACTGCCCGGAGCTGGTGGACCGGCTGCTCCAGGGGGGGCACGAGCTCACCAGCCACACCTACTCCCATGTCCTCTTCGGTAAGAAGAACATAGTCTACGGCAAGCGGCACACCCTGTCCGGCCTGAACGAGGCGGTGGCTGACCTGGAGAAGCTCCACGCCCTGGTAAAGGAGCGCCACAATTACGAGATCCGCCTGTCCCGCCCCCCACACTATGTGGATGGCATCGCCGGGGGCTTCTCCAGCTACGACGCCTACGCCCAAATGGGCTACCAGTATATGGCGGCCAGCTTCGACGGGGCGGGCTGGCTCCCCCTGTCTTCCTACGAGGCGGAGGTGGAGGCCGCCTGGAAGCCTATCGCCCAACGGCTGGAGGCCGACCCCGACTACTTCTGCGGTCAGATCATCTTCCAGAAGGACGGCTACAATATGGCCCGCCGCTCTCCCATCGCCCACGGGCTGGACAAGCAGTTGGAACTGCTCACCGCCCAGGGGTATAAGGTGGTTACAGTTTCCCGGCTGATGGAGCTGTCCCCTTTCCTGGATATACCCCAGAGCGACCCCCGGGGGGCGGCGGCGAAGAAGCTGTTGGAGGCGGGCTGGTGCCCCGCCTACCGAGACAACACCATCCGGCCGGACAGCCCCCTTACCCGGGGGGAGCTGGCCATGATGGCCTTCGGCTGGGAGGCGGCGGATACCCGCGTTGCCCTGGTCCAGGGGGAGGAGAAGCTGCCCTGGCCCGACCTGAAAGCGGAGCACCCCTACGCCGCCCCGCTGCTGCTGGCTGTCAAGGCCGGGTGCCTCTCCGACCGGGAGGGCAAGGCGGCCCCCGACGCCCCCGTTACCGGGGAGGAGGTGGAGCGGTTCCTCTCCGCCCGCCTGAGCAGGGCTCCGGAGGGGGTCCCCCAGACCCTCACCCATGGGGCGTTTTTCCAGCTGACCGCCCCGCTGCTGTAACGAAAAAACTCCGGTTTCCCACGGAAACCGGAGTTTTTTGATTCAACGGCGGACCCACTTGCCGAAGAGGGTCTTTTTAAACTTGAGCATAGCCTCCTGAGCGGGGGCGTAGTTCTTGCACTTCTGAAGGTACTCCACGCCTTTTTTGATGTCCTGAGGGGCGCCCAGGCCCTCGGTATAGATGGTTCCCAGGCCGTAGTTGAGGAGGTTGGTGCTGTAGTCCACCTCCTGGAAGAGCATCAGGGCCCGGGCCGGGTCCTTGACGCAGCCGTAACCGAAGAGGTAGCAGGTGCCCAGCATGTCGTTGCCCCAGGTATTTTTCTGGCTGTGGGCCTGCTCGAAGAGCTGGACCGCCCGGGCATAGTCCTGCTGGATGCCGTCCTTGCCATGGAACAGCAGCTCCCCGGCCCGGTTGGCGCAGCCGATCTGGTCCGGGTCCTGGAGGCCCAGCTCGTAGCACTTCATGGCCTGCACGCAGTCCTTGGGCACCAGCTTACCTTCCTGGAAGGTTTTGCCGATGTAGTACCAGCTGGACAGCTGGCCCTGTTTGGCGGCGGCGAAGTACAAATCCAGGGCCTCCTGGGTCCGGCCCTCCCGATTCAGCAGGAAGCCGGCGTACCGCTCCTGCCAGTCGGGGTAGCCCAGCTCGGCCCCCCGCCGGGCGATGGCCTCCGCCTTGGACTTGTCTGGCTCCATGACCCCCTCCTCGCCGTCGCAGTAGAGGTTGTACATGTTCCGGCCGGCAAAGCCCATGCCGCCCTCAAAGGCCTTCTCAAACCAGGACAGGCACTTCAGCTCGTTCTCCCGCAGCCACTGGCCGAAGGCCGCCTTGGAGGGGAAGTCCTCGGGACCCTTGCCCTCAATCCGCACGATATCCAGCCAGAAGTAGGTGTTGCCGATCATGTTCATGGCGAACAGACATCCCGCCTGGGCCTTCTCATACACCGCGTTCCACACATCCCGGAGGCTGGGGTAGTGCTTCTTCATGGCCTCCTCCATCTCGGGGGTGAGCATCCCGCACCGCATGGCCCCCAGGACACCCATGGCGCTGCCGTTGATAATGCTCTGACGGATCAGATGCTCCACGGCCTCGTCGTTGGGCTGGAAGGGGTGGTAGTCCCAGCTGTACTGGGGCCCGGAGACGCACCGGGACAGGATGTAGGCCGCGTCGCCGTCACCGGCGTTGGCGGCGTCGGCCAGGGGCTGGACGGCGGCGGCCGCCTTCTCCCGGTCATAGCTGTAATAAATGGCCTCCAATGCGTTGTCTACCGCGTCGCTGAAATACTTGCCCATAATGATCCGCTCCTTTTTGCTTTATTTTCTTATCTCTTTCTCCAATTTTTTGGTGATATCCTTCCACTGGGTAAAGTCCGGGTCGAAGGTGCCCTCCGACATCTGGAGCAGCCACTCCCGGGCCTGTCGGTCGGGGCATTTGGTCTCAAACACCCGCAGCTTGTCCGGGTCGGGGCGGCTGGCGTTGACGGTGACCCGGCCGTCCGACCTGTCCCCCGCCTTTAAGTACAGATACCGCGGCCCGGCGAAGAGGGCCACCACCGTATATTTCCCTTCGGCCAGCCCCTCGCCGGCCAGCTCCACGTCCCGGCGGGTGAAGGAGTCATAGTCGCGGGTGACACCAGTGCGGTCGCTGATGGACAGCCGGGCCCGGGCCTGCTGCCGGGGCTGCTGGCGGACAGGGGGGGCGTAGACGGCCCCCGACCTGTCCCGCAGCCGCTCCTGCTCGGCCTCCTCAGCCAGCCGCTGGTCCCGGCGGCGCTGGAAGGACCGCTCTCTGGACTGCCACTCCTCCTCGGTGCAGTCCAGAAAACGCGCCATACAGGCGTGGTCGTCAAAGTGGGCCTCGGGGGCCCGCAGCCGCAGGCAGGTCACCGCCGCCTGGAGCTCGGCGGGCTTACGCATGCCGGTGGTCTGGACCTGCCTGCGGTCGTCCACGATGTACAGCTCGACGATCCGGGCGGACTGCCGCCGGCCATTGCTGTAGTGGACCTTGATCTCGTCCCGGGAGAACACCCCCCGAATCCGGGGGATGGCGCTCACGTCGTCGCCCAGGACCCACTCCTTCCCGATGGCCACCCGGTCGAACCACTGGCCGTTGGCCTCGATGTCCTTGTCCACCATGGCGAAGAGCTCCCCTACCGGGGGGGCCTCGTCGGGGTAGGGCAGCTGGGAGCGGATGGACCTGGCCAGCCGGCTCTTGGCGGGGCAGAAAGCGTCCCGCAGGTCGGTATAGGTCTCATACAGGAAGCAGCCGGCAAAGAGGACAAACGCGCCGCCGCTGACAATCCAGACAGCCCAGTCGGCAATTTCCTCCTTCTCCTCTCCGAAGCCCATGAAGAACACCACGCCGCCGCCGGCGGCCAGGAACAGATACAGCACCGACCACAGCAGCCGGGCCAGCCGCTTCCGGGTCCGGTCCAGGCAGTAGCCCCCCTGGGGCACTGCGTCCGGGTGGCGTTTTTTCTGCCACCACAGGAACAGCGCCACCAGCAGGAGGCTGAATATGCCGATAAAATACCACGCGGCCGCCACAAATAAGCCGCACACCACCCAGTTCCAAGGCCATTTCAGACGAAAGCCGCCGTTTCCCCGGTCCATTCCCCACACACTCCTTTTTCCGGCCGTACGTCCAGCCGTTTTCATCCATAGTTTAGCACTACAGGCCCGCCAAATCAATACCTTCTTGCCCTGTCAAAATGCAAAAAAGCCGCCCGGTCCCTACCCGAACGGCTAACGGTTCTTGTTGATCATTAAGGCGGACTGACCGCAGAAGCGGTAAGTGCCCTTCTGTTTTTATTGCCCTGTCTTGTCAAGACGATAAGACAGGGGCTTTTTACTCAGGGCGCATCCGTCCGCCCGGCCAGATAGTCCAGGGAGACGCCGTAAAAATCGGCCATACGCACCAAAACGGACAGCTGTGGCTCCCGCTCGCCGGTCTCATAGTAAGCGTATGCGCGGGGACTGATTTGGAGTTTTTGGGCACACGCTTTTTGCGACAGACTGTTTTCCTGCCTCAAAAGGAGAAGTCTCTCAGAAAAATAGGACAAAATTATCCCGCCCCTCTTGACTTTGCACGATTGTACAATTATAATATACCAAAGAAATGCACATTCGTGCAAACAATGGAGGAATCACAATGAAACCCTTATTGGACGTCCTTGCGCAGTATGCGGAAGAAAATCTGGTCTCCCGCCTTTTGCTGGAGACCGGGCCTCAGTTTTCAGAGGCGGAGGTCCTGACGGAGGAACTGACCGCCCGACTAAAGGCGATCAGTCCCGAGGCGGAGGACTGTGTCAAGCGGCTGACCTTCCAGCTTGATACAGTTTCCATCTGCCGGGAACAGGCGTTCCTCCTGGCTGGGGTGTCCATTGGCCTGGAGCTGGGGCGGCTTTAGTTGAACTTGTAAATCTTCCGGGCCAGCCGGTACAGGCCCACTGACAGCTTCCGTCCCGGAAGGGTGGGCAGGTTGGTGGCGGCGGGGATGGAGAAGTAGCGCATCTTGGTATAGAGGCCCTTGTCCACCGTGCGCAGATACTCCCACAGCGCCGTCCGCTTGCCCAGGGATTCCGGGCTGCCCTCCATGGTGAGGAAGATGGAGGAGATGGTCATCATAATGGCCAGATAGTTGTACATATACCGGGCCAGCTTTTTGTCCTTCTTCGCCACCTCACGCAGGTTCCAGCAGTCGATCATGTGGTAGTTCACCCGCAGCTGCTGGTCCACCCGGCCCATCATCACGCTCTCGTTGACGGACTGGTCCGCCCGGCCGATGAAGTAGCGGTACAGGTCCACGTCCATATAGTAGATATTGCGCACCAGGGGCAGAGGCTCATACACAAAGATATTGTCCACATAGAAGGTGTGCTTGGGCAGCTCCAGCTGACAGTCCCGCAGAATCTGGGTGCGGTAAATGACGCTGTGCATCAGCAGGTACTGCCCCGGCTTGAAGCGGCCGACGTGCTTCCAGTTGAACACCCGGCCCACGGGGAACACGTTGCGGTAGTTCACCGCCCGCTGGGTGTTGTCCTCCACATGCTCATAGACGTAGTTGGCAATCATCAGGTCGATGGGCTTGCCGTCCCGGGTGAACTGGCGCAGCTTGTCCAGCACCTGATGGAGGGCGTCCACGTCCACCCAGTCGTCGGAGTCCACCACCTTGTAGTAGATGCCCCGGGCGTTCCGGATGCCCTGGTTCACCCCCTCTCCGTGGCCGCCGTTCTCCTGGTGGATGGCCCGGACGATGTGGGGGTATTGTTCTGCGTACCGGTCGCAGATGGCGGGGGTGTCGTCCTTGGCGGAGCCGTCGTCCACCAGGATAATCTCAATGTCGTCCCCCCCCTGGAGCAGGGTGTCCACACAGTGCTCCATATAGGCTGCCGAGTTGTAGCAGGGGACGGCAAAGGTAATCAGCTTTTCCATTGATCCGATTCTCCTGTTTTTTTATTTTTATGCCGCTGTGTCCTGGCTCCCCCTTTGGGGGAGCTGTCGAGCAAAGCGAGACTGAGAGGGCCCTCTCCGTCACGGCTCCGCCGTGCCACCTCTCCCAAAGGGAGAGGCAGGGAGGAGCTTACAGCCTCTCCGCCAATTCCAGGGCCCGGGCGGCGATGGCATCCATATTGTAGTATTTGTACTCCGCCAGCCGGCCCAGCAGGTGGAGCTGGGGCTTCTTGTCCGCCTCCGCCTTGTACTTGGCGTACAGGGCGTTGTTTTCCGGGTTGATGATGGCGTAATAGGGGGTCTCTCCCTCCGCCCCGGTATAGGCCCGGGAGTACTCCTTCACAATGGTGGTCACCCCGGGCAGCTCCTGTCCGGTGAGGCGCTTGAACTCAGTGATGCGGGTGTAGGGCTCATCCATGGTGTAGTTTACCGTGGCGTGGGTCTGGAAGAAATCGCCGTCGCCCCGGAGGGGATGGTCCAGGTCGGGGTAGGGCATGCCGGGGGCGTCGTAGTCCCGGGCCTGCCAGGTCTCGAACTTGAAGTCCAGCGTCCGGTAGGGCAGGCGGCCGTAGCACAGGCCGAAGAACTCGTCCAGGGGGCCGGTGTAGATCAGGGGGACGGACAGGGGCATCCCCGCGCCCCGGAGGAAGATGTCAAACTCCTCCAGGGACAGGTACTGCCGCACGTCGGTGTTCAGACGGACCTCGATGTTGGGGTGGTCCAGCATCTTCTCGAACAGCTTGGTGTAGCCCTCCAGCGGCATCCCCTGGTACTTGTCCTGGAAATAGCGGTCGTCCCGGGAGAGGAACACGGGCACCCGGGCGGTGGTGTTGGGGTCGATCTCCTCCGGCTTCTGCCCCCACTGCTTCATGGTGTAGTGGACAAAGACGTGCTCATAGACATAGTCCGCAATGGCGGAAATTTCCGGGTCGGGGTTTTGGCGCAGCTCCAGAATGGTCACCTTTTTCTCCGCCCCGTAGGCGGCAATGAGCTTATCCCCCAGCCTTTTGCCCTCCTCCTGGCCGAAGGCCTCCTCCAGGGAGGTGAGGTTGAAGGGGACGGGGTATTGCAGCCGCCAGCCCCGCCGGTCCGGGTGCTCCGGGTCGGGGATGTTGGCCACCACCCGGTGCTGGTAGTCCCGCCACTCCGTAAAACGGGACAGGAAATCGAAGACCTTTTTGTCGTTGGTGTGGAAGATGTGGGGGCCGTATTTGTGGATGAGCACCCCATGATCGTCCAGACAGTCGTAGGCGTTGCCGCCAATGTGGTCCCGCCGCTCCAGGACCAGCACCCGTTTGCCCTTCTCCGCCAGCGCCCGGGCGGACACAGCGCCGGCGTAGCCCGCGCCGGCGATCCATATGTCAAATTTCTCCAAAATCAGTCCATCCTTTCCAAACGCCCCCAGGGCGGAACTCATTTCGTCCGCTATAGTATAGCACAATTTTGGGGGAAAACAAATTAAAATTCCCTTAACTTCTCCGCCCGGTACCGGCTGGGGGTGCAGCCCTTTATGGCCCGGAAGGTCTTGGCGAAGTAGCTCATCTCCTGAAATCCGCACAGCGCGCCCACATCCGCAATTTTCCAGTCGGTGGATGTCAGCAGCTCCGCCGCCCGGTGGACCCGCAGCTGCCGGACGTATTGAATGGGAGTTGTGCCCAGCATGGAGCGGAAGCACCGCAGGCACTCGCTCTCGCTGAGGCTTGCGCTCCGGGCGATTTCGCCGGCGGTCAGCTCCCCTGACAGGTTATCCTGGATATACTGGAGCATCATTTTCATCCGCTCCCCGCCCCGGAGCTCCTTCTCCGAGGGGCCTCCCCCGGCCGGACGGCGGTGCCGGGACAGCAGAAAAATCTCCCTGGACAGGGCCTCCCGCACCTGGAACTCAAACCCCGGGGCCTCCTCCGCGCAGCCGCGCCACGCCTTCCCGATGGCCTGGAGGACCTCCCGCTCCCAGGGAACCTCCCGGTGAAAGAGGACGCACTGCCGCCCCGGGTCAGAGAGCAGTGGCTGGAGGTAGCTCTGCCAGAAGACGCTGTCCACGCCGCCCCCCACCAAACGGGGATGGAACAGCACTGCCCGCAGGCGGCACTCCCCCGGGCCGGCGGGCCACATGCCGTGAAGGGCTCCGGCATTGATGAAGAAGCCGTCTCCCGGCTCCACAACACAGCGCTCGCTCCCCACCGAGACGACGGCCGCTCCCCCCTCCACCAGGGTGGTCTCCAGCTCGTCGTGCCAGTGCCAGGGCACCCGTTCCGCCTCCAAATCGTCGTAATAGCAGGCCGCCGGAAACAGCGCTGTGCCGTGCTCCAGCAGCTCCCGCCCCCGCTCGTCCGTCATGCCGGTACACCTGCCCAACGCCATATTACTCCCCCCTCTGACGGTTTTGTCCTATTAATTGGGCTGTTTTCTTCTACCTGTTCCCCTATTTTACTGGTATTATCATATCAGAAATCAAGGAGGGACGCAAGATGCTCCATTTGCTGTTAGCGGTTATTTATATCTCCTTTGTCAGCCTGGGCCTGCCCGATTCCCTTTTGGGTTCGGCCTGGCCGTCCATGTACGGTCAGTTGGGGGTCCCGGTGTCCTACGCCGGCGGCATCTCTATGATTGTCGCCTTCGGCACCATCGTCTCCAGCCTGATGAGCGACCGGCTGACCAGGCGGCTGGGGGCCGGACGGGTGACGGCCGTCAGTGTGGGGACCACCGCCCTGGCCCTGTTCGGCTTCTCGGTCAGCGGCTCCTACTGGCAGCTCTGCCTGTGGGCCGTCCCCTACGGACTGGGCGCAGGCAGCGTAGACGCGGCGCTGAACAACTATGTAGCTCTCCACTATGCCAGCCGCCATATGAGCTGGCTGCACTGCATGTGGGGCCTGGGCGCCACCGTCGGCCCCTACATTATGGGCTTCGCCCTCACCGGCGGACACGGCTGGCCCACGGGTTACCGCTATATCAGCCTTCTCCAGGCGGCTCTCACCCTGGTCCTGCTGATCAGCCTCCCCCTCTGGAGGCGGGCGGGAGAGGCCTCCTGCGCGGCGGATAAGACCGCCCTGACCCTGAGACAGGTCCTCCGCATTCCCGGGACCAAGGCGGTGATGGCCGCCTTCTTCTGCTACTGCGCCCTGGAGCAGACCGCCTCCCTGTGGGCCAGCAGCTACCTGGTGCTGCAAAAGGGGGTTCCCGTCCAGACGGCCGCCCGGTTTACCGGACTGTTCTTCATCGGCATCACCGCGGGCCGGGGGCTGAGCGGCTTTCTCACCCTGAAGCTGAACGACAGGCAGATGGTCCGGCTGGGCCAGGCCATCGCCGCCCTCGGGACAGCCGCGCTCCTCCTCCCCCTGGGGAAGTCCGCCGCTCTGCCGGGACTGGTCCTGATCGGCCTGGGCTGCGCCCCAGTCTATCCCTCTCTGATCCACGCCACCCCCGAATACTTCGGCCCCGACAGGTCTCAAGCCCTGATCGGCGTACAGATGGCCAGCGCCTATGTGGGCACCTGCCTGATGCCGCCCCTCTTCGGCCTGATGGCCAACTACCTCTCTCCCGCCCTGTTTCCCCTCTACCTCCTCACCCTTCTGACCGGTATGACCGCCGCCCATGAGCTTCTCCTGCGCCGTGTCAGAGGGACGGGGTAGAGAAAGGCCCGCCCCAATGGGGCGGGCCTTCGTGCTCAGTCGCTGTAGGGCTTGTCTGTCTCGATGAAAACGCCCCGCTCGGGGGTCCAGCCCACGTAGAAGTCCAGGGCCTTGCCCAGGTCACGCAGGCGGAAGAAGTTGTTGCCCTCGATCTTATAGGCGGTCAGGTCCGCTTTGACGCCGTTGATGTAGATCGCGTCGTTGGTGGGCTCAGCGACAAAGTTGCCCTCCGCCGCGCCGGCCAGCTCGCCGCCCACGGCTGTGTAGGGCTGCCCGGTGGTCACCTGGACGGAGCCGTCATAGCCCACGGCGAACTGCTTCTCCGTGCCGTTGAGCATAGCCGCCAGGTCCCGAATCTTGAAGTAGTTGTCGCCGCCGTCCAGCTTGAAGACGGTGGGATTCTGCTTCACCCCGTTCAGGGTCAGCGCGTCGTTGGTGGGCGCCGCCGTGACGGGCTGGGTGGGCTTCGGGGTCTCGGGCTGCTCGGACAGCCTTTTCCAATGGGCGTACAGGATATGGTGAGTGGTATTCGGCACAATGGTGGAGGAGGTCACCTTGTCGCCGCCGCTGCCATTGCTTTTGGTGTACCAGCCGTCGAAGACGTAGAGGTCCGCCAAACGGGGGATAGCGATGGGCAGCTCGCCGTAGGGCTGGCCCACGGTGACGGATTTGTTGAACACAGAAGACGGATTGGCGCCGCCAGTGTAGTCAAAGGCCACGGTGATGACCGGGTTCTCGTTCTCTACGGCAAAGGTAACCGGTATTTCCGCCAGCAATGTACGACCGCCGCCTGTATGGATCGGGATGGTGGTTTCGTAGTCCCCCACCGCCAGTCCGGCCTTGGGCCGAATGGTAATGGTAGCGGATTCGCCGGGGTTCAGCTTATTCTGGCTCAGGCTGCTCACCTCAAAATTTTCGCCTAAGTCTGGGTTCCAAGCTATCGGAAATTTCTCCAGGTCGATTCGGCCTTGGCTGATATTCTTCAACGTCACGGTCTTGGCGGCGGGCTGGTCATAGCCCACTTTGAGCCGGCCGAAGTCCACTTTGCCGGGAGAGACGGTCATCATGCTCTCCGCGCTGGTCCAGTGGGCGTAGAGGGTGTGGTTGGATTTGCTGTTTACCGTGGTGGTGGAGGTCACCTTGCTGCCGCCGGTCTTGGAGGTGTACCAGCCGTCGAAGACATAACCCTCCCGGGTAGAGGTGGACAAACTGCCGTACTGCTCGCCTGTGGTGACAGTCTTGCTGGAGACAGAACTGCCTCCGGTGCTGTCAAAGCTCACTGTGACAGTGACGCGGGGCTGAGAGATGACGGAGTTGTATGAGAAGCTCCCGTTGCTGCAATAGATAGTGGTATTGGGGACCCACCGAATCGCTGTTTTGGGCGCGATAGTGAAGAAGCTGTTCGGCCCGGTGTACTCTACAGCCCTTCCGTCCATGCCTTTCGTCAGGGCGCGCTGAAATTCCTCGATGGTTCCGCTGTAGTGAATCTCGGTCAAGTTTTCGCATTCATCAAACGAGTTTTTGTAGATAGAAGTGACAGGAGCTTTGATTGTAAGGCTGGTCAAGCTGGAACAGTAGTAAATCAGGGAATCTTGGAGCGGGTCCTGAACGCCGCTTCCGATGACGATGCTTTTCAGATCATAGCAGCGCTGGAACGCCCGCGGACCCAAACTGGTGACGCTGTCCGGAATCACAATGCTGGTCAGGCCGCTACTTGTAAAGGCATTCTCCCCAATGCTGGTGACACTGTCGGGAATCTTGACGCTGGTCAGGTCGCCGCATAGATTGAACGCTTCTTTGTCGATGGAGGTCACCGTGTTGGGGAGGGTCACGCTGGTCACGCCGGTGGCACTAAGATAAAAGCCGGCGGTTGAGCCGATTTTGGTAACGCCGTCCGGAACGACCAGATCGCCGCCGGGACCATCATATCCGACTAAAACGCCGTCTCTGATATCGAACCCCTTCACCGCTGACCAGCGGGGGTACAGATTGTTGTAGAAATCCGACACCATGTCGCTTTCCTTCACCCTGGTCGCGTAACGGTCATGATTGCTGAAATACCAGCCGTCGAAGGTGTAGCCCTCACGGGTGGGGGTGGGCAGGTCGCCGTAAGGATGGCCGGTGATGTACGTTCGAGCAGGAATTGGGCTGCCATCGATGCTGCCGTGGAAATACACTGTAATCTCTTTCTCTTCAATCCACTGGGCGTACAAGGTGTCGCAGTCAGGGATGACGTTGAGGCTTTCGGTTATTTTAGTGTTGCTGAAGACTCCCGTGTACCAGCCTTTGAAGCTGTAGCCCGCCCGGGTGGGAGTGGGCAGGTCGCCGTACACCCCGCCCGCGGTAACGGTCTTACTGGACACGGGGCAGGAGCCGCCGTTGCTGTCGAAATTCACAGTAATCTGGTTGGCGGTCCAGCGGGCGTAGAGGGTGTGGGGCGTGGTCTCAGTCACCTCAGTGGATCTGGTCACCTTGCTTCCGCCGGAGTTGGAGGTATACCAGCCGTCGAAGGTGTAGCCCTCACGGGTGGGGGTGGGCAGGTCGCCATACACCCCGCCCGCAGTAACGGTCTTACTAATCACGGTGTGGTAGCCGCCGTTTTTGTCGAAATTCACAGTGATTGTCCCCGGTGTTGTATCCACCAGGCTGTAGGCGGGATCATCCCCTTCCACTGCGAAGGCTGGGATAGCCAGGGTCAGGGACATGACCAGCGCCAAGGTCAGGGACAGCGCTTTTTTCAGTTTCATGCTGATTCTCCTCCTTCAGATAATGAGGATCAGGAATAGGGCTTGTCGGTCTCGATGAAAACGCCCCGCTCAGCGGTCCAGCCCACATAAAAGTCCAGGGCCTTGCCCAGGTCCCGCAGGCGGAAGAAGTTGTTTCCCTCGATCTTATAGGCGGTCAGGTCCGCCTTGACGCCGTTGATATAGATTGCGTCGTTGGTGGGCTCAGCGACAAAGCTGCCCTCCGCCGCGCCGGCCAGCTCGCCGCCCACGGCCTCGTAGGCCTGCCCGGTGGTCACCTGGACGGAGCCGTCGTAGCCCACGGAGAACTGCTTCTCCGTGCCGTTGAGCATGGCGGCCAGGTCACGAATCTTGAAATAGTTGTCGCCGCCGTCCAGCTTGAAAACGGTGGGGCTCTGCTTCACCCCGTCCAGGGTGAGCGCGTCGTTGGTGGGAGCCGCTGTGACGGGCTGGGCGGGCTGCGGGTTCTCGGGCTGCTCGGGCTCGGTGGGCTTTTCAGGCTCGGTGGCGGTGGAGCTGCCCTCCACCTTTACCAGGAAGTTCTTTCCATCTACCTGATGGACGTTCACCCGCCAAACAGCACCGGCGTATGTCTCGTCCCACACAAATGTCACATCGTCGGAGGAGTCTCCTGTATAGACTGTGTATTCGGACTTGTTTGTATAGTTGCCGTCCTCGTCCAGCACGGCTTTCGAGATACTCTTACCACAATTATCACCAATTCTTAAGGTGCTTCCTACCGGAACCGTGAAGATGGGGACAGTGAGGTCCCCAAGGCGGTGATGTATTATAGCGGTGTCCTCCTCGATCACCTCGGACAGCGTGATTGTTGATCCGAAGTAATTCAAATCGACCGGAGCTGCGAAGGCTGGAACGGCCATGACCAGGGTCAGTGCGAGCGCGAGGGTCAGGGAAAGTGCTTTTTTCAATTTTCTCATGGTTCTGTACTCCTTTTCCATTTTGAGTTCTTCTTTCCTTTGCAAGGCAAAGGAAAGGAAAGAATGAGGGTACCCTCATTCTTTTTTATACCACAACCAATCCTGTTTTCCAATATGCTGGTTGCATAGTGTCGGGGAAAATTTTACAGGAAATCGGTCATTTTTCAAAAAATTCCCGGCCCCTCCAGGCCGGGAATTCACCGTCTATCGCGGAGAGGGGGCGTCAGCCCTTCGTCCTTTCAAAATAGGCGTCGATTTTCTGCTTGATTTCCGCCGGTTTCAGGTATTTCAGCAGATAGCCCGCCGGCTTCATGGACAGCAGCTTTTTCACAAGCTCCGGGTCGCTCCGGCCGGTGAGGAAGATCACCGGAATTTCAGCGAAGGACCCCTCTGAGCGGAGCATCTCCAGGGTCTGCTTTCCGTCGCAGACAGGCATCTCATAGTCGAGAAGAATCAGGTCCGGCCGGTTCAGGGTGATGGTCCGGATGGCGGCCACTCCGGATTCGGCCAGGGCGACCTCATACTCCCCCTCCAGGAGCTGCTTCATGCTGTGCCGAACCGTCATGGAGTCGTCCACCACCAGAATCTTCTTCCTGGGGTTGGCCTCCTCCCTGGTCTCCTGCTTTTCCCGCTTGGCCAGGTATTTCTCCACCTCAGTCAGGGCGTTTGCCTCCTCAATGGGGGTGCCCACGCCCTTCTCCAGAAGGTGGGGCGCAATGGCGCAGTAGGCGAAATAGCCCGCGCCCCCCGTATTGAACAGCAGACTGATCTGGGGCTTCTCCCGCTGGAGCACCTTTTGAAACTGCTCATAGGACAGCAGGTTCTCCTCCCGCAGCTCGCAGCTCTCCCAGGTGGGGAACTGCTCCATCACCCGCCCCACAAACTGCTTGGCCGTAAACCGGGCGGCGTGCAGCAGCATGGAATCCAGCTTGTTGGTCTGGAGGCCCATCACCTTCCCCACGGTGCTCACCAGCAGCTTCTCCTCAAAGACCAGGAGAATCTCCTGCTTTTTCTCCTCCCCCTTCGGTCCGTAGACCAGGCGGTAGTACACCCCCTTGCCGAACTTCTCCCCATTGTAGGCATCGCTGATCAGCTGGGACTCCAGGTGAAACATGTCGAATACCAGCTCAGCAATGACCTTTTTCATGGCCGCCAGTTCCTCGCCGGGCAGGAGGCGCTCCCACTGCCGGGTCTGTCTGCCTGTGATGGCCATATCCTCTGTCAGGGTGTGGCCGATGAGCCATCCGGCGCACACCCCCAGAAAGTGCTCCACCGCGTCGGGGGCGTAGCCCGTCCGCTCCAGCTCCTGCTCCAGGGCGGGCAGGGTGTTCTCCCGGAAGCTCCTGTGGACCCGCCGGTGCTGCTCCAGCCCCTCGTAGCCGATGGATTCCATGTAGGCCTCCTCGTCGGCGAAGTGCTTCACCGAATGGCCCTTGAAGAACTTGATTCCCTCCTGACAGGTCCACTGGCTGTCCTTCTCCTCCTCCCTGAACCGGAACAGCTTGTTGATGATCCGAAAGAGCCGCTGGTGCTCCCGGTCGATAGTCTCCACCCCGATCTCATACTCTTCCCGCCACTCAAACTGGGTGTCCATTGAAAAAATCCTCCTTTTGCCGATCAAAATTTATCCGGTTTTTTCATTATACAACGCCTGCCGCCTTCTGTAAATATGTCATTCACCCGTTTTGCGCGCAAAAGGAGAAAAAATTCCCGACCCCAAGGGGGCCGGGAGTTTCCGCCGGTCAGCGGGCCGCGGCGGCGCTTCCGCCGCTATTCTTCAAAGCGCTCAGGGAGCGGGCACAACCTCCACGGTATAGCCC
This sequence comes from Oscillospiraceae bacterium 44-34, assembly GCA_041223805.1. Lineage (GTDB taxonomy): Bacteria > Bacillota > Clostridia > Oscillospirales > Oscillospiraceae > Lawsonibacter. The sequence continues at coordinate 68,346 of JBCLQX010000010.1, read as the reverse complement.
AGGTCCCGCAGGCCCTGGACCACGCCGGTGTCGCCGATCATGTGGCCCGCGCCCACCGTCATGATGCCGGTGTGGGAGCCCTCCTGCTTTAAGTAGCGGTCCGCCCAGGCGATCATGTTGGGGTCCCGGCCCTCAAAGAGCTTGGCATTCAGCTCGTTGGAGGGGTCGGACTGGATGTCGTCCTTGGGGTAGGACCCGCCGAAGCCCTCGGTGTCCCGGGCCTTCCACTGGTCCATCCAGCGGCTCACCGCCTCGTCCTGCTCCTTCAGGGCGGCCTCATAGGCGGCCCGCTCTTCCTCACTCAGACCCTCGGCGGCGTCCATCCCCAGGTACATGCTCAGGGTCATGGCCAGGTACTTCTCCTGGTACTCACTGGACAGGTCATCGAAGATTTTCCCCTGAAAAGCGTAGGTCTCAATGCCCTCCACGGGGATGTCGGCGTTGGTGGCCTTGGCGCTGACATACAGGTCCAGGGCCATGGCGTTTTCGCTGGTGGTGTCGTCGGTCATGGACAGGGCGGTAAAGGTGTTGGACAGCGCCCAGGGCTTATACTGGGCCACCTGCTCCTCAGGCATACCCAGGGGAGCCAGGGCCTTCACCACCTCCTGGTACAGCTCGGCGTCGATGTGGTCCTTCAGAGTGGTGCCGTCGGAGTAGACCTGCATGGCGGTGAACTCATCGATCCCCTCCTGGCTGTTGAAGTCCAGCTCGAAGGCGGCCAGCTCGGCGCTGTCGATGATGTCCCGGAGCTGCTTGTGGAAGGGGTAGAGGTTGCTCCGGTCGGTGTGGATGGAGCCCAGGAGATACAGGGTGTTGCCGTTGCCCTCCGCCTTCCACAGCAGGCCAAGGGAACCGGCGTTCTGCTGGTCATAGAGGGCCAGGATCAGCCGGTTGGCAAAAGCGGCCGCCTCCAGCAGGGTACAGGGGCGGTCCAGGGCCAGCCCGTCGCCGTCGCCGCACAGGACGCCCAGGGAGACCAGATAGTCCGCCGGAGCGCTGTCAATACCGGGAAAGCTGTAGGCGGCGGCCTCCTGATACAGCGCGTTGATCACGCCGCCCCGGGTGGTATCCACAACCAGGGCCTCCCCCTTGTCCGGGTTGGCGGGCACGTTCAGCAGGGCCAGCTTGCCGGCCACGATCCCGGTCAGCTCGTCAATCTGCTCCTGGGTGACAATGCCGCTGTGGACGGTCTGGAAATTGTCGTCCACCAGTCCCATCGCATAGCTGTCGGCCAGCTCACTGTAGGCCCAGTCGGGCAGCGGGGTCGAAGCGGCCTCCTCAGCGGCCAGCGCGGGGACCGCCCCCCCCAGCAGGACCGCCGTCAAAAGCAGGGCAAGCAGTTTCTTCATTGGTAATCATCCTTTCACAGGGCAGTGCCCAATTCTTCCAGCCTGTTGCAGAGCCGGGCAGGTATAAGTCGAATTTAATTTTTCTTAAACCTACTGTTTTAATATAGCACTTTGCTTCAGAAAAGTCAACCGTCTCTCGCATTGTTTTTTCAATGCATTTTGTGTTATGGATTAAATATAGAGAAACACATTATAATGTACTCAAACAGATAAGAAGTGAGGCATTATGGAAAAATTCATTGTCACCCCCCGGGAGGACAAGACCGTCACGATGACTATTCGCATCGACAGGACCCTCCAGGAGCAGTACAACGACCTCTCTGCCCGGACCAACCGCTCCCGAAATGAGCTGATTGGCATGGCTCTCCAATATGCGCTGGACCATATGGAGCTGCGGGACGCCCAAACACCTTCCCTTTGAAGCCGGGGATCGCTTTTTCTAAAGCCCCAGCCACCGGGCCAGGTCCCACAGATCGGTGGAGATGTGGCCGGCGGGATAGGGGGCGAACTCCTCCGCCGGGGTGGTTCCATTGAGGACGGCGGCGAAGTGTGTCCCAGCGTTTTTCGCCGCGCCGGCGTCCAGCACGGTGTCGCCGCAGAACAGGGTCTCCTCCGGGGCCGTTCCCAACCGCTCCATGGCGGCCAGCAGGCCCTCCGGGTCGGGCTTGTGCCGTTTCACGTCGGCGCTGCCGATAATCAGGTCCAGCGTCTTCCCCAGGCCGTGGTGGTCCATGACGATCTGAATGGTGTCCCCCCGCTTGGTGCTGACGATGGCCGTCTTCACTCCCCGCCGCCGCAGGCCCAGGAGCAGTTCCCGGGCGCCTGGAAAGAGGGTAGTCTCCCTCCGCTGACGCTCCACCGCCACCTCGGAGAACAGGCGGCGAAATTCCGCCTGACGGCCGGGGTCGCTGTCGCCGGTGAGCATGGTGTAGGCGTCCTCCAGCAGATAGCCGATGGTGCCCCGCACCGTCTCCCGGTCCGGGGCGGGCCAGCCCAGGCCGGCGAGGCCGTGCTGAAAGCCGGCCACAATGGAATCGGTGCTGTCCCCCAGGGTGTAGTCAAAATCGAAGCATACCGCTTGGAACATCAGATTTCCTCCTGTCGGCAGGGACGCCTCACGGGCGTCCGTAATACGTATCCGTTTCCCCGGGGACGCGGCGCGTCCCTTTCCAGATTTTTTTATCATACCACAGGAATCCGTCCGCCGCAACCGTTTGACCTCGGACACTTTTTCCTGTATAATGAAACCACCACTAAAGGAGGCGCAAAATGGACAAGACAAATGTAAAATATAACGCCTACCTCCAGATTCTGGAGGAGGAGCTGGTCCCCGCCATGGGCTGTACCGAGCCCATCGCCATCGCCTACGGCGCGGCCAAGGGCCGGGAGCTGCTGGGCGTCCTGCCTGACGAAATTCTGGTGGAGGCCAGCGGCAACATCATTAAAAATGTAAAGAGCGTGGTCGTCCCCAACACCGGCGGTCTCCACGGCATTGAGGCCGCCGCCGCCGCTGGCGCGGTGGCCGGGCGGCCCGACCTGCTGCTGGAGGTCATCTCCCAGGTGACCCGGCCCCAGCAGGAGGAAATGCGGGTCTATCTCCAGGAGCACCCCGTCCGGGTGGAGTGCCTGGACGGTGACCTGGTCTTTGACATCCAGCTCACCCTGCGCGGGGGAGGCAGCGTGGCCAAGGTCCGCATCGCCAACTACCACACCAACATCGTCCATCTGGAACGAAACGGGCAGGTCCTGCTGGACCTGCCTGTGGAGGCGGACGATGAGAGCGGCCTCACCGACCGGACTCTCCTGTCCATGGAGGATATCTATGACTTCGCCCTCACCGTGGACCTGGCGGACGTGAAGGATATCCTGGACCGTCAGATCGCCTGCAACACCGCCATCGCCCAGGAGGGTCTCACAAACAGCTACGGCGCCAACATCGGACAGGTCATCCGGGCCTCCTCCCCCGGAGACGACCCCCTTGTGAAGGCCAAATCCGCCGCCGCCGCCGGGTCGGACGCCCGGATGGGGGGCTGTGAGCTGCCTGTCATTATCAACTCGGGCAGCGGCAACCAGGGCATCACCGCCTCCGTGCCCGTCATCGTCTACGCCCGGGAGACCGGCGCCGGGGAGGAGAAGCTCTACCGGGCGCTGGTGCTGTCCAACCTGATTACCATCCACCAGAAAACCCGCATCGGCCGGCTGTCCGCCTACTGCGGCGCGGTGAGCGCCGGAGCCGCCGCGGGGGCGGCCATCGCCTGGCTGGACGGCGGCGGCTATGAGGAGATCATCCACACCGTGGTCAACGCCCTGGCTATCGTCTCCGGCATGATCTGCGACGGGGCCAAGGCCTCCTGCGCCGGCAAGATCGCCGCCGCCATCGACGCCGGGATCCTCGGCTATCGGATGTATCAGCAGGGACAGCAGTTCTATGGGGGGGACGGCATCCTCTCCCCCGGCGTGGAGGCCACCCTGGACAACGTGGGCCGCCTGGGCAAAATCGGCATGCGGAGCACCGACCGGGAAATTTTACAGATCATGCTCCAGCACTAGGCAGGCAGCTCTGCCTATGCCCCTTTCCCGCTGTCCCGCTCCTCCTCCATCAGCAGCTCCGAGGCCGGGATTTGAAATCCCTTGCTGATCTTTTCTATCACATCTATGGTTGCGGCCTGATCGCCCCGCTCCAGCTTTCCCCAGTATTTCCAGCTCATCCCGCACACCTCTGCCGCCTTCTCCTGTGTGAGGCTCCGCTTCTTTCTCTGGTACTTCAAATTTCTTCCGAAAACTTTTCTGAGCAATGCTCTCGCCTCTGGATATAGTCCCGAGCTATCCAGAAACGGACATATTTTGTCAAAATTTTAAAAAAATTTTTCTGCCGGCCCCTTATCTTTTCCCTGATAGAACAGGCTTTCACCTTTCGGAAGCCCATCCGCCGCAGACCAAAAGCTGCCCCCGTCTGGAAGCACTCCAGCCGGGGGCGGGTTTTATGAATCGGCTTTATCGGCAAAAATCAGTTTCAAACTGAAAAAGAGTGTCGGACACATCATGATCGTTGGAGGCAGCAGCAGAAGCCAGTGAGGCCAGATTTTATAGGCCATGGGACGAAGCACTATCACAGCCACCGCGACAGCAGTCGCTCCCCCTACGCAAATCAATTCGGTCCTTTTACTGAAGTTCGCCCGGAAATACGGAGTATTCCGCACATAGTTCAATGTTAGAACAAACATTCCCACAGGCAAATATAACATGGAGAACATATTCCCTGGGATCACAATTTTCAAGCATACAATCAGCAAATAACTGACCAGCCACAGAATACAAACCGCGCTTATGGCGATGAGATTTCTTCTTATTTTCGGCTCCAAGGGCATCGCCTCCTACCACTTATTTACAACTTTCTGGATGTTCAAGGCATTATATGGTACAGGAATAGACGCAGACTTCCACCCCATTACAACAGTAGTTGGGTTATTGTCAATACTATAGTATGTATTAATCTCTAATGCCTTGCCTCCGCAGGCGTTAATATCATTAATAACTGCATTGCTCATTACTACAGTTAAACCCGTAAATAATTTCACAGTCGCTTGTGCCAGAGGTGGCAAAGATTTCCAATTATCAACTACAAGATCAATCAGATCACATATTTCAATTCTTTTATTAAATCTATTAATCCATTCATCAGTTTGCGCTTTGGTACAACTCTGTGTTAAAACACCAAACCACTCTTACCTACATCTATCAATTCAAGGGCTGCTCTACATAACCACATCGGACCCACCTCTTTCTTTATCTGGTATTATCATAACACACCCTCCGTCTTTTGTCAATGTGCAAAAAAATTTATTTTTCCTCCCTCAAAAAATTATTCGAAATGAATAAATCCCCCAGCTGAAACGATTTCAGCCGGGAAAATATTGTCTACAAGTCGTCCATATTGCGCAGGTAGGTCTCGGCGCCGTAGCGCAGACAGCGCTGGAGCCGGCGCTCCCCCCGTTTGATGGTGCGGGAGACCGAGGACTTGTCCACCCCCAGGGATTCCCCAATCTCCCGCATATTTTTGCCCTCAGCGTAATACAGCAGGATCATCTGCCTCTGCTTTTCGGTGATGTCCTCCCGCAGGCAGCGGATCAGGTTGCGCTTCAGCCGGCTGATCTCCCGGCTGTTGTCCGCCTGGATCTGCCGGCTGTACATGGCCATGTCGGCGGCGTACAGCTTCCCCTTTCTATATCGTGTATTTGGCATTCCGGCGGTACCCCCTGTCGTAGTAGCGCCCGGTAAACACAGCCAGTTCATTGGCTTCCCGCAGCATGGCGGACAGCATCCGGATCCGGTCCTGAAGCCGGCAGCGCTGGTCAGCGTTCCGCGTATGCTCCAGCAGGTACTCCAGCTGACAGATGCGCAGATCCAGCGCATGAGCGTGGGCCCGATATTCTACAGAGAGCTCAGCTAGCGTCATCAAAATCCCCCCTTCAACCGTTTTATCGACACGCCGGTCATGGGAACCTCCCCTGATCGGCCCAGGCAAAATCACCCCTGTGACCCGTCCCGCCGGACGGGTGGAAAAATTTTTTATTTTCTACTTGACAGACCTTCCTTTCTTTGTTATAATAACGTTCGCTGTTGGACAGCCGCTATGCGCTGGTGTAGCTCAGCCGGTAGAGCAGCTGATTTGTAATCAGCAGGTCGGGGGTTCGAATCCGTCCACCAGCTCCACATTGTTGAAGCAGAATCCGCTTCGTTGGAAAGGCCCCGTATGGGGTGTTCGCCGACTTTTTCTCTTGAAATCAGACCCGTCTCTCCGGAGTTCGATTTTGTATGTCCGCCTTTGGCGGTCGAAAACGAAAACTGAATATGGAGGAGTTCCCGAGTGGCCAAAGGGGGCAGACTGTAAATCTGTTGCGTTTCGCTTCGGTGGTTCGAATCCACCCTCCTCCACCACGTCGGAGCAAGCTGTATTTGGTTTGCTCCGGCTTTTTTCATTTGCGCTGCAGTTTTTCTTTTCTCCGGATCAGAAAACCGCAGTTATAGAACTTCAGTTCTATAACTGCGTTAACAATACTACATCTCAATTCAAATGTCAACCGCTTAAATCGAAAATTTGTTCTATAATAGACCGCCTAAAGGGACTTTTCTCTCCGGCCCCCTCCGGAAATGTCCGCCCGAAAAAGCGAAAAACCGGCCCTGGACGAGAAGTCCAGGGCCGGTTTTATCATTCAGAAATACCGTTTTACGCCGTCAGGGGCAAGGGAGGCGTCGTCGCTGATGGTGATGGTGAATTTGATGTTATGCCGCTCGGCAAACTTACTCAGCCAGTCCAGGAACTTCTCGGTCTCGTGGTCGCACTCGCCACCCACAATCTTGGTCAGGCTGTCGATAAAAATGTGGGTAATATCATAGTTGCCAGCGTACATGCCACTGATAAAGCCCTTCAAGGCGGTGTAGTCGGCGATATCATACTCGCTGGCCTCCACCAGGCGGATGTGGTAATGGATGTCGAAGGTCAGCTTGTTGCCTTTCTCAATGCAGACCACGTTGCCGTGCTCGGTCTGAACGGCGTTATTGATCATCTCAATCACGTTTTTTGTCTTGCCGGAGCCCTTCTTGCCCATGATAACACGAATCATGTGTATCACTCCTTATCGTTTTGACATTGGGGTGAACGCCCTCTGTTTACTTGTATTTTACCATAGCACCGCCGTTTTTTCAACTAAAATTATTGTGAATTTTTTTATTCAGAAACGGAGGCCAAAGCGGCCTCCGTTCTCTGATCCATATTGGGTTACAGCTTCGCCAGCAGCTCGGACCGCAGGTCCTCATAGCCGGGCTTGCCCAGGAGGGCGAACATGTTCTTCTTATAGGCCTCCACGCCGGGCTGGTCGAAGGGGTTGACCTCCAGCAGATAGCCGGACAGGCCGCAGACATACTCAAAGAAGTAGATCAGCCAGCCCACGCTCTCGGGGCTGATGGCGGGCAGCTCCAGCAGCACGTTGGGCACGCCGCCGTCCACATGGGCCAGGATAGTGCCCCGCATGGCCTGCTCAGCCACAAAGGCCAGGGGCTTTCCGGACAGGAAGTTGAGGCCGTCCACGTTGGCCGGGTCGCCGGGGATGGTAAACTCCCCCTTGGGTGCGAATTTTACCACCGTCTCGAACATCAGGCGCTCCCCTTGCTGGATATACTGCCCCATGGAGTGCAGATCGGCAGTGAACTCCACGCTGGCGGGGAAGAGGCCCTTGCCTTCCTTGCCCTCGCTCTCGCCGTAGAGCTGCTTCCACCACTCAGAGAAGAATCGGAAGCTGGGCTCGTAGCAGGCCAGCAGCTCCACCTTTTTGCCCGCCTGATACAGGGCATGGCGGGCTGCGGCATACTGCCAGGCGGGGTTGTCCAAGCCGCCTGCGGCCAGCTCGTCCATGGCCTGACGGGCGCCCCCCATCAGCTGGGCGATGTCCACTCCCGCCGCGGCGATGGGCAGCAGACCCACGGCAGTGAGGACGGAGTAACGGCCGCCCACGTCGTCGGGCACCACAAACTCCTCGTAGCCCTCGGCGTCGGCCAGACCCTTCAGCGCCCCACGGGCCTTGTCGGTGGTGGCGTAAATGCGCTCCCTGGCCCCATCCTTGCCGTACTTCGCCTCCAGCATAGCCTTGAAAATGCGGAAGGCTACAGCGGGCTCGGTGGTGGTGCCCGACTTGGAGATGACGTTGACGGAGAAATCCCGGTCGCCGATGAGTTGGATCAGCTCCAGCAGGGCATCAGTGGACAGGCCGTTGCCGGCGAAGAAGACATCGGGGCTATCCTTCCTTTTCAGGTTGTAATTGGGGGAGCACAGCAGCTCAATGACCGCCCGGGCTCCCAGGTAGGAGCCGCCAATGCCGATGACTACCAGTACCTGTGACTGCCGCTGGATCTTCTTGGCCGCCGCCTGAATGCGGGTGAACTCCTCCTTGTCATAGTCCCGGGGCAGAGCCGTCCAGCCGGTAAAATCGCCGCCGGGACCGCTGTGGTCCGCCAGCATTCGGGCCGCCTTGGTCAGCCGCTCCTCCCGGGCGGACAAGTAGTCCTCCGGAATAAAGCCGCTCAGCTTGGAAAGATCAAGTTTTAACATGGAACATTCCTCCTCTGAAAGAATGGGATCGTACCTGCTTTTTATTATAGCACATTCCGCTCCGCTTTTCATGGAAAATTTTACGTTTCCCTGTTATCCCGAAATTTTCTCTTTTTCACGGAAAATTCCTTAGTCGCCGTTTAAAAAATAGAAACATGCACAACGGCGAGGGATTTTGCAGCCAGACAAACACAATTTTTTGCAGAAATCCTGCGGATAGCAATAAACTATTATACGAACAATGCAATCTGGCTGAACTGCGCTGTTCGTCAAATCGCCGGAGAAATTTCCGTCAAAGCGTCAAAATCAAAACTTAAGAGGATGCCCGCCGGGAGAAGAATCCCGGCAGGACATTTTTGCTTCCCGACGGCTTTCGCCAAAATAGTGGACATGCCCTTGCTATACTGGAATAAACTGGAAGGAGTGATGAGGCCATGGGAGACTGGCACAGCCGGAGCATGTCTCAGGTGATGGGGGAGGTGGAAGGTCGGCCTCAGGGGCTGACCCAGCGGGACGCGGCCCGGCGGCTGGAGAAGTACGGCCCCAACCAGCTGGCTCAACCCGACCCGCCCAGCCTCCTCATTCGGATTCTGGGTCAGCTGAAGGACCCTATGATCCTGGTGCTTCTGGCGGCGGCGGCCCTGTCGCTGGCGGCAAGCGGCGGTGAGGACTGGCTGGACGGGGTGATCATCCTGGTGATTGTGGTAGTCAACGGTGTGATTTCCATCACTCAGGAGGACCACGCCCAGCAGGCCCTGGAGGAACTGCGGCGGATGTCCTCGCCCCAAGCAAGCGCTCTTCGGGACGGGGAGCCCCGGCGGATCGCCGCCGCCGCTCTGGTACCGGGAGACGTGATCCTCCTGGAGGCCGGGGACCAGGTCCCAGCTGATGCCCGTATTCTGGAGTGCAGCCGTCTCCAGGCCGACGAATCGGCTATGACCGGGGAATCCGTTCCAGTGGAGAAGCAGGTGGTGGAAGCGCTTCCGCAGGACACCCCGCTGGGCGACCGGGTAAATATGCTCATTTCAGGCACCCTCATCACCGCCGGCCGGGGGACCGCCCTGGTGGTATCCACCGGTATGGAGACCGAGATGGGACAGATCGCCGGACTCCTTTTGGAGCGCAGCGAGGGCGAGACCCCCCTCCAACGTCGGATGGCGGAAATCTCAAGGTCCCTGTCTTTTCTGTGTCTGGCGGTATGCGCCGTGATGTTCGGGGTGGGACTGTTCCAGGGCAAGGGGCTTCTGGACATGTTCCTCACCGCCGTCTCCCTGGCGGTGGCCGCCATCCCAGAGGGTCTGCCCGCCATTGTCACCATCGTTCTTGCCCTGGGAATCCAGCGGCTGGCAGGTCGGAACGCCATTGTGAAGAAGCTGCCGGCGGTGGAGACCCTGGGCTGCGCCGGGGTAATCTGTTCTGATAAGACGGGCACCCTCACCCAAAACAAAATGACCGTCCAGCAGGTCTGGCTCACCCCAGGGGCCCGGCGTCGGGAGGCCATGCTGGCCGGCTGCCTCTGCTCCGACGCCCGGCTGGAGTGGAGGGCTGGGGCCCCCACCGCCTCCGGCGACCCCACCGAGGGGGCGCTGGTAGTGTTCGCCGCCCAGGATGGGGTGGACCAGAGCCGGGAGCTGGAGCGGCTCCCGCGGGAAGGGGATATTCCCTTTGATTCCAACCGAAAGCTGATGACTACCATACATAAAAATGAGACAGGGATCTGGACCGCTTTTGTGAAGGGTGCCCCTGACGTGCTTCTGGGCCGGTGCGTCAGCACTCCCAAAGGCCCCATGACCCAGAGCGATCGGGCCCGAATCACCTCCGCCAATGAGGAGATGGCGAGCAAGGCCCTGCGGGTGATCGCCGTGGCCCGGCGGGAGCTGAGCCGTCTGCCCTCTGACCCGGAACCGGGACAGGTAGAGCAGGGGCTTACCTTTTTGGGCCTCTTCGGCCTGATGGACCCACCCCGGCCCGAGGTGCGGGCGGCAGTAGCCAAGTGCCACCTGGCCGGGGTGCGGCCGGTGATGATTACCGGCGACCACCGGGCCACGGCCCTGGCGGTAGCCCGGGAGTTGGAGATTGCCCGCCCCGGAGACTGGACGGTGACAGGGACGGAGCTGGACTTCATGCCCCAGGAGGTGCTGGAGGCAGACATTGAAAAATTTGCCGTCTTCGCCCGGGTATCTCCGGAGCATAAAATGCGCATTGTTCAGGCCTGGCAGAAGCGGGGAAAGGTAGTGGCCATGACGGGGGACGGGGTCAACGACGCCCCGGCCCTGAATGCCGCCGACATCGGCTGCGCCATGGGAAAAACGGGCACCGACGTGGCCAAAGGGGCGGCGGACATGATTCTCACCGACGACAATTTCTCCACCATCGTAGCCGCTATTGAGGAGGGCCGGGGCATTTATTCCAATATCCGCAAGGCCATCCACTATCTGCTCTCGTGCAACATTGGGGAGATCTTCACCATCTTCGCGGCCACGGTGGCTGGTTTTGGGCAGATGCCCCTGGTGCCGGTGCAGCTGCTGTGGCTCAATTTAGTGACGGATTCCCTCCCTGCCCTGGCCTTGGGGGTGGAACCAGTGGAGGAGGGTGTGATGGAGGAAGAACCCCGGGACACCTCCGCCGGGCTCTTTGACAGAAAATTCTCCCTCCGTCTGGCATGGCAGGGCCTGATGGTGGGGAGCCTCACTTTGACAGCCTATTTTTTGGGCCTCACCCGGCTGGGTGCCCCGGGAATGGAGGGGGCCGCCGCCAACACCATGGCCTTTGCCACCCTGACCCTCTGTCAGCTCTTCCACGCCTTCAATGTGCGCAGCGAGGACCGGTCCCTCTTCGCCCAGGGGATACTGTCCAACCCGGCTATGAACCGGGCCTTTCTGGCAGGATTGGCTATGCAGCTGTCCGTTCTGCTCATCCCGCCCCTACAGGGCGTGTTCTCCGTGACACCGATGAACGCTCCTCAGTGGTTTACTGTCCTGGCCCTGGCCATGGCCCCCATCCCCATCTGCGAGTGGGCCAAGGGGCGGCAGAAGGTAAAGCCTGTGCTTGAACATACAGAAGTAAAAAAGTAAATAAGCGGCAGGCCCAAACTGCACTGCACCCCATTTGTTAAACAAGTATGGTATGCTTGTCTAACAAATGGGGTGCAGTGCAAGGTGGTGGGTATTTTTTCATGGGTTACATGCTCTGAGCTATCAGAGGCTGTCTAACCTTACTCTCCCATCGCGCGGTACAGAAACGTGACAATGTGTCCACGGGTGCAGGTATCAAAGGGAGAAAAGTGATTGTCGCCAGTGCCGCCGGTGATTTCCTGCTCCACCGCCCAGGCCACGGCCCGCGCGTAGTCCGCATCGGCGGGAACGTCGGTGAAGTCGGCCTTGCCGGCAGGCGTGGGGCTTCCCGCCGCCTGCCAGAGGTATTCCACGGTCATGGCGCGGGTACAGCTGGTATTAGCGCCGAAAACAGGACCAGCTACAATCCCCTTTTCGGCGGCCCACAGAGCCGCCTTGTAATAATAATCGGCAGTCTGAATATCAGTGAAGGGGTTTGCCACTGTCGGCTCCGCACAGCCGTTGGCACGCCACAGGAAAGTTAAAATCTGCGCCCTATTGCAAGTATCGTCGGGCGAGAAGGTGGTCTCGGTGGTGCCGCCGGTAATGTTTTTTTCGATCGCCCATTTGACCGGCTTGGCATAATAGGCATCATCGGGCACATCGTCAAAGCTGATTTCCGGTTCTTCCGGAATATCAGTTTCTCCCTGGTCTGTCTCACTACTGTCCTGTCCAGGCTCGGGCATTTCCTGTGTGGGAACCGTAAAGGTGCCCTCCTGCCGGTGGCTTTTAGAGAGGAAATAAACCGAGGGGTCGAAATAGCGGGCATCATACATGCTGCCGTCACCCGGACGGCTCCAAGTGGAATCCAGGAAGATCCATTTCCCGTCCACATAAGCGGCATTCCAGGCATGGCGGCCGCCCCCGGCCCGGCCATGGATGCAGACGGCGGGGATCCCGGAGGCCTGGAGGAGCGCCCTGGTCAGATTAGAAAAACCGCCGCACACCGCCTTTCGGCTGGTCAGTACGTCGTCCGCTGTGGTAGCGGTCGTGCTGGAATGGCCCCCGAAATAGGCATAATCATAGTCAATATTTTGGGCTACCCACTGGTTGATAGCCTTGGCCTTGTCATAATCACGGGTCAGCCCCGCGGTGATCTCCTTTGCCTTTGCGGTGATGGCGTCGCTGCGGACGGCAAGATAACGCTTCGGGTCGCCCAATTGGCCGACGGACGCCTGGTTGGAGGCTACTGCTTCCGCATAAGCAGTACTGGGAATGTTCCTGATCTCCTGCAGCTTGGGCACCTCGCCCCCAATACGGCTCCAGAACTGGCTCTCATTCAGGTCCTTCAGCTCCTCCACCGCCCTGCCCTTGCGTGGGAACACAATGCTGGTGAGGGATTCACAGCCGCCGACCAGACCGCTCCCGATGTAATCCATATTTTCCGGCAGGGTAAGGGACAGGATATTGGTGGAGCAGAACGCGGCTCCGCCCAAGCGTTTCAAGCCGGTGGGCAGCCGAATCGCACCAGTCAGGCTGGAGTACTCAAAGGCCCGTTCATCGATCTCGACCAGAGAAGCGGGGAAATTGATGCTCTTGAGCAAGGTGCAGTTCCCGAAGGACTGCGGGCCAAGATATTCCAGCCCCGTGGGCAGGGTCATTTGACTGAGAGAGGAACAGCGCTGGAACGCCTGTTCCTCTATGCGGGTGACCCCCGCGGGCAGAATGACTCGAGTAATAAAACGCTGCTCCGCAAACGCTCTTTTACCAATGACAGTAACTCCATCCGGGACAGTGACAGTGGTAGCGGAGCCAGTATATTCCACCAGAACCCCTTTCTCAATGACAAAGTCAGCGGAAGGGGAGCCAGGGTCTTTGTCGGAACCAGGATCAGGTTCTTCCCCGGACCCGGTATCGGGGACAGTACCTCCACCCGCCGCAGTCATATACTGGAAAGGGGTGTTGAAAAAATAGTTTTCAATTTCCTTCTCTGAAAAATTGTGCCCGATCCAGGACACTTGAGAAAGCTTCTCACTGTGTCCAAAGGCACCGGCACCCAGGCTCTTCAGGGAGGAGGGAAGCGTGACGCTGGAAAGGTAGCTGCCCTCAAAAGCGGTTTCTCCGATACTCACCAGACCTTCCGGAAAATTAATCTGCGTGACATGGGCCTCTTCAAAGGCCCGGTCGCCAATCACCCGCAGCGTGGAGGGCAGGGTCACCTTTACCGACGGAACCAGATCTCCCAAAAAACAGAACGCCTCATCGTCGATCTTAACACAGCCTTCCGGAATGACCACAGACGAAACAAAGGACCGGTTGATGGCAAAGGCCCCGGGGGCAATCTCAGTTACTCCGACCGGGATCTTCACATCTCCTCCGCTGCCGTTGTACTCCACCAAGATCCCGTTTTCAACAACAAATACATTGTCAGCGGCAAAAACGGGAACACATAGTCCCAAACACAGGGACAGAGCCAGTGCCAAGGATATCATCTTTTGTTTCATATGCTTCTTCCTCTCAATTTTAGTCTTCCAACAGGACCCTGCCGGACAGGGAGGACTGCCTCCGCCCGGGGGCTGCCGGAAACATAAAAGCGGTGCTGAGCGTATGACTCAACACCGCCTGACTGAACCCAATCAAAGCGAAACACCAAACCCATTCCAAACTGTTTCCTGTTGCAAATTGGGCGATATAACAGTATAATAGGAGATACAGTTTAGTCTTTCGAGACTATAGTGTTGAGTGGGGATAACACTCTTCATCGGAGTATAGCGGGTTGCAGCCCGCTATGCTCTGCCGCTATTTATGTCTCCATGGCCATTTTAACCTATGACGGCAGAAATTGCAAGGCCGTTTTCGGGGAAAGTTTGTAAAAACAGACTTCCCCACTTTTTATTAAGGGTTACAGATTTGTTAACCGTTTAGGGAGGCTGCTCTCAAAAGCAGGGACTGAAACTTACCTTTACAATATTTTTTGTACATGCTATGTTTTGGGGCAAAAGCTACTACCGCTTTGGAAAAGGCGCTTTTTGTTCTTAGAAGCTGTATTCACAAAGGCAAAAGAATGTGGTAAACAATAGCATGGAAAACGCAGTTGCTGCAGCATCGGAGGCTCCGGCTATCCGGATAAGCGGCTGCAAGGGCAATATCTTGGAGGCCGGCATATCCGTCCCCAAAGAGAAATTAGTCAATTCTCAAAATTAACTCCAGCACCCTTTTAGCACAAATCTCCAAGTCGCCCCGGCTGACCGCCCCCAGCTTCACGGCCTCCTCCATACGCTCCGGGTAGCCGTTGGCCATTTTCAGATCGTTCCCGGCCAGGATCTCCTTATACTGCTCCCCGCGGGTCCACCAGTCGGACATCACCAATCCGGCGTAGCCCCACTCCTCCCGGAGAATAGAGGTCAGCAGTTCCCGGCTCTCCGAGGCCCGCCGGCCGTTGACGACGTTGTAGGAGCTCATGATGGCCCAGGGCTGTTCCTCCCGAACAATGATTTCAAAAGCCTTCAGGTAAATCTCCCGCAGGACCCGCTGGGACAGGCGGGAGTCGCTGTATTTCCGGTTGGTCTCCTTGTTGTTGCAGGCGAAGTGCTTCACGGTGGCGGCAATATTTTGGGACTGAATGCCCCGCACCATGGCTCCGGCCAGCTTCCCTGTGAGCAGGGGGTCCTCGGAGTAGTACTCAAAATTCCTGCCGCACAGGGGATTTCTATGGATATTCACCGCCGGGGCCAGCCAGACCGAGATGTTGTTTTCCTTCACCTCCGCAGCCGCGGCCGCACCAACTTTACAGACCAACTCCCCGTCCCAAGTAGCGGCCAGCAGCGTGGCGCAGGGCCAGGCGGTGGTATAGACCCCCACCTCGGGCTGGACGCGCAGACCGGCGGGGCCGTCAGCGGTAGTGAGGTTTGGCACACCGTACTCCGGGAGATTTCCCAGGCCAAATGTGTTGGACACTCCCGCGTTGGGCTGTCCGCCCAGGAGATAGATCAGGTTATCGTCGCTGAGCTGGGCCATAAACTCCTCCAGGGTCAGCTTTCCCTCTGCCACGGCGGACAGGGGCTGTACCCCCTCGGGGAAGGGCTGTGTCAGCATCCATCGCCCCCGGCCGGGCACGGCGGGGGCCACCGCCTCCGACTGAGCTGCGGTGAGGGGCTGGAACAGGTTGGCATTGGTGTCCACCGCCGGGGCGGCGGGCAGCTTCTCATAGCTCCCGTCCGCCAACAGGCGTTCGGCCAGGTGGGAGGGGGCCAGGACATCCCCGCATGACCGGATCACCTCGGTCTCCTTCTGTTCCCAGGCCCAGTCCAGCTCCACGGTGTCCCGCACGGAGGTCCCCATATACAAGGGATAGCGCCCCTTCTCCAGCACCCAGGCGGAGGGAGCGATCTTCCCCAGGTCATCGAAGCTGGCCATGTCCGAGACGGCGAAGGTCAGCTCCACCGTCTGGCTCTCACCCGGCTCCAGGAGCTTCGTCTTCTGGAAGGCCGCCAGACAGCGCTTCGGCTTCTGGAGAAGCCCCCAGGGGGCAGAGTAATAGAGCTGGACCACCTCTTTCCCAGGACAATTTCCGGTGTTGGCCACCCGGACGTCCACCCTGATTTTTCCGTTTTCCGCCCCGGTCCGCACTGTCTCCAGGGCAAAGCTGGTGTAGGACAGACCGTAGCCAAAGGGGTAACACACCCGCTCCGCCGCACCTGGAAGCGTCTCAAAGTACCGGTAGCCCACATAGATGTCCTCGCTGTACTCCACATAGTGGGGGGAATCGTGAAAATGGGCGGTGGAGGGGTAGTCAGGCAGGTCCCGGGCGAAGGTGTCGGGCAGCTTGCCGCAGGGATTGGCCTTTCCGGTAAGCAGAGCGGCGATAGCCGCGCCCCCCTCCATGCCGCCCTGCCAGGCCAGCAGGGCGGAGGAAATGCGGTCGTTCTCACAGAACCAGGAGACGTCCACCACGCCGCCCGCATTGAGCACCACCGCCACCTTGTCAAAGGCGGCGAGGACCTGGTTCACCATGCGCTGTTCTTCCCCGGTGAGGTAGTAGTCCCCTCTGGGGAAGATGTCTTTGGCCTTTCGGGGCATATTCAGCTCGTCGGGCCAGGGGTAGTCGGGCTCCTGATAAAAGACCGGCTCCCGGTCCCAGCCCTCTCCGGAGAAGCGGCTGAGGACAATCACGGCCACGTCCGCGTTCCCCCGGGCAGAATCCACCAGGTCCTGGGGCAGCTCCGGCTCGGCCATCAGGCCGGGGACGTCTCCCGCCTCATACCGCTTCTCCACATAGTCCCGGTAAAAATCGGACAGGGGCTCATAGAGGGATACGCCCTCCTCCTTCAGGCCGTCATACAGATTTTTCACATAGGCCACGGTCACATCTCCGCTGCCGCCGCCGCCCTTCACATAGTCGAAGCTGCCCTTGCCGAACAGGGCCGCCCGGGCATCGGGAGCCAGAGGGAGCAGATTTCCGTTGTTTTTCAGCAGCACCGCCCCCTCCTGCGCGGCCTGCTGGGACAGGGCAATATGCGACCGACTGGCTGTCACACGTTGGCTCCCGTTCAGGGGCAGGTTGGGCTGATAACGGGCGCGAATCCATTTTTCCATAAAAATTCCTCCTTGAAAAAAGCGCCGTCGGCCGACGGCGCTTTCTGATTTATTCCTTGACGCCGCCCAGGGTGACGCCCTCCACAATAAACTTGGACAGGAGCAGATAAATCACAATGATCGGTACAATGGCGATGGTAATCATCATGTAAATTTTGCCCATATCGAAGTTCATGTAGTCCGCACCCCGGAGGGTGGCGATCATGATGGGCAGGGTCTGCTTGCTCTTGGAGGTGATTACCAGAGCGGGGATAAAGTAGTTGTTCCAGGAACCCACAAAGGTGAAAATGGCCTGCACCGCAATGGCGGGCTTCATAATAGGCAGGACAATGCGGTTGAAGGTACCGAACTCATGAGAGCCATCGATCCGGGCCGCCTCAATCAACTCCTTGGGCAGGGAGGACTTCATATAGCTGTGCATGAAGTAGAACACGGCCGGGGAGGCGATGGAGGGGATAATCAGGGGAATCAGGGAGTCATCCAGCCCCATGTTGGTGATCAGCCGCAGGAAGCCCAGAGCGGTCACCTGAGTGGGCATGACCAGGATGGCCATGATAAAGGTGAAGGCGGCGCGCTTCAGCTTGAAGTCGTAGGCGTAGATGCCATAGGCCGTCAGGGCGGAGAAGTAGGTCACGATGGCGGCGCAGCAGCCGGAGACAATCAGGCTGTTCTGGATGCCCTTCAGGATGGGGATAGCCGGGTCGTTGATGACGCTTTTGAGGTTGGCGAGCAAGCTGGAGCTGCGCATGGGAGCGGGTGGCGTTGACAATCAAGATGTAAAAGAAGAACAGACACAAAAACGCCAGGATAATCAGTACCACATGGGCCAGAATGGTCCGTCCGCTGGATTTTTTCTTCTCCATTACGCTTTGCCCCCTTTCTTGGCGCGCTTGGCTGCGGACTTGGAACCGTCCGGGTCGGAGTCGGTGTTCATCTTAAAGACGAACCAGCAGAGAATGGCGCTGATGATAAACAGGAAGACGGACAGCGCGCCGGCGATGCCGTAGTTTTTGGCCTGGAGGTGCTTGTTCAGGTACATAATCAGCGTCATGGTGGTGCGGTCGGGGGCGCCCTTGCCGCCGGTGAGGATCTGGGGCACGTCGAACATCTGCAGGCCGCCGATGAGGGAGGTAATCAGGGTGTAGGTCAGCAGGGGCTTGATCTGGGGCAGGGTAATCTTGAAAAATTTCTGGAGATGGGTGCAGCCGTCCAGCTCTGCCGCCTCAAAGATGGAGGGGTTGATGCCCATGATGGCCGCCATCAGCATGATGGTGGTGTTGCCGAACCACATGAGGAAGTTCATCAGCCCTACCAGGGTTCGGGCGCCCAGGGTGGACTCCATGAACCGGATGGCCTCTCCCACCACGCCCATGCGCAGCAGGATGCTGTTGACGGGTCCGGCGTTGGAGAACAGGGCGAAGAACAGCATGGCGAAGGCAGAGGCCATAATCAGGTTGGGCAGGTAGATGACCACCTTGAAGAACTGCTTGCCCCGGATTTTCAGCCGGGCGTCGGTAAACCAGGAGGCCAGCACCAGAGACACGATAATCTGGGGCACAAAGCCCAGAATCCACATAATAAAGGTGTTCCAGGCGTACTTGGGCAGGTCGGAGGAGAGCAGGGAGGTGTAGTTGGACAGCCCGGTCCAGTTGGGGCCCACAGTCTTCAGGCCGAAGGCGTAGTACTCATAGAAGCTGTTGCGGATGGTGTCTGCCAGCGGGATGAGGGAGAAGATGGCATAGCTTAAAAAGAAGGGGAGGATAAAAATATATCCCCATTTGGCGTAGCTGACGCTTTTGATTCGATTCTCGTTTTTCATCAGAAGTCCTCCTTTCACTGCGGTTTACGGCCAAAGCACGCCGCCGCCCACCAGCCAGGGGTAGCGCTCGGTGATGGCCATCTCAAAGTTGTCCTTGGCCTTGTCCAGGCTGATGACGCCGTTGAAGTAATCGCCAAAGGTGTTTTGGAACTCCTCCACACAGCCCTGGTCATAGGAGGAGATGTTGGACAGGTCCACTGTGGCCGCCACATCGGACAGCACGCCGATGTAGTTCTGTCCGCCCAGCAGGTCGATGCCGAAGTCGGGGGACTGGGCCAGCTCCTCCATCAGGGGCTGGTCGTTGCTCATCTCGCCGTAGTTCATGGCCAGGGTGCGCAGGAGGTCCCGGTCGGCGGTCATGGTCAGCATGATATCCCTGACCTGGGAGGCGTTATCGGTGCCGTTGGCGGCCACCAGCCAGGTGCCGCCCCAGAAGAAGCTCTGAGGGCTGGGGCAGACGGCCCAATCCTGGGCGGCGGCGGTGTCCTTCACGTTGGGGGCGATACACACATCCAGCCCCCAGGCGGGGAGGAAGAAGCAGAATACCTTGGAGTCGGGGCCCATGTCCTTGTTCCACTCGTCGTTCCACTGGCCTGGCACGTTGTGGCTGATGCCGCTCTCAATGTCCTCCATGGAGCGCTCCACCCAGTTCATCATGTTGGGGTCCACCACCACGGTCTTGTCGTTCTTCACCCAGGGGGCGGAGACGTTGTTGGAATACACCCGGGCGGTGTCAGCCCGGCCTGAGTACATGTAATAGCCGGCGGCCTTCATCTGCTCCGCCGTCTCGTAAAACTTATCCCAGTCGGCCACGGCGGCGCCCACCACCTCCGGGTCGTCGGTGCCCAGGACAGCCTTGGCGATGGAGCGGCGGTAGACCAGCATGCCGGGGGTGGCCTGGTAGCTCAATCCCCTGATCTCACCGTCGGAGCCGGTCATGGCCTCCAGGGTGTAGCGGTACTGGTTGGCGATGTCCGCGTCGGTAATCCCCAGCTGGGAGATGGGGAGGGCCACATTGACCTCGGGATCAACATATTTCAGGGCGTAGTCCGCCTCCACCAGGAACATGTCGATCCTGTCGTCAGCGGCCACCCGGCCCTGTTTGAGCAGCGCCTCGTCCAGCTTCTGCTGATAGACGCCGTCCTGGGTGGGGTTGACGATCCAGTGGACCTCGGTGCCGTCCTTCAGATAGGCGATGGATTTGTCGTCCGAGAGCCGCTCCACCTGGGGGTAATTCTCGTTGAACTTGCCCTGGAACTCCTCGTTCCACACGTAGATGTTCAGGACCTTGCCGCCGTCGCTGGCCTGCACGCCGCTGAGCAGGCCGCCGCCGCTGCCGCCGCCGCAGCCGCTGAGCAGCCCCAGCGCTGTCACAGACGCCAGCGCCAGGCTCAAGATTCTCTTTTTTCTCATGTTCCACTCCTCCTTCTTTATTTGCGCAGCCCGTGGGGCTGCCTGCTGATGTTATTATAGATTTGGAGCCTGTCCCGGTATATTAAATCAAGAGTGCAAATATCAGATTCATAACATATTTCCCGGCCGGCAAAAATTTTTCTGCTGATAAATTCCACAAAAATATCCGGCATATCTTGATAAAAGGGCAGAACTGTGATATATTCGGGGCAAAATTGGAGGGAGGCCCTTTGTATGAATGCCGAACCGATCTGGCAGCCCGTTCTGCTTGAGGAAGAAAGCGCGGTCACCACCCACCGGGAGCCGGGGGAGGAGTTCCTTTTCTACCGCTCGGTGGCGGCGGGACTGATCGACGCGGTGCAGGACAATTGCAGCCGGGGAGCCTTTGAGAACATGGAGGGGGTGGGCAAGCTCTCCGACAACCCGGTAACCAATCTGCGCTACCACTTTGTGGTCACCGCCGCTATGATTACCCGCTTCTGTATGGAGGGCGGTATGCCCCTGGAGGAGGCCTTTGGCCTGAGCGACGAGTATATCCGGCGGATGGACTGCTGTACCAATATGTCGGAGATTGTCTATGTCCACGACCAGATGGCACTGGACTTCGTGTGCCGGATGCGGCATCTGCAGAAGAACATCGCCTCCTCCAAGCAGGTGGCCGAGGCTATCGACTACATCTATGTCCACATCATGGACCGGATTACGGTGAATGAGCTGGCCGAGGCCATCGGTATCTCTCCCACCCACCTGTCCCGGATTTTCAAGCAGGAAACGGGCATCTCGGTGAGCGAGTACATCCGTCAGCGGAAAATTGATATGGCGAAAAACCTCCTCCGGTTCAGCAATTACGACTTTGTGGAGATTGCCGTCATGCTGTCCTACTCCTCCCAGAGCCACTTCATCCAGCATTTCCGATCCCAAACGGGGATGACCCCCAAGGCCTACCGGAAGCAGAATTATCTGAACAACTGGAACGTGAACCGGGAGGGCGCTACATAGTCAGGACGATTTCGGTGGTCTCGGTGAGCAGCTCCTCCGGCACGTAATTTCCGGAACGCTCCTCCCCGTTGACGGTGAGTTTCGTGCAGCCGTTCTCCTTTCCGTCAGGGTTTTGAATCTGAATGTGCAGCTTTTTTCCCCGGAAATCCTTCCAAATCTCCAGCGCCTTCCACTCCTTCGGGATGGAGGGCGCTATTTTGAGGCCCCCCAGGTCGGGACGCATCCCCAGAATGCCCTCCACGCACCCCACCATCACGGTGGAAGCCGTCCCGGTGAGCCAGTGGACGTGGGACCGCCCGGCGTGGGGGCTGGCCTTGCCCTCGGTAAACTGGCCGTAGCAGTAGGGCTCGAGCTTGCGTATCTCGGCCCGGTCGTTCTGCATGGAGGGGGCGTTCTCCTTGAAATAGGTAAAGGCCCGGTCTCCCCGGCCCAGCAGGGCCTCCGCCAGAATCAGCCAGCCCTGGGACTGGGAAAACACCCCGGCGTTCTCCTTTACCCCGGCGTTGTAGATCACCGCCAGCGCCCCGTCGAAGGCGTGGGCGTGGTAGGGCGGGTCCATCAAAATGGCGCCGTACTCCGTGTTCAGCCGGTGATAGACGTTGTCCATGGCCAGCCCGGCCTGTTTTTCGTCCGCCAGACCGCTGATGACCGCCCAGCTCTGGGGGTTGAGCCACAGATTGGCCTCCGGGGCGCAATGGTTTCCGATCACCTCGCCGGCCTCGGTGAAGCCCCGGATAAACCGGTCCCCGTCCCAGCACAGGTCGTTGAGCAGGGTTTTGAGTTTTCCCTGCTCCCGCTCCAGCCAGGCCAGATAGCCGCTGTCCCTCTCACAGGCGGCAAACTCCCGCAGGACGGTAAAGGCGTAGTAGAACTGGAAGGCCACAAAGGAGGACTCCCCCTCCGCCCCCAGGCGCAGGCAGTCGTTCCAGTCGGCGTGAAGTCCGGCGGGCATCCCGTGGGGGCCTAAGTGCTTCAGGGAGAAGTCCAGCGCCCGCTTCAGGTGGTCGTACACTGTCCCCTCGTCCCGGTTGGCGTAGGGGACTACCTCGTCCAAAAAGGCGGTGTTCCCCGTCTCGGCGATGTACTTGTAGACGGTGGGGAAGAGCCACAGGGCGTCGTCCGCCCGGTAGGCGGGGTGGCCGGTCTCCCGGACATAGGACGCGTCCTCCGGGGTGTCCTCGCGGCCGGGGCTGTGGGTGAACTTTACCAGAGGCAGTCCGCCGCCGTGGTCCACCTGGGCGGAGAGCATGAACCGCAGCTTTTCCCCTGCCGCCTCCGGCTCCAGGTGGATGATGCCCTGAATGTCCTGCACCGTGTCCCGGTAGCCGTAGCCGTTGCGCAGGCCGCAGTAGAAGAAGGAGGCCGCCCGTGACCAGGTGAAGGTAATAAAGCTGTTATAGGCGTTCCAGGTGTTGATCATGGCGTCAAATTCGGGACAGGGCGTCTTAACCTGGAAGCGGGACAGCTTGCCGTGCCAACAGGCCTTCAGCGCTTCCAGCTCCTGGGCGCACACCGCCGCCGGGTCCCGGTAGCCCTCTACCAGCGCGGCGCTCTCCCTGCCCGGCTTCTCCCCCAGCAGGAAGGCGACAGTGACCGTCTCCCCCGGCTCCAGCGTCACAACGGCGGACAGGGCCCCGCAGCTGTTGCCGTTGTAGTTGAGCTCTCCGCCCAGGCTGCCCCGCTCCACGCCCACAGGATTGCCATAGCCTCGGTAGGGTCCTAAAAACTCCGCCTTGTCGCCGCAGAAAGAGGACACCGCTGCCCCGGCCAAGCCGAAGAACCGCTCGATCACCCGCTTGTCGTCCACTTCGCTGTCCTGGGCGTCCAGGTTGCCGTGAATCTGCTGGCGGATGCGGTCCCGGTCGAACAGGGTCCGTGTGATAAACTGGGAGTACTGCAAATTCACCTGGTCCTGTTCATAGTTGCCGTTGCTGGTGAACTCGGCGTAGCCCGTCAGGGTCAGCTCCCGCCGCCGGTCGGAGCGGTTGGTCACCGTCAGCCGCCACACCTCGTGGGAGGCGTCCAGTGGGACATAGTACACCGCCTCGCTGTGGATGCCGCTGTAGTCGGCCAGCATTTTGGTGTAGCCGGTTCCGTGGCGGCACTCGCTCCGGTAAGTCTCCAAATCCTTGCCCACCGGCTGCCAGGAGGCGGACCAGAAGTCTCCGTCCTCGTTGTCCCGCAGGTAGATGTACCGCCCCGGCTGGTCAAACTGGTTGAACACATAGCGCAAAATTCTCCCGTTGGCCCCGGAGCGGACAAAGCTGTAGCCCCCGGCGTTGTTGGAGATCAGCGCCCCGTACTCCGGGGAGCCCAGGTAGTTGGCCCAGGGGGCGGGGGTGTCGGGCCGGGTGATGACATACTCCCTGGCCTGTTCGTCAAAATATCCATACCGCATGGTGATAACGCCTCCTTACGTCAATTCGATTCTGATGGTATTTCCACGCTCCGGCAGGGCGCGGATGGCCTCCCGGCTGAGCACCGTCCTGGCGGCGCGGTACGCCCCAAAGTCCTTGCCCGACGGGTTGACGATCACCGCGCGGAACTGCTTCCCGGCAAAGGAGAAGTCGATGGCCGCCTCGCCGTTGCCGTCAAACTGCTCCCGCACCAGCTTTGGCTCAATGACCAGATCGCCGCCCTCGCCGTGAACGCCAAACGCCTGGGTAATGACCGTCAGCATATACCAGCTGGCCGCGCCGGTGAGGTAGTGGTACATCCCCCGGCCCTCTGCGTTGAAATACTCCGGGATGCCGGGATAAATTTTGCTGGTCTGGAAGTCCATGGCGGTGTCCGCCAGGGTCTGGAGGGCCTTGTACCCCTCCCGGACAAAGCCCCGGCGGTAGAGGGCGTTGGCGTACATCACCGTCATGTGGGAGAAAACCGCCCCGTTCTCCTTCTCCCCGTAGGCAAAGCCGAACATGCGGCCCATATCCATTTTCAGCTCGTGGAAGTCCGTGTTCAGCCGGTAGCCGCCGATCTCTTTCTGATAGAGATACCGGTCCGCGCTCCGGGTGATGGCCTTCGTCTGTTCCTCTGTGGCCGTTCCGCTCATAATGGCGAACACCTGCCCGGTGAGCATCATGCGCACGCTGCCGTCAGGCTGCACCCCCTCCACCGGGCGGCCGTGGTTGTCATAGTAGCTGTTAAACCAGCCCTCACCCAGGCCGGCATGGATCCACTCCTGGCTCCGCAGATGGTTTGCCAGCCAATCCGCCTTCCCCTCCAGGTCCGCGGCCAGGGCGGACAGGGGGACACGGACCCGCTTCCCGCTGACTGTGTGGCGGCACCGGGCGGCGTACCGGGACAGTACCTCACGCTTTTGCTCCGCGCTGTCGTAACAGGCGGCGGGCAGACTCAGCAGAAGGGCGATCTCCTCCATCAGCTCCACCGTTCCGTCGGGGTCGTCCCGCTCCAGCCGGCGGATCAGCTCCGCCAGCTCCCGCAGGTTGCCGGCGTAGGCGCAGGTAAAGGCCGCGCTCTCCCCCCGCTCCTCCGCCATATCCAGGGCGTCGTTCCAGTCCGCTCCCCGGAGGCGGTAGATGTTGTGCTCTCCCACATCGTAGAAGGCGGCGAGCTGTTGAATCAGCAGGTGCTCCAGAATACTGCCCCGGTAGACCTCGCCCCCGGCTGCGCGCTGGAGGGCCCCCTCCTCCTCACTCCACTCGGGGTCGAACGCCTCCCCCCGCATCACCTGGCGGTCCTTGAAATAGGGAACCTCCCAGTTCAAAATGTCTACATCTCCGGTCTGGTCGATGTACAGCTTTGTGGTGATCTGGGGCCAGAGGGCGTGGTCCATCCACACCCGGACAATGCCGTTGCGGTCGGCGATAAAGTTTCCGTCCCCGGCGCCGATGATGGTGGCGTTGGTGCCGTCCACCCGGACGCCGCCGAAGTTTTTCTCAATCATGGCCCCCACGTTTCGGGGATCCATCAGCAGCAGGGACAGGCAGTCCTGCCACAGGTCCCGCCAGCCCCGGCCCCCCCGGCCATAATCGTGGTGGGGCAGGAAGGAACAGCCGTAGAGCCTGCGCAGGAAGGGCTGAAAGCTGACCCACCGCATCCAGCGGTCGAAGTCGGGATTTCCCGTATGATAGCGGACATTCACCTGCTCCTGCCAGCAGGCCTCTGCCGCCGCCAAAGCTTCCTTTACCTTGACTGTGGTATTGCAGGTCTGGAAGGTCTCCAGGACGGCCTCCTCGCTGGTCTCCACCCCCAGAAGGAGGATGTACTCCGCCCGCTGTCCAGGCTCCAGGGTGACGGCGGGGAACCGGAACGCGCCCATGGCCTCCCGCCCGGCGGCCTCACAGCCGGCGCTCCGGCCCGGACGGCCCTCGTAGAGCGCACGGGGGTGGGTATAGGCGCCCCCCTCCCCGATCCACTCCTCCACCGTGGGGTAAAACGCCTCCGGCGCGCCGCCGCTTCCGGTACAGCCCAGCACATAGTAGACCGTCTCATTGCGCCGGTGGCCCCGCTCGTCAAAGGACATGGTGGGCTTCACAAGCACCCCGTGCTCTGTTGTTTCAATCCGGTGGAGCATGGAGGTCACGTTCCGGTGGTCCCGGAGGTTGGCGGCACCGCGGCCGTAGATGGGGATGGCCCCGTAGACAGACAGCTCCCGGCTGTAAGCCCCCCGGTTTTCAATAGACACCAGGAGAATTTCCACATTTCTGTCTTTGGGAACGAAGGAGGTGACCGCCGCCGTCAGCTGGAACGTCCGGGAGGTCCGCTCCAGGGTGTGGCGCATCAGGCCCGCCGTCACCTGGCTGTCGTCCTGGGCCGGGGAGAATTTGACCAGCTCCTGCTCCGCCGACACTCCGGTGACCGACCAGACCCCGGAGCCGTCCACCTTGCACCAGATATTTCGGGTGGCCCGGCTGGCGTGCAGATCCTCTATGCTCACCGGCTCCAGGAGGAAGGTCTCCTGGTCCAGCTTGGCGTCGCCGCCCAGATTGGGCGAAAGGGCGCTTTTGAGTCCCGTCTCGCTGGCCAGAGGGAAATAGAGGCCGCTCACATTCTCGGGCCTGGGCAGTGTAAAGGTCCCGTTTTCGTCTAAAAATTTTATCTGTTCCACCATATTCACCTCCAAAAATTACGGTCTTTTCTGATAGACCCGCACATACTCCACCTCAAACGCGGCGTCTGTGAAATCGGTCGTCTCGTCCGGGTACCCCACCCAGCTCCCACCCACGGCCAGGTTCAGAATGAGGTACATGTCATGGTGGAAGGGGGCGGAGGGCCATTGGACGGCCTCGTGGAACAGCCTGCCGTCCACATACCAGCGGATCACCTCCGGCTCCCACACCAGGGCAAAGTTGTGAAACTCCTCCGAAAAATCTCCCTGGGGCAGGGTTACAGTCCCTTGGTTCTGCTCGTGGGGTAGGCCGTAGTGGAGGGTGCCGTGGTTCGTCCCGGTCCGGTCCCCTTTGATTTCCATAATGTCGATCTCCCCGCACACCGGCCACTGGCCATATTTGTCCTCGTCGGTGGTCATCAGCCAGAAGGCGGGCAGAAAGCCCTTCCCCTTGGGTACCTTCAGCCGGGCCTCGAACAGGCCATAGGTAAAGTCATGCCTGTACTGGGTGGAAACGCGCCCGGAGGTGTAGGAAATCTTTCCGTCCTTGTGGACTGTCCTGACCGGACGGATCAGCAGTCTGCCGTCTCTCAGGAGGATGTTCTCCTCAGAGTCCACATACTCCTGCCATTCCTCGTTGACCCAGCCCGGCTCGTGGAGTTCCACATTCCAGCGGCTCCGGTCCAGCACCGGGCCGTCGAAGCCGTCCTCAAAGACCAAGTCGTATCCTTCACGGGAGAGTATATTGTTCACTTCATTCAGCCTCCTTGCAGTGATTGAAAGATTCTGTTCAGATAGAAGGAGTTCACCCAGGCCCCCGCCGCAAAGCCGAACAGCAGCCAAAAGGCGAACACCACCCCCAGCGACGGGGGGATCAACAGGCAGAGCAGAAGGGGCAGCAGATTGACTGCGGTCAGGAGAAAGGTGACGGGCAGATTGACCAGAGAAAGCCGGACAGCGTTGTTCAGATGCCTGGAAACGGTATTCTCAAAGCGGGCCAGCAGGGGGAACAGCCAGGACAGCAGGGCTGTCAAAAAAATGGCGATAATTGCCAGCAGAACAAACAGCGTTGGCGGCATGAGCAGTGTCTCGGCATAGAGCGCCGCGCGAAGAATCGCCAGCAGGGTCACATCCACAAGCAGCAGGATGGCGGACGAAAAGGATGGCAGGAAGTTTTCCCTCAGCGCCCGGAGAAAATCCTTGACTGGAGCGTAATCCTGCCCACGAATCATTTTCAGCGTGACGGCGTACAGGGAGGTGACCGCCGCTCCGGAAAAGACAATGGTTACGCAGGAGAGAACAAACATGATATTCAGAAACAGCAGATCACATGTTTTTGTTAAAAAGCGAATCAGAAAACTGTCTGGCTGAAACATTTCTGTGCCCCCCTTCTATCTTTTGTCTTTGGTTATTTTATCTTAATCGGGACGTCCTATATATCAGTGTAATATCAAAAATATTAAAATCATCTCAATTTCAGTTTACACCAGCGTACTGATTCTGATTATCTCCGTGGTTATTGGGGTGGTAACGCTGTAGACAAAGCAAGATGTAAACGCAGACCCCCAAGCTCACAATATTATCACCCACCAGGGATTTTTCTGTGCTCAACTGGTTGGAGCATGTTGAACAGTCACTGTCCTAGGAACAGACGTGTCAAATCCTCCTTGTCAAAATAAGCTGCGCCAGTGTCCGCAAATATTTTTAGATAAATTTTGATGGTTTATAGCAGTTTTTGCTTCGTTTTATTTACTCTCCGGCACTCTTTAACCCCAGTGTTTCCATGTGCTCCACGTCTGTCTGACGGTGTTTGCCGCCTTTAAGACCCGGGGAGACATGGTCAACACCTCCCCCCTGGCCCTGCCTCCCCAGCCCACGCTGGAGAACTTTAAGGAAGTGCTTACCGACAAATATCTGCTCATCGGCCTGAAGAACACAGTTCTGATTCTGGTCATCAGTCTTTTCTTCAATATTTTGCTTGGAACCATTACCGCCTACATTATTGAGCGGTTTGACTTCCGGTTCAAAAACGCGGTGGTGGCACTGTTCTTTATCGGAATGCTTGTGCCCACCTTCGTCACCGAGATTGCCCGCTTCAAAATCATCAACGGCCTGGGCTTATACCGGACCACCGGCGCGCCGATACTCATCTATGTGGCCTCTGATCTGATGCAGCTGTATATCTACCGGCAGTTCCTGTCGAACCTGTCCACCTCCCTGGACGAGAGCGCCCTGCTGGACGGCTGCAGCTATTTCCAGCTGTTCACGAAAATCATTTTCCCGCTGCTGGCCCCGGCCACAGCCACGGTAGCCATTATCAAGTCCATTACTATCATCAACGACATGTACATCCCCTATCTGTACATGCCCGGCAACAAGCAAAAGACTCTGACCACCTTCCTCATGGACTACTCCAATGCCCAGCAGGGATCCTGGCAGACTCTGGCAGCAGGCATCGTGATCATCATGCTGCCCACCATCATCATCTATATCTTCTTCCAAAAGTACATCCTGGCCGGCGTGGCAGCTGGCGCAGTAAAAGAGTAAACCTATGTCCCTGCCCCGGAACGGAGCGAGGATGTCAAATGAAAAGGAGCGTTTTATATGCGCGCTGACCTCAGCTGGCTGACCAATCCTGCGATTTTCCAGGTAAACCGCCTGGACGCCCATTCCGACCATGTGTGCTACGCCTCAGCGGGGGAGGCTGCTCAGGGGCAGACCACCCTGCGGCAGTCTCTGGACGGGATGTGGCGCTTCGCCTGGAGTGAACGTCCCGCTGCCCGCCCGGCGGACTTCTGGCGGGAGAATTTTGACGATTCCGCCTTCGAGACCATACGTGTCCCGGGGCATATGGAACTCCAGGGGTATGGGCAGATCCAATATATCAACACCCTCTACCCCTGGGACGGCCATTCGGAGCTCCGCCCCCCGGAGATCGACTGGGAGGACTGCCCGGTGGGCAGCTATGTGAGGGAGTTTGATCTGGAACCTGGCCTGTTGGGAAAGAAGGTCTGTATCAGCTTCCAGGGGGTGGAGCAGGCCTTTTTCCTGTGGCTGAACGGACACTTTGTGGGCTACGCTGAGGACAGCTTTACCCCCTCCGACTTCGACCTGACCCCCTATGTCCGGGAGAAGGGCAACCGGCTGTGTGCGGAGGTGTACAAGCGGTCCAGCGCCGCCTGGATTGAGGATCAGGACTTCTTCCGGTTCTCCGGCATCTTCCGGTCCGTGTTCCTCTACGCCAAGCCGGCAGTCCACCTGACCGACCTGTGGCTTCAGGCCGGACTGAAGGAGGACAACACCACCGGAACCCTGTCCGTCAGGCTGCTGCTGGAGGGAGAGGGGACAGTCCGCATGGAGCTACACCAACCCGTCCAGGGAACGCTGTTCGACGGTCCCCTGGAGCTGGTCCCAGAGGGGAAATACCTGCGCAGTCAGTCCTTTCGCTTTGAGAACGTTCTCCTTTGGAACCACGACCATCCGGAGCTTTACCGGGCAACCTTGACTGTTACCGCTCCGAACGGGACTGTCACAGAGGTAGTCCCCTACAACGTCGGCTTCCGCTGGTTTGAGCTGAAAAACGGCCTGATGCTCCTCAACGGGGAGCGTCTGGTGCTCAACGGGGTCAACCGCCACGAGTGGAACCCGGACACCGGCCGGGCCATCGGGTTGGCGGACATGACCGCCGCCATGGACACCTTCAAGCGGAACAACATCAACGCAGTGCGCACCTGCCACTATCCCAACCAGACCCCCTGGTATCACCTGTGCGACCAGAATGGCATCTATATGATGGACGAGGCCAATTTGGAGAGCCACGGCTCCTGGCAGAAGCTGGGAAAAGTAGAGCCCTCCTGGAATGTACCGGGGAGCCTGCCGGAATGGCGGGACTGCGTTCTGGACCGTGCACAGTCCATGTTCGAGCGGGACAAAAACCACGTGTCCATCCTCTTCTGGTCCTGCGGCAACGAGTCCTACGCCGGGGAGGTTATCCTGGCCATGGCGGACTTCTTCCGGAAGATCGACCCCAGCCGCCTGGTCCACTACGAAGGCGTGTTCCACTGCCGGGAATTTGCCCGCATCTCCGACGTGGAGAGCCGGATGTATGCCCCGCCCGGGGAAATTCGGGCGTATTTGGAACACGGTCCCCAAAAGCCCTTTATCCTCTGCGAGTATATGCACGACATGGGCAACTCTCTGGGGGGCATGGAATCCTACATCCGCCTGGGGGAGGAGTTCCCCCGGTATCAGGGGGGCTTCATCTGGGACTACATGGACCAGGCCCTGTGGCACACGGACTGCAATGGCCGCCGGGTGCTGGGCTACGGCGGGGACTTCGGTGAGCGGCAAACCGACTACGCCTTCAGCGGAAACGGCATTGTCTTTGCCGACGGCACAGAGAAGCCCGCCATGCAGGAGGTACGGTACTGGTACTCATCGCCCCAGGAGCGGGCGGCCCACGATGCGGCCAACGAAAGAGCCCGGAGGGCCCTGGCACTGCCCGCCAAAGCGACAAAAAAATCTCCTCTGCAAGTCACCCATGGAGACGGGGCACTGGGGGTTTGGGGAGAAAACTTTGAGATTCTCTTTTCCTACCCCGAGGGCGGGCCGGTGTCCCTGTGCGTGGACGGTCACGAGTGGCTGTGGCGGATCCCACGTCCGGCCTACTGGCGGGCCCCCACCGAGAACGACCTGGGCAACAACTTTGCCGCTGACAGCTCTATCTGGGCGGCGGCGGACAGCTGGCAGAAATGCGACAATATGGAGGTGCTGGAGGAGAGCGGGGAGCGGGTGACTGTCCGCTTCACCTACACTGCCCCCGCCCTGCCCGGCTTGCGTGCCGATGTGACCTACACAGTGGATGACGCTGGCTGTATCACAGTATCCGCCCACTACCACAGCGGACCTGATCGTCCCGGGCTTCCCCTGCTGGGTCTGCGCTTCGCCACCCCGGAGCCGCTGGAAGCGGTGGAGTGGCTGGGGCTGTCCGGGGAGACCTACCCCGACCGGAAGCGAGGAGGCGTCTTCGGCTGGCACAGTGAGACACCCCACATCCCCGCATATCTGGTCCCCCAGGAGTGCAGCTGTCATGTGGACACCCACGCCGCACTTCTGCGGGCGCGCGATGGAAGCAGGCTGACCCTGGAGATGGGGGATGCGCCCTTCGCCTTCTCTGCGATCCCCTATACCCCCCAGCAGCTGGAGCAGGCGGCCCATGTGGAGGAATTGCCCGCTCCGGTCCGCACGGTGGTCACCCTCTGCGGAGCCATGCGGGGAGTGGGCGGCATCGACAGCTGGGGCAGCGACGTGGAGGAGCCCTACCGGGTTCGCGGGGAAGAAGATATCCGATTTTCATTTTGCATTGTCTTTTAGTGTCGAGCAAGACAAGTTAAGAGCTGCGGCCCACCAGGTATATCCTGGTGGGCCGGTTTTCTCTGTCTGTGGGCAAATATGTGGTCAGAGGGTGAACACTCATAATGGATCGGCAAAAAAGTTGCAGAAATGATGAGCTCCAGGGGGTTATCAAGAACTTTCACAGATATAAATTTGCTGATTCCTATGGAGCACTACTTGCGCTGATACCTGAAATGAGAAGTGGATTTCTTAGTCCCAATTCGACTCTGTGCTTCTGTCAGAACTCAACCCGTTGGACATCAGGGGCAGTAAGCCTATATTGGGGTTCGAATCAATCTTCCCACTCCAAATTGCTTAGTCCCTCCTTCAGGGAAACCGCTGGCCGCCATCCGGGCAGCGTGGGATAGAGTCGGATGGACCGTGAAATTTTCCGTTCTGTCGCGGGTCGCTGGCCCCATCCACCCCGCCAGGAGGAACCGTGGATGCGCAGCAGCAGCTCCACCGTTCCCCGCAAAGTGAGCGGCGCCTCCGGGATGACCTGAAAGGTTCCACCCTGCAAGCGGCCCTCTAAAAGCTGATCACCGGCCATCTGAAACGCGGATGTCACATCGTCGATATGGACCGCGTCATAGTCCTGATTGCCTTGGGAGAGGGCCATAGGTTCCCCCTTCTGCGCCGCATCCCGGATGAGATTCAGCACTTTGGGTCGATGGTCTCCCGGACCGTAAGTGTCAGACAGCACCAGTGTCACCGCACACAGCATCCTGGTGTCCACATAGTAGGCCAGCAGGTCGGAAAAGGCCTGCTTGGTAGCAGCGTAGAGGTTGAGCGGACGGTATTGCTCTCCTCCATAGTGGGACATGACAGTAGAGGCGCTGACCAGAAAAGGAACCCGGTGGGCAGACATGGCCTCCAGCAGGTGGAGCCCCATTCCTATGTTGGAATCCAGCAGCTTTGGGATATGCTCTTTGTTGTGGCTGCCGGTATAGTAGGCCGCCAAGTGGTACACCAGGTCCGGCCGGCAGGCCGCCAGAGCGGCGTCCATGCTGTCATAGGTGCCGTCATAGCGAAACATCTCAATCCGGGGCGCGATATCCGCAATGTATTCCAAATTCAGCGGCTGCCGGACCAGTCCGCAGACCTCCCAGCCTGGCAAAAGCCTTCGTGCCAGATTGGAGCCAATATAACCGGTTATTCCGGTGATCAGAGCCCGCTTCATAGTGTTTCTCCGCCTTTGAACGCCCCATAAGCCTCTATAAACTCCACCAGCGTGGGCAAAGCGGTGTCTTTGTCTGAAACAATGAGGCGCTCCACCCGATCCAGCGGCCAGTCAATGGCCAGATGTGGGTCGTTCCAGCGGATTCCGCCGTCCGACTCCGGGTCGTAGCGGTCGCCGCAGAGGTAGCTGAACAGGGTGTCCTCCTCCAAAGCCAGGAAGCCGTGGGCAAAGCCCTTGGGTATGTAAAGCATTTGCCGGTTTTCCGCCGTCAGGTAAAAGCCCTCCCATTTCCCGAAGGTTTCTGACCCCTTCCGCAGGTCCACTGCCACATCATAGACCGCGCCGTAAAGGACCTGGACCAGCTTGTCCTGGCTATGGCGGCGCTGGAAGTGGAGACCGCGGAGGACGCCTCTTTGGGAGCAGGAGCGCAGTTCCTCCCATGGGGTCAATTCTATGCCATGCTCCGCAAAAATGGATTTTTCAAAGGGCTTGGAAAGATAGCCACGGGCATCTGGGGCAAAGAACGGCGTAATTAAAGTCAATTCTTCCAGAGAAGTCTGCAAAAATTCGAACGGATTCATTAAGAATTTCCTTTCCTGACATTGGTACGAAGGCCACCGGTATAATTAGCTTCCGTCAGTTTTCTCATACGGCACTGCGTACAAAATGCAGTCATTCCCCTGGTAACTGTGCATCCTGAAATAAAATTTATAGTTTACACACTGTTCTATCAAATAGGGTGGTACTTGAAGGAAATCAGACTGGTAGTGCCCGATATTGACCGCAATGAGCGGACGGTATTTATGAATAGAACGTTCTCCGCCCCGCAGGATCGGCAGCGTTTCACTCATGGAATAGCACCGCAGATAATCAAAAGCTGTATCTTTCATAACCGTATCAATCGTTTTTGCATGGATTGCATAGCTCTGCTTCTGAGTAAATGGCCGCATCAATCCAATCCTGCGGCAGTTCAAGGTTCCGTCCTGACCGGCGGCTTCACACTCAAAGAAGGAGACATGCCGGCCCTGATATTTTTCCAGCAGCGACTGTATGGGGACTGTTTGCGGCGTGAGCACACATGAATACACACGCCCATCCTTGTTTCTTTGCAAGAAGCTGTCAATGTACCCACCGTCCAGCGCGGCAGTATCCAGCATAATGCCGCATCGGCTGATTTGCGCGTTTAAAAATTCCGGGAAATACTTGCTGCCCTCCAACGCCTGTTCCCCGTCGCTCCTTTGTGTAAACCACTGGCAGGCGGCGCGGTAATCCAAAAGGGATTTTTCATCTGCGAAGGGTGGCGTGCCGTGCAGGTCCTGCGCCCTCCATGTGTTCAGAATTTCGTCCCCCGTATATTGAGCGTTGACGTAATCCCCCGCGGGCACCACCCGTTGAAAGCCAAGTTCTAAAAGGCTCTTTTGTATGCTGGAAAAGGGACAGACCGTCATCGCGACCAACGCGGCGGCGTCACACAGCTTTTCTGACGTGTCCGACAGGCTCCAGACCGGGACGCCCGAAATACTGCTTCCCCACAGGGCGGAGTTCCCGTCTATAAAACCTATCACTTCACAGCGGTCGTGCAGAAGCTCCAGCACAGCTCTTCCCATGTTCCCCGCACCATAAATGACTACTTTTTCCATTGTAACCGCCTTACTTCCGAATCTTGTTCAGCAGAACCTTCCGATACGGGTCAATATTATCCAGAACTGCATATTCCAGCTGCCCGCAGTTTCGACAGGTGTGGTATGTACTGCGTTGGAGTATCAGATGGTTTTCCCGCATTTCCCGCAGCCGCTGCCCATTCCAGATTTCCAACAGGCTCTGGCATTTCAAATCCCCAATCAGAAGCTGGTGATTCCAATCCATGAGGCAGGCGCTGACAGTTCCATCTGAATTGACGCACAAGGAATAGAACAGATACGGGCATACCTGCACTGTGTCCCGTTTCGCCATAGGTCCGCCATAAATGTCCAGCTGATCGGTCGATTTCAAATTCTCGGCCACTTCAAATTCCGGCCAGACGGACGAAACATGCTCCACCGAGATCTCGTCGCAGATATCGCCAAACATATCATAAAATTCCTGTTCTGAATGGCCTTTCAGCCCCAAATCGGAAATTTTAATAAAGATATGGCACCCATTTTTGTTATGATAGAGAAAGCGCAGCTTCTCCAGATATTCACGATAGTTGAGCTTCACACCCGAGATTTGCTCATACCCCGCCTCGTCCAGTGCCTCTACCGAAATGTTAATCCGGTCCACGCCTGCGTCTGTGATGGCCAGAGCGGTATCACAATCGAACAGGGAGCCGTTGGTTGTGAAGTCGATTTTTTGTGTGACGCCCTTTTTTCTCGCATAGTGAATCATGTCCGGCAGACGCTTGTTGACCAGCGGCTCCCCCTCTTTATACAGACGCAATGTTTTAAGAGGCTGAGGAAATTCCGCCAAGTCATCTATGATTTTGCGGTAAAGCTCGTAGGGCATTATGCTTACCCGTTTTTCCGGGCTCCAAAACTCCTTGTTGCCTCCACCGCAGGGGCAGAATTTACAACGGAAATTGCAGACGCTGGAGGGATCAACAAACAGTAGATAGGGAGTTTCCAGGGGAATGACTTCTTGAAGGGGGGTCCGGTCGCCTGTCCAGCGGGTTCCTTTTTTTGCGCCCATAGGTGCTTCATCCCTCCCCAAATTCTATTCTAGAACTACCATTACGTGTTGTCTGCATCATTTGTAAGACATCCGCATAACATGTTGCCCCAGCTCTGACGTATTTCATTTCTTCAGAGGTCAACTGTACTCCTGGAACTACACGGACTGAATCCTCGCATAAACCGGTGCAATAGGCGCAGGCGGTTAAACTCTTCTTCCCGTAGATAGCCCTGATTTTTTCGCGCTGCTCCTCAATGGTGAGGGAGTCATCGAACAAATCAATATATTCACTGGAATCTGCTTCAAACCCGAGTTGAGCTCTCCGCCGAGCAGGAGCGCACGGCCACATCTCCGACCCCATTATGGGAAAGCAAAAATGAAGATTCTGCGCAACGGAACATTTCGCAAACAGTTTTTCTGCCAGCTCCAATGATCTCTGTGTTTGTTTTGTCAAAGATCCAAAATCTACCCATCCGCCGCAATGCGGGTCATTAATTGTATAATTTCGGATCGTATGACGAATATTTTCATTTGTCAGGAGCATATCTATTTCTTTAATTTTAGTCGAGAGCTCAGCACCATAATTGTCGACAATAAGAAATGCTTTTTGTCCCCATTGTTTAAGAGATTCCAATATCTTCTGTGAAGGGACGAGCGTACCGTTTGTAACGACTTGAACTTCACCAATATTCAGACTATAATTCTGGAGATGTTCAAGCAATTCAAATAGATTAGGATGTAATAATGGCTCTCCACCGGAAATTGTGAATATTCCAACGTATGTTATGATCCGGAAAAATTTATCGATCGCTTTGGTACAAACCTGAAGGGGATAACGTCGCTGATCTAAGGGCACATAGGGGGAGTAGTTAGAACACAACTTACATTTGAGTGTACAATCATAAGTAATTTCGATTGTAGCCCGCTCCATCTTAAAATCTTCCATTCTCTATTTCCTTTCCGAAATGAAACAATATAACACTGTTTCTTCATCCCAATCCCCATGGTGGCGAACCATAAACTGATATTCAGGCACCAGATTTTTTAAAAATAGAGGAATACGGAAAAAATCATAAATGCTGTGATAAACACAAATCGCCAGCTTTGGCTTGCAGCGTTGAATTGTTCCTTTGGCTCCTCGCAGCATTGCCCATTCAGAACCTTCAATATCGGCCTTAATGAAAGAAATGTTCTCTTCTTGTTTTTCTGTAAAATATGAATCTAAATCAACAATTTCTGCCCCCGCATTTTTTGTAGACGTATCTATGTCTGTGAAAGACATACCAGCCAAATCTGTTGTATACTCACGGAATGACAAGTAACCGCGTTTTTCTCCTACACCGGCCTTCTCACATATTATTCGCTCTGGTTCTATGGCCCAGATATCGCAGAGGAATGATGTTCTTTTTTTCAAGGCGTCGAAAGCCCGCTCACCAGGCTCAAAAGCATATAGTTTGGGTGCCGTTCCCAAAGACCGCTTAACCATTTCTTCCAGCGTATCCCCGACAAAAGCACCACAGTCTACAAAAGCTCCTTTTTCATTGTGAATATATCGAAATTTCGGTAAACAAAAATATTGGTTGTCACAGCAATATTTTTCAGCATCCGACACATCCCCACTGACCCGGCATAATAAAATGCCCGCGTAGACCCTCCGGGACTCATTATCAAGCATCTGGAATACCGTCTCAAATTCAGCGAGGTGCTGCCGTACGACATAAGCATCCAAACAACAATGACGTACTCCCATTGTTGTCAACTGTTGGTGGATAACCGGATAATATTTTACTGTACTAATGAAAACGAACGGATTTTTATAATCGCTCAGCTTTTGGGGTGAGATACAAGGCAGCCCTTCAATCGTGAGATTCTGTTTTTCCGTGTCGTTATCGCAAACCGCTATAATCTCCAACTCATCCTTCAAAACAGAGACGGCCAAAGCCCCCATCAAGCCTCCGCCAAAGAGAAAGAGTGTATCACTGGCTTCCGGCATAGGGGTGCTGTTCACTATCTCCTTAATTTTTTTCCAATTCTGCTGATAATCCATATGGAATACCTCCAAGCATATTTATGAGAGCTGTCTGCTCCACTCTGCCAGCTGTTCATCTCCTGGAAAATAGCTGAAATAGTGAACCGGCGACCCCTTTGTCCGCTCACGGAAGATCAGACCCGCATCCTGGAGCTGATTTTCCTCAAAACACTGCCTGTCCGCATCCACGGCGGACAAAAACCAGTCCGCCGGTTCACCTGTAAAAAATTCGCCAAAATGGTGCGGATGCTTTTCCCCCGCATCCGCCCGTCGGCAGGCGGCGAGAAATCTCCATCGGTTTTCTTCGATTTTATAACGCTCCATAACATCCGCCTTAGCCTGCGTTCCCATAAGCGAAGCCTTCTCCGGATTTTCCCGCAGATACCGGACGGCGTCCCCATATTCCTCCGGGGAATGAACCAACAGTCCAGTCTCTCCGTTTCGAATAATATGGCGCTCCACACACTGATCCAAGGCTACCACAGGCAGCCCCGCGGCCATAGCCTCCAGCAGCGCGTTTTCGGTGGCGCCAAAGTGTTGAGGATTCAACAGATAGCTGAACACGTCCATCTGTGCCAGAGCGGGCTCCACATCCGAAAGCTGTCCGTGGAACTGGAGCTGCCCTGCCATCCCCCGCCTTTCTGCGGCGAGCAGGAGTTCCTCCTTTGTGGAAGGCGCGCCCACCAACATGAACCGTGCGTCAGGCATACCAACCGCTCCATAAAAGTCCACAAGCGCCGGATGTAACTTACAGAAACCGAGTGTTCCCACATATCCAATGGTATACCGTTCATGCGGCCTCCTCTTAATCCGGGCAAAGCGGCTGAGGTCGTTCAGGCCATAGACGACACCGCAGTGTCTCTGAAGATATTCTGTCCCCAGCGCCTGAACCTGCCACAGATCCAGACTGAACGGAGTGGCAAAGATGCTCTGATCAAACTGCTGAATAAACCGGGCGGAAACGCAGGGAAAATAGTTGCCAGAGACGTGGCACCAGAGCATACTGCGAATTGGAACAGGAGAAAAATTGTGTAGAAACCTTGTGAGGGCCGGATGGTGATGCCAGCTGAATACAACCACATCCGCCCATTCCAGTACTCGCTCTATACTGGAGTATTCTGTTGCCTGTATGATTTGAAACCCGGCAGACTGCACTCTGTCCAGGGCGGTTCTGTCCTGAGGCGGCTCCAGAAGGAGAACCTTCTGCTCCTGTCCGCAGTCCCCCAGTCCGGCATACGCCGAACCGATCCCACCGCCCATATGGGCGGCAATATGCAGTATCTTCATTTTATTTTTCCTGCGGGCTCCGCTTCCTGACAACGAACAAAAACTCTCGGCACTTCATCTGCTCCAAGGCAGCGGAACGCTGCTCGCCTGGCAGGCCGGCAGGGTAAAGCGACGCCAGAAGCGACTGACTCTCCTGGTCCAGTCCCGCCTCGATCCGCAACTCACACTGAATCTCACCCCATTCCTGCAAGGCAAGGCGGAATCGTTCCACCGGGATGTTCAGGGAGAAATCCGGGTCATACACATCCGTTTGGCCCAGTAGGTACAGATACTCCTTGAAGGAATAGGCATTTGTCAGCTTACAGATCAGATACCCGCCCTTTTTACAGAGTGAAAACAGGTCGCGCAGCATTTTCGACGGCTCGTGATACCGGTTAATCGGACGGTCCGCGACAATATAATCAAACCGCTCTCCGGGAAAGGAGTCAGCCAGAAATTCCTCTCTGTCACAGACCACCGGTCCTTTGCAGATCGTCTTCAGGTCCAGCCAATACTTGGGGTCTTGCGTAAAGGCGGACAGATTCGTTTCAAACAATCCAAACTTACGCAGCCAGTTTTTAACATCCAGAATGGGGGTCCCGCACCGGGTATCCACCCCCAAAACCTGGAGGCATCCAGTGCTGGAAGGCGCCGGGAAGTGGGAAAAATATGGGATATAGTAGTTGTTTACATCCTCCCAGGCATCGACTCCGAAGTATTTTTCCCGGAAATTTTCCCCGCCGATGTCCAGGGATTTTTGAAATTCCACAGGGTCTTTTCCTTCGCCATGTCTCAGATCGTGGTCATGGCAGACCCAGGTATCCCCGGCCAATATGGTCCGGTATCCCATACGGCGAATCCGGAATGTCACATCATCATCCGCGAAATCGTGAAAGAAACCGACGTCACCAATAGGCCAGCCAATCGCCATGAGCGCCTCTTTCCGACATAAGGTGCCCAATGTAATCAGCCGCTGCCGGTCCTCCCATTTCCTCGGATCACTTCGGTTAAACTGTGCGGCTTTTCTCTGCATTTCGGCATGACTTGCGAAAAATAATTCTACACCTTGCAGGTTCGAGGTGTTTGAGCACACAGGATTGACCATCCCGATTCTCTCGTCCGACTTCATACAGATCAGTAAATTCTCCAGCCAGTGGGGTGTAACAATCAAATCATTGGCCAAAATGCAAATGAATTGTCCAATTTCATTTAATTTCAAGTTCGACAAGGGATAAGCAGCGCCTAAATTTTTTGTGATATGTACTACAGTTTTCTTTTCATGGGATATCGATTGGAAATATTCTAACGTTGCGTCTTTTGAACCGTTGTCCAAAAGAATCAGTTCATAGTCAACACCGGCGGTATAGGCTAAAACACTCTCCACACAACGTTTGGTTTTATCCAGCCTGTTGTATGCCTGAATAATAATAGACACTTCCGAGGCACCAGAGCTCCGCTGCATTTCCGCCACAGCGGTGCGATTGAAGAATAAATTGGATCCAACCGCCGGACTTTCCATCTGGTCGGTATTGATTTCAATAAATTGTCCCATAGCGTTCTCCTAAACAAATTCGTTGAAATATTCTCGAATCTGCCGCTCCATAAAATCCAACATGTTGTCTCCGTCCATCCACGCCTTGGTCCAGGCCACTGTCTCCCGGACGGCGCGTTCCACGTCCCAGCGTGGACGCCATCCTAAAACCGTTCTGATTTTAGAGCAATCCAGCTTCAGCACCGTATCCTCATGGGGACCGCTGTCACCGATATGTTCCCAATAGGCGCCCTCGCCCCAGGCCTGACAGAACAGGTCTGCCAGTTCGCCGGTGGTCAGGCAGCCGCTGCTCTCCGGCCCCACGTTGTAGCTGCCCGAAAGGCTAGTATTCTCATATTGCTTTTGAGCAATAAGCAGGTAGGCGGACATCGGCTCTAAAACATGCTGGTAGGGCCGGACAGAATGAGGGCTGCGCAGTTGGAGCGGCTGGCCGGCCCGCACAGCTCGGACACAGTCCGGAATAATACGGTCCGCCGCGAAATCCCCGCCGCCAATCACATTTCCGGCGCGGGCAGTGCTGACCGCAACCTCTCCGTCTGAAAAGAAGCTGTTTCGATAGCCGTCTGTCACCAGTTCGGAGCAGGATTTGGAGTTGGCGTAGGGGTCAAACCCGTTGAGCCGGTCTGTCTCTCGGTAGCCCCAGGGCCACTGGTGGTTCTCATAGACCTTGTCTGTTGTCACATTGAGGAAGCTCCTTACACAGCCGGAGCGCCGCACGCACTCCAGAATGTGAACGGTTCCCATCACATTGGAAGCATAGGTGCCCACCGGGTCCCGGTAGCTCTCACGGACGATGGGCTGTGCCGCTAAATGCAGCACAATTTCCGGTTGTGCGGCTTTAAAAGCACGCCACAGAGCCTCCAGATCTCGGACATCGCCATGGCTGGAGGCCATGCTTTCCTCCAGCCTGATGATTCCGCACAAGCTCAGCTCCTCCGGAGGCAGCGCATAGCCTGTCACCTCCGCGCCGGCCATTTGCAAAATCGTACAGAGCCATGAGCCCTTAAAGCCTGTGTGTCCTGTGACAAAAACTTTCTTGCCCTTATAAAAATCCAGCATATTTTTTACCATACCCGCCAAGGGGCATTTCCTTTTTGCCAGCGGTCCTCCAGCCATGTTTTATCTCGTTGGGTGTCCAGGCACTGCCAGAAGCCGCCGTGCTTGTAGATGCCCAGTTTCCCTTCCCGGGCCAGGGTCTCCAGGGGCTGACGTTCCAGAATGCAGCTCTCCTCATCGCTGAGATACCGGAAAAGCTCCGGCTCCGCGGCCATAAAGCCGCCGTTAATCCAGCCGCCGTCCTCCTTGGCCTTTTCCCGGAACCCTATCACAGTTTGGTCCTCCAGGTCCAGCACGCCGAAGCGCCCTCCCGGCTGGATGCCTGTCAGCGTCACCGTCTTGCCGGAGGAACGATGCTGCTTTAGCAGGGCGTTCAGGTCCACATCGCCGACTCCGTCGCCATAGGTCAGCATAAAGGGCTCGTCTCCGATGTAGCTTTGTACCCGCTTGATCCGACCGCCGGTCTGGGTGTTCAGCCCGGTGTCCACTAACGTCACCCGCCAGGGCTCGGCAATGTTCTGGTGAATCGTCATCCGGTTCTCCGCCGAAAAGTCGAACGTCACATCGGAGCGGTAGAGGTAGTAATCGGCGAAATATTCCTTGATTACATGGCCCTTGTAGCCGCAGCAGATGATGAAGTCGTCAAAACCGAAGGCGGAATAGTATTTCATAATATGCCACAGGATGGGCTGTTCCCCGATAGTAATCATGGGCTTGGGCTTGAGGTGGCTCTCCTCGCTGATTCGGGTGCCCAGGCCGCCGGCCAGAATGACTACCTTCACGATGGCAGGCCACCCCCGTCCACACCCTCGATCAAATAGGCCACCTTTTGATAGGCGGGGCTGGCCTTCAGGGCTGTCACGGCGGGGTCGCCGGGTTCATACGCCGTCAGTAAGGTCCGCACCTGTTCTGCCAGGACAAGCAGCTCCGGCGGGGCCTGGAGCCGCTGGGCTCGCTCCAGCTGATTCAGCAGAAACTCCGCCATAGGCTTCATGCTGGGGCAGGAGGTCAATCCCGCCCGCAGCAGACGAACATACTCGGTATTGTTTCCCGCATCCAGCGCCTGGAACGCCTGGGCGATGTACCAGCCGAAGCGGTGCAAAGGCGGCAGAACATGGATGTTCTCCTCACACAGCAGCGCCTCGCTGTAGTATCGGGGCAGCGCCTCGCCTTCGATCCTGGCGAACGCGCGGCACAGGTCCATTCCCTGTTCAGTCTGCTTCCAGCCGCAGGACTGCACCGCGGCCAGGGCCAGCTCCCGGGTCCAAACCAGCCCCTGCCAGTCTTCCGGAAGATGCTCCGCCAATCGGATCACTCGCTCCTCCAGCAGCCCCTCCCGGGCCATGCGGCCGGCCAGGACATCCATCTCCTCCAGGGCCAGGGGCTTATCCGCCAGCGGGAAGGCAATCCCTTCCGACAGGGCATGCTCCAGCGCAGCGGCAGGCAGATACTCCCAATGGTCCACTGTCCGAAGCAGAGCGTCCAGTTCGGCAGTATCATAGCTGTCCAGCATGGCGGCGGCGGTGCCCAGCTCATACCGCCCCGACAGGGGCAGAAAAACCGTATAAGCCGAACGGATTCCCGCCGCCCAAAGCTCCTGATCCCGGTACTCCCGGGAAAACAGCCTCATCCCGTTGGACAGCAGGACAGACTGCTTCTTCCGCGCGATTTCTGTCTGATCCTCGCTGATTCCCTTCCAGAGAGCCTCCACCACGGGGGCGGTGTCCAGGGCGCTTTTTCTGTGCAGCTCAAAGAGGGTCAAACAGGCCCCTAACACATGACGCTCACTCATGTTGGTACAGTCCAGCGCAAGCAGCTGGGCCAGGGTGTCCTCCCAGCGGCCCAGGGCCAGACAGGCCTCCATCAGGACAATCCGCATGTTCTGCTCATGGAGCGGGTTTGTCCGGGTGAGGGCGGCCACCATCAGCTCCTCCTTGACGCCACCTGACCGGTACTCCTCCAGCCCCCGGAAATACTCCTCGCACCGCCGGGCGCATAGCTGGGCGTCCTTTCCCCGGGAGCGGAACGCGTCGCAGTAGGTGATATCAATTCGGGTAAACAGGGAGTCGGAAAACTGCTCCCGGGCCCAGTTGATCCAGTCCTCCGTCTCGGGAAAGTCACTGGCGGCAGCCTTCTCCACGGCGTAGCTCATAATGGGAGGACCGTAGCTCCGCCATCTCTCCTTCTTGTCCATCACCAGCGCCGCGGCCTGACGGACCCAGGCGCCGTATTCCTCCTCCTCCCGGCCGCTCTCCAAAAGCTGGAGCCAGCGGCGCAGGTCCTCCGGGGCGCGCTCCAGCTCCTTCCACAGCAGTTGCAGATTTCGCTGGCGCTTTTTCGCGCCCTCCGGACCATTCAGCCCCACATATCCGTCGTGGTGCAGAATCGTCCGTGTCAGGCTCTGCCCCCGGACGGGGCGGTCCTCCGGGAAATTCAGCCGCTCATGGATCGCGCCCTCAAACCGCCTGCCGGTGGACATGCGCAGCAGGCGGACCACATAGACATCCAGGTAAATGCCCCTCATATTGCTGGTCTTATAATTGCGCACTAGTATGGAACAGGCCTCGTACTCTTTCCTCTTCTTGTCTTTCAGAAGCTCTGCCAATTCCGCAATATTTTCATCCAGGTATTCGTCCGTATCCACAGACAAGTACCACTCCCCGGAACAGCGGTCCATCACTGCGTTCCGGGCAGCGGAGAAGTCGTTTATCCAGGGAAAGTCGAAGAGGATATCGGCGTACCGCTCCGCCACCGCCCGGCTGCCGTCCGCAGAGCCGGTGTCCGCCATGACCAGCTGGCATGGAACGGCCTCCCGCAGGGGCTGGAGGGCGGTCAGGCAGCGCTCAATGGAGCGGATGTCGTCCCGGAAGATGA
Organism: Oscillospiraceae bacterium 44-34; assembly: GCA_041223805.1. Classification (GTDB taxonomy): domain Bacteria; phylum Bacillota; class Clostridia; order Oscillospirales; family Oscillospiraceae; genus Lawsonibacter. The sequence goes on along the minus strand of JBCLQX010000010.1, from coordinate 23,942 downwards.
TTCCGATAGACAGAACAGGCTTTTGTTCCTTCACAATGCTCTCTCCTTTTTCGGGCGGATGATATCCGCCCCTACAAAACCTCCTGGCTGTAGGGGCGCATGTCATACGCCCGCTCTTTGAAAAAGGGGGGTCAGGCACAGGCCTGGCCCCCCTGGAGTATTTCTGCGCGTTAAAATAAGGATTAGCCCAGCAGCTGCAGAACGCCCTGGGGCACCTGGTTGGCCTGGGCCTCGGCGTCACATGCTCCGTATCGCTCGCTTCCGGCGAATGCCGAAAGCTCGTTCACTTCGCTGTTCCGCCTCTCCCGGCGCGGCCCGCTTCGCTGGGCCCGCGCCGGGTTCCCGGACGGCCATGCCGCCCCAGGCTGACAGGCTTTATGCCACGTTCAGGCTATTCTTAGCCCAGCAGCTGCAGAACGCCCTGGGGCACCTGGTTGGCCTGGGCCAGCATGGCCTGGGCGGACTGAACCAGGATGTTGTTCTTCACGTAGCTCATCATCTCTTCGGCCACGTCGGTGTCGCGGATGGTGGACTCGGCGTCCTGAATGTTCTCGGCCATCACGGACAGGTTGTTGGCGGTGTGCTCCAGACGGTTCTGGTAAGCGCCCAGGTCGCCACGGACGGAGGAGACGTTGTTGATGGCGTCCTTGATGGTCTGGATGGAGGCGGCGGCGTCCTCACGGGTGGCGATGCTCAGGTTGGCAATGCCCAGAGCCTTGGTGTGCATGTCGCCCACCACGACCTTCAGCTGGTTGTAGCTGTCGGAGGTGTCGCCAATCTGGAGAGTCAGACCGCCGTTGCCGCTCTTGGAGCTGCCGGCGGACAGGCTGATGTGGCCGTCAGTAGCGGTATCACTAGCCGCAAAGCTGCCGACGTTGTTGGTCTCGCTCCAGGTGCCGTTCTTGGCGGTCAGGCCGGTCTCAGTGGAAATCTTGTGGGCAGCATCCACAAGCTGGTCAGCAGTGACATTGCCCCAGTCATCATCCGTCACGTCCAGGAAGTGCTCAACGCCGGCGGCCTTCAGCTCAGCCTTCATGTCGTCGTCCATGTCGGCCAGAGAGACCACAGCAAACTTCTTGCCGTTGATGGTGAAGGTGGCCTTCTCCAGATCATCCGTGCCATCGGCGGTGGAGGTGCTGCCCTTGCCCTGATAGATTTTCAGCGAAGTCAAATCGAGAGCCTGATGGGCGTCCACACCGGCGGTACTCTTGATGCCGTTGTTGGTAACGGTCTCGGTTCCGCCAGCAACCTGCGCAACGTTGATCGCGCTGACCTTCATGGTGTCGGAGCCGCCCTGCTTGGCGGTAAAGGTCAGCACGCCGTTGCTGTTGGCAACGGTAAAGTTATCCTTGATGGTGGCGTCCTTCTTCAGGGCGCTCATCACTGCGTCAGCAGCACTGGTAGCGGTACCCAGTTCCACCTCGTTGCCGTCGGCGTCCAGCCAGTTGGTGCCGTCGTGCTTGAACTCCACGGAAATCTCCTTGGTGGCCTTGCCGTCGGCGTCGGTCAGGCTGACAGTGACCTTATAGGTGTCGCCAGCGGCGGTGCCGTTGCCCGTAGCCAGAGCGGCGTTCATCTCATAGGTGGCCTTGGTGGCGTCCACGTCCATCACGTCAATATTACCGGTAATCTTGCCCACGGAGGTAGCGGCAGAGGAGCTGGTGCCGGCCAGGGAGCCGTCCAGCAGCTTGATGCCGTTGAAGTTGGCGGAGTCGGCGATACGGTTGATTTCGTCCTTGAGCTGGTTGACCTCCTTCTGGAGGGCCTCACGGTCCACCTCGTCCTGATAGGTGCCGTTGGCGGACTGGGTGGCCAGGTAGTCCATGCGGTTGAGCATGTCCTGGATCTCCTGCATAGCGCCCTCAGCGGTCTTCACCAGGGAGATACCGTCCTTGACGTTCTTGGAGGCGGCGTTCAGACCGGTGATCTGAGCGCGCATCTTCTCGGAAATCGCCAGACCGGCGGCGTCGTCACCGGCGCGGTTGATCTTGTAGCCGGAGGACAGCTTCTCCAGGTTCTTGGACAGAGCGGAGGCGTTGTTGTTGTAGTTACGGTAGGCATTCATAGCCATGATATTGTGCTGAATACGCATGAGTTTGTGCTCCTTTCTAAATTAGTGTGCCCGCGGCTTCCTTACCGTGCGGCACAGGTCTGTGGCGCGCCGTTTTCCGGTATCCGGCCGGACTGCCGGATCACGGCGCTGTACTATATTTCAACCGGTAGCGACCCGGATGAAACCGAAGTGCTTCAAGTGTCGTCCGCGCCGTCCAGGCGCTCCAGCACTTTCCCCCGGAGGATGGGGACCTCTTTCGGGGCGTCGATGCTCAGGTGGACCCGCTCGCTGTTCAGGTGATCGAACCGGACAGTGATATTTTCGCCGATTTTGAAATAATCGCCCTTCCGCATGGTGATACAGAGCATGGCCGGTCTCCTTTTTTGCATCGTCATAATATTTTGGACGCCCTTTCGGGCTTCAGACGTGCGCGCACGCCCTCTCGTTTCCCACTCTCCGGTCCGGAAAACGCTGAGTGAAACGTAACCTCTATTGCGCTTCACTCAACGCTCCCCAGCCGAATTACGGGCACACACCGGCGTCCCGACCGGCAATATTGCAAAACGCTAAGCGATTTTGCCAAGCTGAGCAAGGCCCTGAGCCTTGATGTTTTTCGCGGCGTTGACCTCCCGGTCGTGGGTCGTCCCACACTTGGGGCAGATCCAGCGCCTGGACCCGTAGTCCACGCCGTCCTGTACCTGTCCGCAGGCGGAGCAGGTCCGGGCGGTGGGGGTGTAGCGGTCCAATAGAATGAGCTGCTTGCCCTGCCGCTCCAGCTTGTACCGCAGCATCTCCCGGAACATCCGGCAGCCTGCGCTGCCCATGTTGCTCCGCAGGGGATTCTGGGTCATCTCCCGCAGCGCGTCGTCCCTCATGCACACGGCGTCCCAGCCGTTGGCTATCCGGCTGGATTCCTTGTGGAGAAAGTCCCGGCGCTGATTGGCGATGTGCTCATGGAGCAGGCGGTATTTCTGGACCGCTTCCTCATAATTCCTGGAGCCCGGCTCCATTCGGCTGAGCTTCTGCTGGATGCGGACCAGCTTCTCCTGGGACTCTCTCAGCCACCGGGGCGGGTCGGCCATTTGGCCGTTGTCCGCCACATAGAAGTGGCCCATGGAGTATTTCAGGCCGATCGCAGTCTCGACCGTGGGGATCACTGGCTCCCGCTGTTTCATCGGGCACTCATAGAGAATCGAACAGTAATATTTCCCGGTTTTGGTTCTGCTGACGGTAATCCGTTTCAGCTTCCACCAGGCCTGGGCCCGGCGGGAGAATTTCGCTTTGACAACCCCCGCCTTGGTCATGCGGATGCCGTTCCGGGTGGTGTAGATGGTAGGGCCAGACTCAAACACATGGTTGCAGGCGGTAAAGGAGTCCCGGTCGTCCCTTTTGCGTTTGAATTTGGGCTGCCGGAATGTCTCCGGGCTCTTGAAGAACACCCGGAACGCCTGAGAGAGCTTGTTGTACTCCTGGGTCAGAGCCTGATTGTCCACCTCTTTTAAAAACGGGGCGCTATTCTTGTACTTAGCCGGGGTGGGGATGAAGTGGACCCCCGTCTCAGCGTAGAACCGCTGCTGGTCGGAGAGCATCTGGTTCCAGATGTAGCGGCAGCAGCCGAACGTCTTTTCAAACAGCTCCGCCTGGGCCGGGGTGGGATAGAGCCGGACCTTGAGGGTGGTGTATGGAATGACCTGCCCGTCCACAGTCCTTGCCTTCCGCACCATTCCCAGCCGCACCTCCGTCCGCTCCGGCCAGGTTGTATACAACCTGGCCGCATTTTATAGCTGTTTCAATAATACATATCGGCAGTCTTTCCTAATACTTTAGCCCTAAATCATAAAAATTTCAAACAAGTATATTTTGTCGAATCTCCTGTTTTCAGGTGGCCAGGTTGTATATAACCTGGCCGTGCTTTTCTCTCTGTTCAGTGTGGTAAATGTTATAAAACAGCTGTTTTCCATCAGCTTTTCGCCCGGAAAATTTAGTTGAAAACTATCCTATCTGCTCAAATCACCTTTATAATACTGTCATCTCATAGAAAAAGAGAGGAAGGCCGCCATTGGCGCCGGAAAATAGAGCGCATTGCTGCATGTTTGCCGGGATACCCAACAGCATCATTTTCCATCGTTAAAAATACGGCTGGACTGTGATAACCGGCAGGCTGCTCCCTATTGTAAGGTACAGTCTGCCGGTAATTTGCCGGATTGGTCCCCCTATCAAATACTTTGCGGCAAAACAAAGAATAAAAGGCCCTGGTTTCCCAACTAAAGTCTGATTTCGTTTTCGACTTTTCCGCTCAAAGATGATAAGCCACATCAACCTTCTGCCGCGCTTTTTTCGCCTTGCTCTGACGGATGCTTAGCGCTCCCGTACCGTCACGGCTCAAAAACCACCTCCTTCCCGTCCGATTTTAGAATCATGGCAACTTTCTCACCGTCATAACCGACAGACAGGGCCGGGTCATTTGAAATCTTCAGCCCGCCAACGCCATCCCTGCCGCATAGATAAACGCGGTCGGAATCCATGCGGTTGATAAAATACAGCCCCTGGTCGGTCAGGCAGAAGTCGTAAGCAACAGCATTCCGAAACGGTCTTGTTTTGTGGGTCCTGGTGTCATACGCTGTCAGCAGAGAATTTTCGTTGATGAAGTAGATTATCCGCCCGTCAAACGCTATATTCCCCCTGGTGGGGATGTCCAGCACCTGCGTTCGCTGGACTGCCCTGCTCACTTCTGTAATCCCATCATTCGTAATGAAAAAGAAGCTGTCATCGTTCAGGAAAAAGCCGTAGCAGTATTGCAGAAACATCCAGGTATCCCCCACGGTGTAGTCAATTCCCAGCAGAGATCGTCCGCTGTCCGTTATTTTCTCGAAAACAACCTGTTCCTCAAAGGTTTCTGTATCAAGCCGGACGATGGACACCTGGGTGGCTGTGCTGTTGTAGCTGCCGACCCGATCCACATACTGCTCTGTGCGGGAGGCCATATAATAGATGTACGGCGCATCCATATAGACGGCTTTGACGGATTCCCCATCCGAAAAGGCCCCAAACAGCGGAGAGAGGGGCAAATCCGTCAAAACGCCGGTTGCCCGGTTTTCCAGAGCGTACGTCCGTGTCTGGCCATCGCAGCTCACGCTGTAAGTTCCCGACACACTTTGCGAGGATGAATTGAATATCCCGTTTGCGGATTCTGGGGCAGAGCAGCCGGACAGCGAGAGCAGCACCAGCAGGCAGAGCGCGGCAGCCCCGCAGCCTCTGACGGGTTTTCGTCCAGACTGCCAGCAGTTTGTGTTTTGCCGCAGGACCCATCCTACCATGAGGGCGCAGCACACAGCGGACAGGCCCAGCAGGGCCAGCAGCTCCAGGGGGGAACGCTCCGAAAACGTTACGACGGGTTCACCTGTCAGCGAATCCTCCACAGAGGAAGTCCCTTCCAGAAAGCCGGTTGCCAGCAGGAACGGCAGGGGCAGCGGCAGGCGGTAGCAGATCTGCCTGGACAGTCCGATGTAGGGAATCAAGGTGGACGCCACCCCAATCACCACCGTCAACGCGTATTTTTTCACCAAAACGGAGGTAAAGAGCAGCAACGCGGCGAGATAGACCGAGCCAAAGCAGCGCAGGACGGTCAAAAGCAGATACGCGGCCAGCAAAGAGATGTTCTTTGTACTGCCCCCGAAGCTGGCGATACTCTGGACAGGGTACTCCCCATGGGGCAGACCGTATTTTATTCCGAAGAAAGCAAAGCGAATCAGGGCCAGCCCTCCGCAGAGCGCGAACACGGCGCAGAGGGTCATTGCGGCTTTGCTTCTGGCGCTCTTGCGGCTCTGGGGCGCCGTCCGCAAAAGCGCGTCCATCTGACAGCTGTACTCCGAGCAAAAAACCGCAGCCGCCAAAATCAAAATCACAAGGAACAGCGGGAAGTCCAGCGTTTGAGAGGAAAACAGCCCCGCCCAGCCGTTGGTGTTCAGAAAGTAACGGTTGCCGGTGTTCTCGCAGATATATAAATATTGCCGGTACACCGCTTCAAAGCCGTGCTCATGGGCCAATACCGTGTCGGCCTCCGCAGTCTGCCGCTCATACTGTTCCGCTGTGAGCTGGCCGCTGTAATAGCTTTCCTGGGATTGGGCGCGGGCAGAGCGGGCCTGTGTGATGGCCTGGGCCTCCCGCTCCAGCCAAGCGGCCTTTTCCTCTGTGTACGCCCCGCCCAGCTGCTCCAGATACCACTCGTATTCCTTGCGGTATTCTTCCGTCGCGCTGTTCTGCGGCCTGTCGGCCGCGGCCAGCCAGACCGTGCTGGCCAGGAGCGCGGTCAGGATATAGAGCAGGCCCCGCTGGTAAATCATCAGTTTTTTCCATTCATAAGAGAAAACGCTCATCTTGCCCTCCCAACACAGCGGTGACAGTTTTCCGCTGACAGAAAATAGATTGCAGCTGCAAGCACAAGGCCTGCGGTCAGAGCAAACCATGCTGCGGCCTGCCAGGTCAGGACGGGAAATCCGCCCAGGTTTACAAACTCTGTTTTGCCCAGGAGAACACGGTTTGTCAGCAGAGAGTAGGGGTTCAGCACCTTGGTCCAGAAGAAATTGGAGTAGGCGCAGGCGGCTCCGCTGACGGTCAGCGCCATACAGAGTGCAAAGTTGATGACAAAGGGGAGCAAGGCATTGTTCCAGAACATCGAGACCGACAGCCAGAGCATCCCCATCACCCACGCGCCGGCGCATTTGAGGGCCGCAGACAGGAGGACATACTGAAAAATGCTGAGATTGACGGAGCTTTCCGCAAAGTTCGGAATTGCGAATACCGGCAGTGCCAGCCCCTCCAAGGTCTGAAAGGAGGCCGCAAAGCCAATCAGGTCAAGGAGAGAAAACCACAGCGAGGTCAGAAGCAGAAACAGGGTGGCCGCGAGGATTTTCGCCAGGGCTGTTTTTCTTCCGCCGTTGGGACTTACCAGCAGCAGCATATCCATCTGCGTCTCCCGTTCGCTCACAAAGGTTCCGATGATCCCATAGAGACAAAGGAGAAGGGTCAGGACGATGGAAAAATCATAGTTCAGATAGTAATTGCACATTTCCCGGTAGGCAAAGACGGGGATGGTACGGCCAGCGTAAAGGTTATAGATCGCGCCGCTCTGTCTTTGCTGATAGACCGCTCCCCGTTCCCCATAGAGCGCGGCGTTTTGCCGCGCTCTATTTGCCACTTGCTCCGACCGGCCGCTGTACTCATAGGAATACTGCATAGGCTGCACAAAATACTTGTCCAGCAGATTCCTGTCGCTGTACAGGTTCCCGGTCATGGTGTTGGGGTCGTCGGTGGCGGTGCTCGCCGTCATATCCGATGTGGCCTCCACAAGAGGCGAATACACGGCAAGCAGACCTTTGATCTTCTCCGGGGTGATCTCGCCCCGGTAGTCCTCATAGAGCCGCCAATGGAGCGTGTGCCAGCTCCGCGCTCCGTTCCCGTCTGCCAGATAGGAGTAGGATTTGTATTCACCATAGATCTTGAACAGGTTGGCCAGGCTGAACACCACAAAGAGCGCCAGGATGGAGCGTTTACAGAACTGCTTGATAAACTCATACCGTATCAGACGTATCATGGCGTTCCCCTCTGCAACGAATAGTACAAGAACACATCCTCCAGGTTGGGCTGGACAGGCTGCGCGGTCTTGATTGGGCAGCCATCCTCAACAACGCGGAGGGTAAACTGTCCGTCCTCCTGCTTCATGTTGCTGACGCAGTATAGATCGGTCAGCAGCGCGGCATCCTCGGCCCCGGCGGTCACATTCCACACCTTGCCCGCAATATTCCGCTCCAGCGCGGCGGGCGTCCCCTGCATAAGCAGCGTCCCCTGTTTCAGCAGCAGGATCTCCCGGGCGATGCACTCCACATCGGAAACGATGTGGGTCGCCAGCAGGATGGTCCGGCCCTGGGCGAACCGGGAGATCAGGTTCCGAAACCGTATCCGTTCGCTGGGGTCAAGACCGGCGGTAGGCTCATCCAGAATCAGAATTTTCGGGTCGGACAGCATGGCCTGCACAATGCCGACGCGCTGGCGCATACCGCCGGAGAGCGCGCCGATTTTCTTGTCCTGCGCGTCCGTCAGGTTTACCGTGGCCAGCAGCTTTGAAATCCGGTCCTGCCCTTCATGGGTGGGAATGTCTTTCAGCGCGCACATATAGAACAGAAAATCCCTGACGGTAAAATCCCGGTAGAAGATAGGATACTGGGGCATATAGCCGATTTGGGACAGGAACACTTTGCCCAGCGTCCTCACATCTTGGCCGTCCACCCGAATCGTGCCGCTGTCCCCCCGCAGGATGCCCACAAAGGTATTGATGAGCGTGGTTTTCCCGGCCCCGTTTTCACCCAGCAGGCCGTACACGCCCTCGCTCAGGGTGGCGGTAAAGTTTTTCAGCGCATGCTTTTTCCTGTATTGCTTCGATACACGTTCAAATGTGATTTCCATGTTACGCTCCGAACTCAAATGTGGATACCAGCGTATCAAGCTCGTCGATACTGCCTCCGAGAACGACTACGGCGGTCTTGGCCCCGTCTAAAAGGTAGATTCTGGGGATGCGGTAGAAATATGTGGGGTCGGAGTTCTCAATCACTTCGGTGGCAACCAATGCGCCGGAGGCCACGTCATAGACGCGAACGGTCAGATTGCTGCCCAGAACGGCGGTCGCCACATAGTTTCCCTGCTCCGAGCTGTACACGCCGTCTTTGCCCTCACCGCCGGCAGAGAAGGAAAGCGTATTGGCGCCGCCCGTTGCCCGGTCCACCCAAAGCAGCGTTCCATCGGCCTGGGTAAAGGCTTGCGGGAAAAACAACCGGCTGACACTGCTCTGCATTTCTTCCATTTCATAGCCGGACGGTTTTGTGAGCTTCAGACCGCTGCCATCCACGGCGATGCTCCCATAGATGGAAAAGTCTTCCTCGCCGTCTGCCGCGGGAATTGAGCTGCCGCTGCCATAGAACATGATCTGGCTGTTGTCCTGGGCAAAGGCAGCGCCGTTCAGCATGGAAACACGGATGCCGGCCGTTCCGGCGTTTTGGGCCACGTCAAGGAGGGTAGTCAGGCTCCCGCTTTCCAGGTCATACAGATACAGCCCGCCCAAGGCGGCGAAGGCCAGCTTTTTTCCGTCCGTGGAGGCCGCTACGCCACCGGTTTCGCTGATAACAAAATCTCCCTGCAAAAGCTCATCCACCGCGATCTCCCTGTTCAGAGAGAGGGAGCTGTCGTAGATGTACGCCATCATGCCGCTGTCGCCCATGCCGGACAGGACGCAGCCCCCGTCAACGGCCTGGGCTTCAAAGTCCCGCAGGGGCGCTTCCGTGGTGGCCAGCACCGAGGAAGTCCCGGTGTCGTAGAGGTACAGCTTGTCCGCCAGCACAAGGAGCGTTCCGTTCCCGGCATAGGCGCAGCTCTGGAGCTTGCCGCCAAACAGGGTGAGGTCGAAGGCGCAGGAGGAGGGGGACTGTCCCGGCTGACCGTCAGAGGGCGGGATAGCGGCCACGGATGTATCGGAGGGATCGCTTCCCGAAGCTATCGGGGCCGGGGAATCCGTCTTGCCGCAGGCGGACAACGCCAGGGTAAAGATCAGCGCTAATGTGACACAGAATTTCTTTTTCATGTTCAGTTCTCCTTATACAATAAAATAGAGTTGGTCTTAAAAAACTGGCCGGAAGCTCCGTCCCGGGGGACGGCCACACAGTAGAAGGTGTGAAACTGCCCCAGCTTGTCCGGGTCGATTACGGCCTCAAGCTCCATGACGCCGCCCTTGCTCAAGGTAATGGAGCGGCAGGTGCTTTCGTCAAGCTTCACCGGCTGATGATCCAGGAAAAAAGCGATGCTGTAACTTGTTCCGGCTGTGCCGCACATGGTAAACCGCAGGGGGACGGGGGCGGAGACCCGCAGGTTGTCATAGGTGATGCCGCCGTCACAGGAGAATGTATAATAGATTCCGCTGTCCAGCGTGTCCATGCTCACACCGCCCCAGCCGTATTTTGGAAGCTCGTTTTCCACATACTGCGCTGTGACCTTTTCCTCCCGCGCTTCGCTTTGTGAAAAGATTTCCCGGACGGGCGGAAGGTCTGCATGGGCGGCGGGCGCGTCCGCGTTGAACTTCAATTCCACACAGGATTCCAGCGTCTTATGATACCAGCCATAGCTGGAGGTGGATTCCATATCCGGCTGAAAATCCGGGTTGGTGATGCTCACCACCGTCAGGGTCAGCGTATCGCCGGCGGTGCCGGTCACAGGCTCAAAGAGGAAGGAAAAGCTCTGATCCTCCTCCGCGGGGAAGCTGTGACAATACGCATACTCCGCGGTGGTATCGTTCACCTTGTAGGGCTGGGGCTGACCGTCCAGAAACAGGAGAAATCCAACGGTATCCATCTTGCCGGTGAGGGAGAATCGGTAGTCCAGCCGAAACTCGCCGCCGTTATAGGGGAAGGGCAGACGCTCCCCGCTCTCGGAGAAATCAGCCGAAGTAGCTTCGTGGGTGAGCATTGCCAGAAATCCGGCATCCTCCTCCGCCTCATCAAATGGATTTGCGGCGACGGACTGTGACGGCGGGGGCGTACTGTCCGGAATGGCATAGTTCCCGCAGGCGGCGAGGGATAAAAGCGCGCCGCACAGCAGGGGAACGGCAATCAATCGTTTTCGCATACATGGCCTCCTTTGCTTTGATGGACTAAGCATAGCGGCCAAAGGTCAAAATTCGGTCAAGAAAAGCGAAATGCCGCCCAAGTTTTTTGAGCGGCATCCGGGGGATGGTTTTCAAGTGAAATCCCCCGTAAAATTAGAATCTACAATCGTCAAAATGACAGAATAGGCAGTGAGCCGAATAGCCCACTGCCTGATAAAATTTAATTTCTAAATATTTTCAGTGCTTTTTTGAAGAAACGGCGGCGCAAACTACAAGTAAAATTAAGTCAATCCAGTATCCAATACAAATGTACCCAACAATCGGATGTATCAATTTTATTTCATTCGTCAAAACAACAGCAAGCAGAAGACCTATCAAAAGAAGGACAATGCCGGTACCTGCCGAAAAGCGAACAATCCTGTCCATCTGTGCAAAAGAGCCGATACACAGTATGATAGCGGGAATCCATACAGCCAGATGAAATACAACACCAAGATAATTAAATGCTCCTGCACCCTCTTGAAAAAGTATTTTAAAAGTTTCAGTAAAAAACCATGAATCCTGATTGACTATCAGCCCATTAGGAAAAATATTATACATTGGTATAGCAAAACTGCATAACAATAGAACAACTGAAACTATTTTCAAAATTTTATTTTTTCGTTCCATCTACGTTTCCTCCATAAAATAAATAATCTCAGTACACCTTATTAGGATTAAGGCAAAGGTATCATATTTTGATTTTCCAATATGTCAAACTGGAATTTGTATTATAGCCGCATCTGCATTACAGTAACGGGGATTGTTCGATCTTGATAGAGGCTTTTGCACAAGCCCCATGGGGCGGTTGGTTTGAAAGCTCTATGGTTCCTCCATGCTTCTGGCAAAGTACCCGGCTCACCGCAAGCCCCAGACCCAGGTGCTGGCCGGAGGTATCCTCAGAACGGAAAGTAGCGTTCGAGATGATCAAAATGTTTTCTTTGATAAATATGCCCCTATCACAATCACAGGCCACCCACTGAACACGAGTGATAGAGGTGACTTCAAAGCCGAATCGGATAAATAATTATAAACCATCGGCAGTATTGCGGTTGCAAAATAGCATACTAAGTAATAGGCAATTGTAAACCGTCTCTCTTTTCCGCGCCGCAGATACCATGCAGTTGCCAAAAACACAATAATCATTGCAGCAAGCATAACCAGAAAAGCAAACGGATCACTGGCGCCTTCCATAATATCGATTTTTAATACAAGCGCCAGCAAAGCGCCGCCCAGTGAAAATCCAACGCCCGAAACTGCTGTCACAATAGCCGCTATCTTGGTCTGCCCAGAAACTTTCCATTCCAATTTCAGCTTAGAATCATGGGTGACCCAGAGCGAAAACAGCAATGTCTGCACCAGTATTTCCGGCGCTCCTCTTAAATGAAATTCCAACGGCAGTTGCGTATAAACAATACCTTCAATGGATACTGGTGCGGCGCTGGGGGCGCATATGATGCCCAATCCCGCAAATACAAGCCAAAGCTTCAGCCCAGCTCTGTTTTCTTTTAGGAGATTATCTTTCAAAATCAGTAGAATACAACCAATCAGCAGCCCTCTTATGATCTGCACAAATGGCCCTAACAGACTGGAAACACCATAAAAATCTCTCATAAAATATTTTGCGTTTCCTAATTTGAACAATGTTTCATAGTTAAACAATTTCGAAAATAGCACACCGCATATAAAATATGTGACAAAATGGGCAACAGTCACCTTGCTAATAAATTTCATTTTTACACGCATACTTCGCCTTGACCTCCTTAGCAGCTATTTTCCCGTAAATTATTGAAACGGGTTGATGCCCGCATCTAAAAAGTAAGCACCCAATGCCGGTTCAATAAAAGCCTTTGCTTTTGCTTGCTTCTGTCTCCGCTCTTGATTGACTTCATCGTTTTCTCCTATCTGCATGAGTGTAGGGAGCATGGTAGCATCCCCGCCTGTGAACTCCAAAATCAAGTCCCAATAGACTTTTGCAAGTTGTAGTCCTGCTGGACTTCCTGCCGATACACCCGCATCTTGAAGACGAATTGCTTCGTCCTGAATATGCAAAAATTTTTGCAGGAATGTGATGCTACTCTCCTTATCAAACCGGCTGCGGATATGATCCAGCGTTTCGCTGTCAAAGTGCTTGATGAGCAAATAAAAATCGTTTTTCATCTCCAGATTGATAATAATATCTGCATATTTTTTGAAGTCAACGGACTGCATTTCCAGCACTTCGACTTTCAGTGCCTCAATTCTTGAGAGTGATTCTGTCAGGCTTGCAATTTTCTCCCGGACAACAGCCGCCTGTTCAGACAGAACCTGTGCCACACCCGCCGGAGTGTCCAGCGGAATCAGCCTGTCCCTGATGTCGTCCAGAGAAAACCCCAAATGCTTCAGAGACAGGATTTGGTGCAGCTTGACAATATCTTTGTCCGTATAAAGCCTGCGCCCTCCACCACTCGTGGCGGAGGGTGAGAGCAGCCCTTCTTTATCATAGTGCTGTAATGTTCGGACTGTCACATCCATCTTTTTTGCAACCTCACCTACGGTCATATACCCCGGTGGGATAGCTCTATATCTTTCCACGTTCAAAACACCTCCTGTGGACAGTATACCTCATTACGTTACGTCACAAGCAAGACCTTCTGTTGATTTTTTTGTGTGTTGAGTACATCCGCATAGGAAATTCTTACCCTCGCTATTGCTTGATCGTAATAGAGGCTTTCACGCAGGCTCCATGCGGCGATCTGTTTGACAGCTCTATGGTTCCCCCATGCTTCTGGCACAGCACCCGGCTCACCGCCAGCCCCAGCCCCAAGTGCTGGCCGGAGGTATCCTCGGAGTAGAACAGGGCGGTTTTCTTTTGCAGCAGCTTGTCCGAAAAGCCCGGCCCGTCATCGGTCACGGTGGCCGACAGGATTCCATGCTCCAGACAAAAAGCAAGACCAATTTCCCGCTCCGCGAAACGGAGGGCATTGGAGATCAGATTTTCCAGAACTCGGTACAGCAACTCCCCGTCAAGGACGGCCCTCTCCTTCGGCACATGGAGGTCACAGGAAAAATGCACCTGGGTATTCTGAAACAGGATGGATAAGGAATCCGCCATGTGCTGTAAAAAGTCGGGAAGCTCCACCTCTCTGCGGTGGACCTCTGTTTCTTCGATAGCGCCCAGGTCGCGCATGGTATCGGTATAGCGGCCCATGCGCTCCGCGGTAATGCCGAGATTGGAGAGCGCCTTTTCCAGTTTTTCCTCCGTCAGGGTTCCGCCCCGGCTGTTCTCCTGCAAATATTCCACATAGCCGGTCATAATGGCGATGGGGTTACGCAGATCGTGGGCCACGGACGCCTGCAATACACGGCGTTCCTCCAGCATACTCCACATCTGACGGTTGTTCTCATATAGGGTCTGCCGCATTTTCTCAAAGGCGGCACAGAGCCGGCCCAATTCATCCTGCCCGTCAAAGTTGATCTGAAAGCTCAAATCCCGGTCTTGAATATGGGCGGTGGCATCCATCAGGACCGTAATCGGCGGCTCCAGCACCTTGTGATAAAACCACCAGGCGCACAAAGTAATTCCAATCACGGCAAACAGGAATGGCAGCAGCACCATACAAATCTGCGAAGTACGGTAGGCCGTTCTCGCTTTCGGGGAAAGCATGGAGTAGCTGGATTCAATGCGCTCTATCATGTAGCTCGTCTGTCCCTGGCTCTCGCTGTGTTCCTGGCCGTCCGCTACCAGTTGACCGAATGGCACTGGTGAGCCGTCAAGGACATACCTCATCTTTGCCTCTGTGACCGTACCATCCGGGGCGGCCGTCTGCTGCGTCAGCCAGACCTCGTTGGAATCGGGGAGAATATGCTTTTGGAAACGATAACAGCCGAAAATCGCAAGGCCGCCGCAAAAGAACACAATCAGCATTGTGACCGCCACAGCCTCCATAAAAGAGCGTTTCAATGACTGCCTTTTTATTTTTTCCATCGGTAGCCCATCCCCCAAACTGTTTCGATGTACTCACTTCCGCTGGCCCGCATGAGCTTTGCGCGGATTTTGCGGATATGCTCTTTAATTACGCCGCTGTCGCCCTCCGCATCATAACCCCATACCGCCTCATAGATCCGCTCCTTATCAAAGACCTGATTGGGGTTAGAGGACAGAAATTCGATGATGTCAAATTCCCTCTTGGAAAAGGAAAGCTCCTGCTCGTTCCAAAATACTTTTCGATCCGAGAGATTGATAATCAGCCCCTGGGAGGTCACGACCTCCGGCGGGCGGTTATTCCGCTCGTCCCGGCGCAGATGGGCCTCGATGCGGGCAAGCAATTCCTGCAAGCCGAACGGCTTGGTGATATAGTCGTCCCCTCCGGCCCGCAGGCCGTTGACCTTATCCTGCTCTGTGATCCGCGCCGTCAGGAACAGGATAGGGCAGACGATATGATTCCGAATGACCTTGCACAGCTCCAGCCCGTCCATTCCTGGCATATTGATGTCCAGCAGAATGAGATTCGGCTTGGTATTCAGCTTTGCCAGGGCTTCATCGCTGCTGTTGGCTGCGGAAACCGTATAGCCGTGGTCCTGCAAATGGGTGGAGAGCAGCTCGGTCAGGATTGGCTCATCATCCACGATCAAAATTCTGTATGCCATGGGAACACCTCCAGCCTTTTTCATCATATAGGGAGAAAGTCAAAATTTGGTCAAGAATAAAGCCCAACGGCATGTTTCAATTATATACCGTGCAGCGTCAAGTATCAATTGTACAAATATGGCCCCTTAAAATTATATACCCGCCGCCAGAAATGGCGGCAGGTTTCGCTCGCCCCGCTACTCCTTGCGGAGTGAGTGAGCCTTGCCGCTTGCGGCGAGGCGAATGATACGGAGCTTGTGACGACGAGAACCGGGGGAACGAAAATAGTGCAGCAGGATAAAAGCCGGGGGTCAGTTTTCCCTCTGCCCTCACAGCCACCGCAAAATCGGCGGATCAAGGCGGGGGTATACGCAGATTTTGTGCCGCAAAACAAAGAATAAAACTCCTCGAAAAAAGCAGTAGCTATATTCGGTGAAGTGTGGTATGTGTTGGTGTTGCAGAATCGGAGAAAGGAGATGATACTCATGACAAAGCGCAGACCGTCCGGCGACGGCATGGTACGCAGGCGTGACGACGGTCGATGGGAGGGACGCATCGTAGTGGGCCACAGGGAAAACGGCGACTCTATCTTCCGCTACGTCTACGCTACCACGCAGAAAGAGTTATCCGCGAAGCTCTGTCAGAACATCGACGCCTACCAGGGCGTCGATGTGACCGAAGACAGTTCTATGACGCTGGGCGAGTGGGTGGAATTCTGATACGAAAACTTCAGTAAGCCCATGCTCCGCCCCAGTTCCCAACGATCCTATGAGGACTTTATCTGACTCTACATCCGCCCCCAATCGGGCAGTGTTCCTCTGAACAAGTTAACGATGAATGACCTCCAGCAGTTCTTCCACTGGATGAGAAAGGATGGACGTAAACTGCATAAAGAATCCAGAGGCGGTGGTCTCTCGGACAATATGGTGCGCAACTGTCACAGTCTCTGCCGCAGGGCGTTGGAACGGAAGGCACACGGTTGCTTGGCCCGATGGAACAAAACGCACTCGGGACATCTACGCAGGCACGGAGGAGGAATGTGAAAGGCTGTTGGCGGTAATGATAACCGAGATGAAAACAGAGGTAGCTTCCGAAAAAGAGCGGCTGAGGACAGAGAATAAAGCAAGCTGAGCAGCACACAGCCCGCTGGGATACTCCCGGCGGGCTGGTTTTTCTCTGTCTGTAGGCAAATATGTGGTCGGTGATCGATGCCAGCCATATCAAAAGGCGGCGGGAGCGAAGAGCGGCAATCAGGATATGTCCAGAACAAAGGGGGGCTCAACGCCAAAATACATCTGCCGTGGATGCGCATGGTATGCCAAGACCTCAGATGCCTTTATCGCTGCGGTACACGTCCGTTGTATCGCTTTTTGGACTGCTATTCGTGCTTAACTCGTGTAGACACTATCCTAGGAAAAATAAATATTACAATTCCGCAGGGGCGAAATCGCGCCAAAACCAAAATAAATGTCTTCTTAAAACAGCGTCTTTTCGTTCTCTCTGAACAGCTTGTCGTTGATCTCCGCCAAAGGCGTGCGGTGGAGCAGGCCGTGGCCGATGATGGCGTCCCGTTTCAGCCGGGGGTAAACGGGGGCGTAGCCCATCCCCTTCAGCAGCAGATTGGCCTCCTCCAGCTTGGCGCTCATTCCGATGCACAGACACAGCAGCCGGTCCCGGGAGGGCTTGCGCCGCCCGGAAAAGACCTGGTGGAGGTAGACCTCGCTCATCTCCGCCCGCCGGGCCAGCTCCGCTTTGGAGAGCCCGCAATGCTCATAGAGTCTCGTCAAAACCTCGATCAGGTCGGTCTCCACGAAATAGGCCTCATTTTCTGTGATATACTGGTCCAGGCTGGCCTGTTCCATCAGTTCCTGTTTCAGATCGTCGGTCGATTTTTCCCGCATGATGTATCCATCCCTTTACTTTCTCAAAAAGAATCTGTATAATATACTTATCATTGTACAAAACCCCGCCGCCGGATACAATATGCTGGCTGCATAGGGTTTGAAATTTTGTGGGGGTGGCCGCTACGTACGCCTGGCTGTCAGAACAACTGGATCTGGAATTTGAGAAGCTCCGCCTGCTGAAGGAGAGTCCCCGGGGCAGCGTGGAGCTGATCCGGCACCAGGAGAGCGGCCGGCAGTTCATCCTCCGCCGGTTCACCGGCAACGGGGAGGTCTATCGGAAGCTGCTGGACTGCTCCTGCCGCTATCTGCCCATCATCTATGAGGCGGCAGAGCGGGACGGGGAGAACCTGGTCATCGAGGAGTACATCCAAGGGGATACCCTGGACTTTCTGCTCCAGGGCGCCCTGTGCTCCCCGGCGGAGACCCGGAGGATCGTCCGGCAGCTGTGCCAGGCCCTGTGGGTGCTCCACTCCATGGCCGCCGTCCACCGGGACATCAAGCCGGAGAACGTGATCCTCCGGGGGGCGGACGCGGTGCTTATCGATTTTGACGCCGCCCGCCTCCACAAGCCCCAGGCGGAGTCGGACACCCAGGTCCTGGGCACCACCGGCTTCGCCGCCCCGGAGCAATACGGCCTGAGCCAGTCGGACACCCGGACGGACATCTACTCCCTGGGGGTGCTGATGAACGTAATGCTCACCGGGAAGCACCCCTCCAAAAAGCTGGCGGAGGGACGGATCGGCCGGGTTATCCAGCGGTGTACCCAGGTCAACCCAGCCAAGCGGTACAAGACTGTGCTGCATCTGATGGAGGCGCTGTGATGGAACGAAAAAACTGTCCCCACTGCGGGGCACAACTCCCGAACGAGGCCGCTTTCTGCCCCCACTGCGCTGGAAGCATCCATAAGCGAACTGAGGTCAAGCCACCCCGGCATATGCCGGGGTGGGCGCTCCGGAGCGCCCTGATTGCGGTCTGTATCCTGGCTGTGGCCCTGGCGGGCTGGCTGCACACCCGGCCAAAGACCTATGATGACGGCGGCACAGCCACAGTGATCTACACCGACCGGGACGGCAGCTACCAGCTTCTGCTGGGCTGGAGAAACGATCCGTACACCCCCGCCCCGGAGGTCTATCGTGAGGCGGAGCTGGACGGGGAGTACCGCATTCCCATGTGCCTGTTCGTCCACCATACAGGCAGCGACGCCAACGCGGCCAATGCCTTTATGAATAAGGTGGAGAGCGTCACCGCCCAGTTCGGCCCCGCCGGAGACCCGGAGGGGTATATCACCTACACCGACCCCGCGCCCAACGGCTGCTGCCCGGAGGCCATGGCGGTGAGCTTTGTGGATTTCCTGGGCCGGGACAACTCCGCCGTGGGGACCTGGACCATTACCATGAATAATGGGGATGTGATCCGTCTGCACCAGACCCTGGAGGTCCGGGTCATCCAGACGGTGGACTACTACCCGGAGGATGTGGCCATGGGGACCTCGGAGGAGCTCCAGGCCCTCATTGATGCGGTCAGCGAGACGGCAGACCCCACAGCGGTGATCAACCTCCACCTTCCCGCGGTAACCTACGACGGCGATATCACCATCGAAAAGCGGACTGTCAACCTGCTGGGCAGCACCGAGGGGGAGGGGCGGACCGTCTTTACCGGCACCCTGCGCGTCACCACCGGTGTCAACGGCTGGACCAATGAGATCAGCGATATTGACTTTGTGGGCAGCGGCCGGGAGAATGTGGGGATCACCGCCGCCGCCCGGGTCCACCTGACGGGCTGCACCTTCATTGGCTGGAAAACCGCCGTGCTGGCCCACGGCCATTCCTGGCTGAATTTCCGCTACTGTGAGTTTGCGGACAACGCGGTGGGCTTCCACTTCAACGCCAGCCAGAGCAATGTGAGCCACTCTCTGTTTACCGGCAACCACTTCACGGAAAACGATACCGCCATCCTCTGGGAGGGAACGCCGGTGGATGTGACCATCAGCTTCCATGAGAGCGTCTTCTCCCACAATGGCACCGACATCGACAACCGCAGCGGCCAGAGCATAGACATCTCTCAGGCGACTTTTGAATAGCGGAATCAAAAACCAAATTCCAGACAGCGCCGAGCCGTTCCTGCGCGGAGCGGGCAGCGCTGTCTGTTTTTTCTGGGACAGAGATGGATACGGCAGCGGGTCGCAAAGGCACTCGCGCTCAGCAGTGACAGCGCACACTCAGCGTGACAGCCTGCGCGCCGCTGTTGGCCTCGCTGATGTCCAGAGGGTAACAAGCCGCCGCTCATAACCAAACCGCAACCCAGCGAAGCGGTTGCGGTTTGGAGAGGAGGAACAGCGGAGTGAGTGAGCCTTGCCGCTTGCGGCGAGGCGAATGATATCTGATTTTCGTTCGCTGCACTTGATCCGGCGAAATCACTAAAAAACTGTTCAAAAATTTATGCGCTCTGCGAATTGAACCCCGATTGAATACATGCTATATTATGTTCATCCTCAAGAATACGAATTCACACGGTATTTACTATGATTACAATGACTGAAATCGCAAAACTGACCCACGTATCCCAGCCCACAGTATCCCGAGTGCTCAATGGCAGCCAAACAGTAGCGCCAGAAATTCGGGAACGGGTATTAGCCTGTGCCAAGGAACACGACTATCAGTTCAACGCCTTAGCAAAAGGACTGCAGGGCAGCAAAACCCAACTTTTAGGCGTACTGGTTACCGACATCTCCAACGGCTTTTTTGCTGACTTGGCCAAACAGATCGAGACAGCGGCCCGGAAACGCGGGTACAGCATCATCCTGTTCAACAGCGACTACAGCCCTCAGAATGAACAGGAGTATCTGGATGTGGTGCGCCGCTATCGAGTGGACGGTGTTTTGGCGGTTCCCATCCGGGAAACCAGCTCCGAGTGGCAGGAATACGTCAAAAAACTGGATGTCCCCATTGTCGCCGTTACCCGCCGGGCCGAGGGTTTGGATTCGGTGTATGTGGATCATGCCCAGGCTGGGGCAATGGTTGCGGCCCACCTGCTGGAGCGGAACTTCCGGCGCTTTCTCTTTATCGGAAAGGACTACGACGGGAAATATGTGGGATTTCGTCAGCTGCTTGTTCAAATGGGCTATGGCAAGCAGACGGCAAATCTTGTTTATCAGGACGATATCCAGTTAAAACAAGCCCTGGAGCATTGGCTCCGTCAAGCTTCGGAGCGTGGGGCTGTCTTTGCCGGCAACGATATTTATGCCATACGAGTGCTGGACGCCCTGCGCAAGCTGGATGTTTCCATCCCGGAGGAGACGGGGGTCATCGGCTTTGACGATACCACCACAGGCCGCTATCTCAATCCCCGGCTGAGCAGTGTATCCCAGCCCATTGCACAGATGGCCCAGGAAGCTGTAACACGGCTGCTGGACCGGATTGAGCACTCTGGACAGCGGGAGGTTCTGGATTACCCCCTCTCAGCAGAGCTGGTGCTGCGGGAGAGCACATAAAAGGACGGCGTTGGGTGGTCCTTTTTTCAGAGGCGGAGAGAATACGTATTCTTTATATGGTTTGTCTATCTGCTCCCAGTGGAGCTGAAATAAAAAGGAAGGGAACATGTGCTATGGACTACAAAAAAACAGCCCAGGAAATCTATGAAAGGGTAGGTAAAAAGGAAAACCTGGTCTCCGCTGCCCACTGTGCCACCCGGCTGCGGCTTGTGCTGGCGGACAACGCCAAGTGCGATGCCAAGGCTGTGGAGGACATCGACGGGGTCAAAGGGGTGTTCAGCGCCTCAGGCCAACTCCAGATCATCCTGGGCACCGGCACGGTAAACAAGGTCTATGACGAGTTTATCGCCATCTCCGGCCTCACCGCCGCCACCAAGGAGGAGGTCAAGGCTGCCGCCGCCGCCAAACAGAATATCTTCAAGCGGGCCATCAAGTGCCTGGGAGATATCTTTGTTCCCATCATCCCCGCCATCGTAGCCAGCGGCTTCCTCATGGGCATTATGGAAGCGCTGAACTTCATGGTAAACAACGGCTTCCTGAACATCGACACCTCTGGCTCTATCTATGTCTTCGCCAATCTTTTTGCCAATACAGCATACGTATTCTTACCCATTCTGATTGCCTATTCCGCTGCGAAAGCTTTTGGCGGAAACCCCTATCTGGGCGCGGTCATCGGAATGCTGATGATCCACCCGGACCTGCAAAACGCCTGGACGGTGGCAACACAGGGCGTGCTTCGGACCCAGAGCGTGTGGTTCGGCCTGTATGAGGTGGATCTGGTGGGCTATCAGGGCCACGTGATTCCGGTCATCATCGCCGTGTGGGTGATGTGCTTCATCGAAAAGCGGCTGCACAAAATTGTCCCAGCTATGTTTGACCTGTTTGTCACCCCCCTGGTCAGCGTATTTGTCACCGGCTATCTGACCTACTCCATCATCGGCCCCATCTTCGTCACCATTGAGAACAGCGTGATTGGCGGCATCCAGACCCTGCTCACTCTGCCCCTGGGCCTGGGCAGTCTTATCATGGGCGGGCTGTACTCCACCACCGTAGTGGCCGGCATCCACCACATGTACACCGTCATCGACATGGGCCAGCTGTCCATGTACGGCGTGACCTACTGGCTCCCCCTGGCCTCCGCCGCCAATATGGCCCAGGGCGCGGCCACTCTGGCGGTGGCCCTCAAGACCAAGAACGGCAAGACCAAATCCGTTGCCCTTCCCTCCGCCTTCTCCTGCTTCATGGGCATTACTGAGCCCGCCATCTTTGGCGTCAATCTGCGCCACTTCAAGCCTTTTATCTGCGGCGCCATCGGCGGCGCGGCAGGCGCTATGTACGCCTCCCTGGTAGGCCTGGGAGCCAGCGGCACCGGTGTCACCGGCCTGTTCGGCCTGCTGCTCTGTCTTAATGACCCCATCAATTACATCATCATGGCCGCTATCGCCATTGGTGTGTCCTTCACCCTCACCTGGGTATTCGGTTATAAGGACGCCGCCCCCGCGGAGAAAAAAGCTCCCCAGCCCCAGCCCGCCATTCCCGCCATTGACTGCCAGCCCGGTGCGGTGTACGCCCCCGTCTCCGGTACAGTGATTCCCTCTGAGGAAATTCCTGACGAGACCTTTGCCGCGGGTGTTCTGGGCCAGGGCGTGGGTATTCAGCCCACAGACGGTCTGATTATCGCCCCCTTTGATGGAGAGATCTCCTCCGTTACCGACACCAGACACGCAGTGGGCATCTCCTCCCCCGACGGCATAGAGCTGCTGATCCACGTGGGCGTAGATACCGTTGCCATGAACGGAGATGGCTTTGAATGTTTCGTTCAGGAGGGTCAGCAGGTAAAAGCGGGCGACAAGCTGATCGCCTTTGACCGGGAGAAAATTGCCGCCGCCGGACACCCAGATGTGGTGGTCGTTCTGGTGACCAACTCCGACGACTATGAGAATCTCTCCATTCAGGCTGGAACCTGCAATGTGCTGGACAAGGTCATCCAGGTCTGATATTATAGCAGCAAATACGCAAACATTTGACAGGGAGGCTACTTCATGCCAGATATTACAGCGATTGGAGAAATCCTGATTGATTTGACCCAAACCGGAACCAGTGAAACGGGAGTCCCTCTTTTTGCGGCCAACCCTGGTGGAGCGCCAGCCAATGTAGCTGTAGCGGCATCCCGTCTGGGGGCGTCCACGGCATTTATCGGTAAAACAGGCAGAGATGAGCTCGGAACCTATCTGCGCAGTGTGCTGGAAGACAACCGTGTAAACTGCTCCGGGCTGCGCACTGGGACACAGCCCACCACTATGGCCATCGTCTCAGTGGACAGCGAGGGGGAGCGCAGCTTTCAGTTTGTTCGCGGGGCGGACTGTGAGCTCTCTCCCGACGAAGTAAATGAGGAGGCTGTCTGTCAAAGTAAGTTTCTGCATTTTGGTTCTGTCAGTTTGACAAGGGGAATTGCACGCAGCGGAACCATTTTTGCCGCCCGCTCTGCCCATCACGCAGGTGCGCTGGTAAGCTACGACCCAAATTACCGTCCTGCCCTTTGGCGGGATGAGATGGAAGCCATGGAGTGGATGCGCCTACCCCTTCCCCTGGTGGACATTATCAAGCTGTCTGAGGAGGAACTGCCTCTGCTCACCGGCTCCGGTGATCTGGAGGAGGGCAGTCGTTTGCTGGAGGAGCAGGGCATCTCCCTGATCCTTGTCACCTTGGGCGGTGCAGGCAGCTTCTGCCGCTGGCAAGGGGAGTGCTTCACCGTCCCGGGCGTCAGCGTCAAGGTGGCCGATACCAACGGCGCGGGAGACACCTTCCTGGGGGCTGTCCTCAGCCGCCTGAGCCTGCGGAGGAAGAGGCCTATGGAGGGCCTGACCGGGACCGAGCTGAGGGACATCCTGGCTTTCGCCAACCGGGCCGCCGCCCTCACCTGCTCCCGCAGCGGCGCCATCCCCGCCATGCCCACTTTGGACGAGCTGTCCGTCAAGTAAGGAGGCGCGTGTCCGCCATGAAATATGCCAGAACAGAATTTGACCGCAGGCTTGCCCGGCACTTCGACGAGCTGAAATGGCTGTATATGGAGCTGTACCGGGAAGAGGAGGCCTTTGACTACTTTGTCAAAATGCTGCAGGTCTGCTGGGAGGGGCGGAAAAAGCCCCTGCGGGATCAGGACGCCCGCCGGGAGGCCGACCCTGGCTGGTACCGCCGCC
>JBCLQX010000009.1:20163-91566 GCA_041223805.1 Oscillospiraceae bacterium 44-34 | reverse complement strand
ATGAAGTCGCTGTTTTCCAGGATATTTTCGATCTCCGGGGAGGAAAGCAGGTCTTTCACGTTCTGCGTGGCCCCGGTCGGAATACCGCCCCATTTACGAAAACGCTTCCAGATTTCAGCGGAATACGCCGCCGTCTGTTCCTCTTTCAGAAGCAAATGGAACTCGTCGGCAAAGTACCAGGTGGCGCGGCCCTCCCTGCGGTTGGCGGTGACACGGCCCCAAATCTGATCTTGGACAATGAGCATCCCCAGCTTTTTGAGCTGTTTCCCCAAATCCTTGATGTCGAAGCACACAAGCCGGTTTTCAATGTCCACATTGGTACGGTGGTTAAAGACGTTGAGGCTGCCGGACACATAGAGGTCAAGGGCCTGCGCCACCCGGTCGGCCTCCGGGATGTGCTGGGCGGTCAGGGCGGCGTGGAGGTCGGAGAGGACGGGCATTTTCTCCGGGGAGGGGTCTGCCAGGTAGGGCCGGTAGATCACCTGCACGGCCCGGTCGATCACCGTCTTTTCGATAGGCTCCAAACCGTTCTTGCCGCCCATCACCAGCTCACAGAACGACAGCACGAAGTCGCTTTTCAGCGCCAGCGGGTTTTCGTCCTCGCTGTAATTCAGGTTGATGTCCAGCGGATTTACATAGTCCCTGCTGGTGGGGGACAGCTTGATCACCTGCCCGTGAAGCCGCTGGACAAGGGGAAAATACTCCGCCTCCGGGTCGCAGACAAAAATATCGTCCGGCGTGGTGAGGAACACGCTGACGATCTCGGACTTGCAGGACATGGACTTGCCGCTGCCGGGCGTACCCAGCTTTAGACCGTTGGGGCAACGTGCAAGTTTTCTGTCCAGCATAATCATGTTGTGGGTCTTGGCATTGACGCCGTAGTACATGGCCCCGCCACCCTGAAAAAGCTCCTGCGTGACGAACGGAACGAAGATGGCGGCGCTGGACGTGGTAAGGCCCCGCTGGATGTTGATATGGTTCTGCCCCAGGGGGAGGGAGGCCATAAGGCCCTGCTCCTGCTGATCGTCCAGCCGCACCAGGGCGCAGTTATACTTCTGCGCCACGCCAGCAGCCCGGAATACCTCGTTGCTCAACTTCCGCTGGGTGTCGGCCATATTCAGGACAAGGAACGTCACCATGAAAAGGCGTTCGTTCCGGGTCTGCAATTTGGACAAAAGCTGCTTGGCGTCCGTGCCGTAGGTGGCAAGGTCGGAGGGCAGGATGTCCATGTCGTAGCCGGAGCGCACCGCCTTTTTCTGCTCCTGTATCTTCATGGCGTCCAGGTCGGTGATCTTCCGCTTTACCCGCTTGATGGCCTCGGTCTGCTCAATGGCCTGCACATGGAGGTTGACGACGATGCCGTTTTCCGTGTTGAGGAAATCCGCCAGCATTTCATCGGACAGCTCCGGGGCCAGGATTTGTAGGAAGCTCACCGCCCCATACTTGCCGCTGATGCCGAATACCCGGCTGTTGCCGAAGCGGAGGGAGGACGGGGCGATGAAGTCCTTGGTGGACAGCCCCGCCGTGGGAAGCCATTTCCAGTCGAAGCGGAACAATTCGCCGTCCGGGTGGAAAACACCGTGCAGCACTTCCAGCCGTTCGGCCCCGCCCAGCACACGGGCGGCGGCTCCCATCATTTTGAAATAGCCCAGCAGGTCGGTTTCGATGCGTTCCAGCCTCGCCCGCGCCGCTTTCAGGTTGTCCGCCTCAATGGTGAACGTCAGATACTTGGTCTTGACGATGCCGTTGTTGCCCCTCGTCAACTGCCGCTGTAAGATGCCGGTGTACTCGGCCCGGATGTCGTCGAAGTCGTCCCCTTGCGGGGCGATCTCGAAGCTGCGGGCGTACTGCGCCGGGTCTGCCCTGCGGTTGACAAAGGAGAACTGGACGTGGATAGAGGCGTCCACATAGTTGTAGAGGTCGCAGAGATATTCAAAGGTGGCCGTGCGGTCGTCGGGCTGGGCAAGCTGGTAATTGGTGTCGGAGAACTTGATGCACTTGGAGTAGGAACGCTGGTTCAGCCTGCAAACACCGTCCTGATACATGACCTCATAGGGGATGCTCTCTTGGGCGGTATGGGGCTTGCCGTCGCCCTTATACCTGCGGATGATGGCTTGTATCTCCCGCTTTTCGGCGCGGGACAGCTTTACCGGCCTGCCGCCGTTTTGCTTTCTGGACAACCGCTTTCACCTCCGTTTCCATTTGACGCTGCCGCTCCAACGCGGCGTAAAGGTTATTGGTCTGATAGGGCCGGACTTTCGGCATGGTGAAGCGGTTTCGGACGATCTGCCCGATCACCACCTCCAACGGCTGGCCGTGCTTCTCATACAGCCCGAACAGCAGGCCGGGGAGCATGGCGAAGATCATCACCAGGGCGGCGGCGCTGGTGGGGACGCTGCCCCGGAGAACAAAAAAGAGCGGCAAGCCCATCAGGAGCGCCGCGCCGAAGCATACGATCTGCCGTTTCGTCAGGCCGAACAGCATTTTGCTTTTTACATGGGTCAAGTCCTTGGGGACGGACACATAGGCCATAGGGTCAATTCCTCCTTTCCAGAGCGTGATAGATGCCCTGCATGATGTAGGCCACGCAGGGGACGGCGATAGAATTTCCCAGCATTTGATAGCGGCTGGTGTCGCTGATGTTCCGCCCGCTGCCCTGCTCCGTCCAGAAGTCCGGGAAGCCCTGCAAACGCTCACATTCCAGGGGCGTCAGGCGGCGCACGATCAGGTCGGCGTAGCTGGTGATACAGAAGTCGGTTTCGCTCCCCATGCCAGCGGGCCGGGAGAGGCCAGCGCCGGAGGCGCACAGCGTCCCGGCGATCTGCGGATGCACCAAAAGTGGCTGTTCATGGTTGCAGTTGAGGGTGGGGGCGATGTCCGCCAGCACTTCCGCGTTGGCCTGCCCCGTTGCCATCGTCAGCACATGGGGCTGTCCCGTTTCGCATAGGGTAGGCTGGACGGGCCGCAGGGTGGAGCGGTTGGTCTTGCTGGTGATCTGCTGTAAGTCAAAGCCAGCGGCCACCACTGGCAGATTGCCGTGGGTCTGGCTGCGGAGGGTGGGGGAGATGCCGGAACGCTCCACTGTCAGCGACGCCCCGCCTTGATCGTTCAAAACAACGATTTCCCCGCCTGCTGTATCAGGGCCGCTTTCAGCAAAGGCGGCAAGTCCTTGCCGCGGCGTTCCGCCCGCCTCAAAATACCCACGCAGGCTTTTGGGGACAAAGAGTATTTCTCCGGCACATTTTCCTGCAAAATCGCAGACAAGAAACAGGCGCCTGCGCCGCTGTGCTGTGCCGAAATATTGGGCGTCGTACACGCACCAAGCGAGATCAACTCCGACCCCTCGTACCATCCCGGCGTTTGCCCACCGTCCAGAATAAGGCATTGGAATTTTGGCCTTTGTGAACGATTGCAGCACAGCCGCAAAGTCACGTCCTCCTGCGGACGACAGAGCGCCGGGGACGTTCTCGAACAGCGCGAACCTTGGGTATCTGTCATGTGTCGCCTCCCTCATTTCATCAATGATCCGTATGGCCTCCATAAAAAGGCCGCTGCGCTCGTCCGCCAGCCCCCGGCGCTGGCCTGCCAGTGACAGCCCTTGACATGGGCTGCCGAATGTCACGATGTCCACAGGCGGGAGTTTTCCGCCGTGGAGCTGGGTCACGTCCCCGGCGTGGGCCATGTTCAGGAAGTGCTTCCGCGTCACCGACACGCAGGCCGGGACGATCTCGCTTGCCCACAGGGACGTGATATTGTAAAAAGAAGCGGCGTAGGGAAAGCCCCCTATGCCGTCAAAAAGGGATGCTAATGTGTACTGCGGAATAACGAAAAGCCTCCTTTCCGCCTCATAGCGTAATGTCGCTGTCCACTTCGTTGCCCCATACATCCCAGCCGGGGGGCGTCTGTCTGGCAAACAGCTCTATCCGGGGCAGGTCGCCAATAAGCGTGACGATCTTATCCCGGACAATATCGGGTTTCTTGCTGTGTTCCTCCACCGGGGCCAGCACCACTTGATGAACGCCAGCGGATTTTCGCCTTGGCCGTCCCTTGGTCGCCAGGATGCACAGCTCCACATTGGCCCGCGTCCAGTAGCCCATGCCCCAAAACAGGGTGTTGGCCTTTTTGTTCTGCTTTACCCAGGCAAAGGCCACGGTCTTATAGGTGAAGCCCCACGCCTTTATGACGCTCAATGCGTCCAGCAGCATGGGAAAGGTTATCCAGAGGAACAGGGCGCAGTCCCGGTCGGCCAACTCCCCAACCGGCAAGGCCCGGATGTCCTCAATGCTCATGGTGGGATAGTGGCTTTCAGCGGAGCGGCCAGCCCCTTTCTTGGAGTACACCTTGTACTGCCAGGGTGGGTCAGCGTAGATAATGCTGTATTTTTTGATAGCTTGTCCTCCCTCCGTCAGTGGGCGGCGAACACGGCCTTGGCGATGCTCCCGGTCTTGAACAGACAGAAGCACAGCAGCACCGTATAGCCCATACACCCCCATATCGCCCCGGAAACATCCCCGTCAAGGGCGATATTCTGTATCAGGACAGCGTAGATGCCCGTTACCACCATGATAAGAAACGCTTGGAAGCCCAGGGCAAAGAGGGATTTCAAATAGCCCTGCCCCATGCCCCGCCACTCGCTGTTCCCAATGGTGGCGAGAGGAATAGGCCCCAGCGAGGTCACAAGGTATATTTCAATCAGCCTGCCATAGACCACAAGCATGATGCAGATGGAGAGAATATTCATCGTCAGCCCCACGAAAAGGGACTGGAACCACAGGCCCAGCAGACCGCCGATGTCCATGTCCGAAAGCCGGTTTTCCAGGTCGGTGACAACGGCTGTAATGTCGATGCTGGTATTGCCGATGATAACCCCGGCGCTCTGATTGACAACACTCTGTGTCAGGTCGAACACGCCCATGACGATGTTCCAGGTGTTGGCTACCAGCAGGACAGCGGCGGCAGACTTGAACACCCAGCGGAACAGCATCCAACTGTCCATGTCGTGCATATTGTTCCGTTCCGCGATAAGCTGTATCAGCTCGTAGCACATGATAAGAGCGAGGATTGCCCCGGCGATGGGGACGATCACCGTTTCCGACAGGCTGCGGAGCATATTGAACACGCCGCTGTTCCAGTCCTGTGGCGTGGCTCCCACGTCGGCGGCGATCTCCCCCACTTTTCCGTTCACCGTGTCAAAAAGGCCGGTGAGGTTGCTGGTGATGCCGTCGATCAGCACACCCTTGAACCATTCTTCCAGCCAGTCAAGTATCATGGGTCAAGCACCTCCTTTCCCGCGGCCCCCCGCCGGGGGCGGGAGGCCGCGAGGGGATTTAGCGGAGAGCATCAGCCCAGCAAGCCGGACAGCAGGGGAACCAGGGTAATGCCGATCAGGGCCACGCCTCCCCCGGCGACAAGCTGCTTGACGCCCTGCGATTTGGAACCGGGGTTGTCCTGCCCGTAGCCCTCCAGGAGATTGATGCCGCCCCACACGCACAGTCCGCCGCCCAGGGCGACAACGAGGGTCTGCAAAACTTCGATTGCGCTGTTAAAAAACTCCATAGATTTACCTCCATAATTTCAAAATGTTGTTGTTGGATTTGCCGCCTCATTCTTCGGCGGCGTCGGCTTCGCCGGTTTCTTCTTCGTCCGACAGGTCTATTTCGTAGAAGTCAAAGACTTCCTCCTGCGTCACCACCTGCCGCTGCCTGCGGCGCATGGCGGCAAGATACCCGTCCACATCAAAAGCGTTCTTCTTGTCGGCGTCGGAGAGGTATTTGTACTGCGGATGCCGGGTGATGTCGTATTTCTCGCTGAAAAAAGGACGCACACCCCGTATCTGCAAAATACACTTTCCGCCGTCCATTACGGCAATTTCGTCCTGGCTCATCAACTCCTTTCCCAATTTTTGATAATTCAGTCCGTGGGAGGTCTGGCTGCCCCGGTTCTCCGATGTGTTGTAGCTGTCAATAGTTTCCCGGCCCAGCGCGTCGGAGATTTCCTTGGCGTTCTTTCCCCGCCCGCTCAAAAATAAAGTACAGTCGCAGTTGTCGCTGATGATGTCGGCGGCGTCCTTGTAGATGGATTTTAACTGCGATTGACTTTGCAAAATAATAGAAGCCGAGATTTCCCGGCTTCGGATGGTGGCGATCAGCTTGTCAAAGTTGGGTATCTGTCCGATGTTGGCGAACTCGTCCAGTATCAGCCGCACATGGACGGGAAGCCTCCCACCATACACGTCGTCGGCCCGGTCGCACAGCAGATTGATAAGCTGGCTTTGCAGCATCGCCAGAATGAAGTTAAAGGTCGTGTCCGTGTCCGACATGATAAGGAACAGCGCCGTTTTGCGGTCGCCCAGGGTGTCCAGCTCCATCTCGTCGGTTTCCATCAGCTCACGGACTTCCCGGATGTCAAAGGGCGCTAACCTCGCCCCGCAGGAAATCAAGATCGAGGAACGAGTTTTGCCAGCGGAAAGCAGAAATTTTTGATATTGCCGGACGGCGAAATGCTCCGGCTCCTTTTCCGCAAGCCGGGCGAACATTTCATCCACGGGGCTTTGAAATTCGGCGTCGTCCTCCCTCGCTTCACTGGCATTTATCATTTCAAGCAAAGTCGTGAAATTCTTTTCATTCTCCGGGGCCTCGTACCAGATGTAGCCGATCAGGGCGGTATAGAAAAGACGTTCTGACTTCACCCAAAAATCCTCGGCGGATTTCTCCCCGTCGCCCTTGGTGTTGGCGATGATGGTGTTTACCAGCTTTAAGATGTCCTTTTCGCTGTGCAGGTAGGCGAACGGGTTGTACCGCATGGACTTGGAAAAATTGATGGTATTCAGCACTTTTATCCTATATCCGCCCCGTTTTAGGAGCTGTCCCACCTCGATCAAGAGACTTCCTTTCGGGTCTGTGACAACATAGCTGCTGTGCATTTGCATAAGCGACGGTTTGACGAAAAACCTTGTCTTGCCGCTGCCGGAACCGCCGATCACCAGCACATTCTTGTTCCGGGCGGTCTTGGGGTCTTTGGGCCTGCCGTTCATCGTCAGCCGTTCCGTCTGCGTGAGTAGGATGTTGTTCTCAAATACGGGGTCGATGTAGGGCGCTATGTCCTTGGCGTTTCCAAATCGGGCGCTGCCGTATTCCATGCCGTGGCGGTACTTCTTGGCGTTTTTGCCCTTCATGTAGACCGCCAGCCGCACCAGCACCGCGCCCGCTATGCCGATACACAGGTCAAAGGTGTGGAGGCTGGGCAGGCCGTTGGCGAACGCCGCCGCCAAACTGTCCATGAAGTGGAGCATCTTTTGGGAGGCGTCTGCCCCCGCCGCCAGCCGCCACGCCTCGCCCATCTTGCCGAACAGCCACACGAACAACAGATAGGGCAGGTTTGTGATGATGATTTTCTTTACATCCGGCTTCACAGCTCCATCCCCCTTTCCCTGATCTTCTCCTTGGCCCTCTGCACATTCCGGCCAGCCGCTTCCCGCAGGACGGACAGCGCCTTGCGGATGGAGGGCTTGGCCTCCCGCGACAGCTTCCTGGCTGTGAACTCCTTGAAAGCCTGTTCCAGATTGTCGGCGTCCCCGCTCTTGAAAATGACGATGTAGTGGGGTGGCTGGGTGGTCTTGTCCTTTCGCAAGGTGAAGTCCACACCGTATTTCTTGGCGCAGGGCTTGAAAGCGGCGATGTTGGCGTCGGTGATCTCGATGTTGGACAGCGCCGCCCCGTGCTGCTTCAACTGCTTTAGGCTCTGCTGGCCCTGATGGAGCTTGGGGCCGTGTTTCTGCGCCTCCAAAAACTTTTTCAGGGCCATTTGCAGCACTTGGGCCGTCAGCTTCCCGGTTTTCATGGATAATGCGATGGTCTTTTGAGTGACTTCCTCCTGCAAGCGTCATACCTCCTTTGCCAGAAGTCGAAAAGGGCGGCTACGGTGGAACCACCAGCCGCCGCAGGTAAATTCGCATCAGATACGCACCCGCAGGCCGTTCAGATCGTCGGCCCGGATGCCCACCAGATACCAATCGACGGCGTACTCAATCCGGGTGGGCTTCCAGCGCCCGCCCACCATCACGTCGAAGCACTGTCCACAGTGCAGACCGCCGTAGTAGTCGGCCAGGTCAAAGCGGATGTCGTAGCAGTCTGTCCGCTCGTCGAAGATCAATGCGCCCTGTTTCATGTTCGGGGCCTCCTTTGTCAGATTTTACCCTCCGCCATATCATGGGCGACGAGGGCGGTGTAGTAGCTTCCCATAGTGCTGGGGGCGTTGAACAGCACTGCCAGCAGGTATTTCTTGATGTTGCGGATTTTCGTGGTGTTCTCCCGCATACAGTCCATGACGAACTCGATATGGCCGCTGTTCAGTTTCAGCAGCTTGGCCTTTACCAGCTCGGCGGGGTAGTCGTCCCCGGCGACACGGATTGTCTTGCGGGCTGTGCAGACGGTTTCCACCAGCAATTCCACGATGCCGTCCAATTCCTCCCGGTCGATCTTGGAGTAGTGCAGGAGGTGGTCGTACTCGATATTCTCTTTGATAAGCTCCCGGTAAATCTCAACGGCGCTCTGCGTGGCCGCTTCCGTTCCCTTCCTTTCCAGCGGCGAAGCCGTAGCAGTCCCAGCCGTTTCAGTGGGAGGGGGTGAAAGGGAGGGAAAGGAATGGGTAATTGATGGGTCAGTAATAGCTTGGTCTTTAGTTACTCTATCTTTATTTAATTGCGTTGGATTTTCCGACGTCGGTTTTCCCGTTGTCGGGTTTTCCGACGACGGTTTATCCAACGACGGCGGCAAAGAAACAGGCTGTTCGTGGATGATGTACTCGTTGCTGCTGAACTTGCCGCCCTCGTCCGTAGTCTGGTGGCGCTCGATGTACCCGGCCCGCTCCAATTCGTTGACGGCGGAACGAATAGCGTCCTTGCTCTCCCGGTTGATATAGCACAGGCCGGACAGGGTGTAATCCCAATCCTCCGGGAGTGACAAAATCTGCGACAGCAGGCCCTTAGCTTTCAGGGACAGGGACTTGTCCCGCAAGTGGTAGTTGGACATGACCGTGTACCCCTTGTTTCTCTCCACGCGGAATACTGGCATGGTTCTCCGCTCCTTTCGGTGTCTGGACATGAAAAAAGCGGCGTCCCATCTCCCCGGCAGGGGATATGAACGCCGCTCATGCGCCGATATTCGATTTTTTAGTACATATCATGCTTGCCCGCCGCTCGAAAACCTTGATTTTCCTATACTTTCAGAAGTTACGTTATCTAACCTCAGCTTTCGATAGGCCTGGGTTCAACCAGCTTATCGCCGACGCCACCGCCGGGAAAATCAATCTGGTACTCTGCAAGGACCTCAGTCGTCTCGGCAGAGATTATATCGAAAGCGGGAAGTATACGGACATCGTTTTTCCGAGCCTCGGCTGCCGGTTCATCGCCCTCAATGATGGGGTGGACACCGCTCACAAAAACAATGAGATGCTGGTGATTCTGAAAAATGTCATGAACGAATGGTATGTACGGGACTCCAGTCGCAAGGTGCGGGCCGTGTTCCGCGCCAAAGCCGAGCGTGGGGAGCGCTTGGGGGCCAGAGCGCCCTATGGCTACCGGCGCAGCGAGGATGACAGAAACCGGCTGGTGGTAGATGAGGAAGCCGCCGCCATTGTCCACCGAATCTTCGCTATGTGCGCTGGCGGTATGGGTCCCAGCCAAATCGCGCGGCAGTTGAAAAGTGAACAGCTTCTGTGTCCGGCGGTCTACGCCTATCAGAAATTTGGGATCGCCCATTCCTCCATGAATTTGGAGACCCCCTGCGACTGGTCTGAAAGCACTGTCGCCGCCATGCTTGAGAATGAGGTCTATCTGGGCAACACCGTCAACATGAGGTACAGCACCAAATCCTATAAGGACAAGCGCCGGATTACCCATCCCAGGGAGGAATGCCTGGTTTTTGAGGGGACTCACCCGGCGCTGGTGACGCGGGAGGTCTGGAACATCGTCCAGCGGGTGCGCCAGAACAAGCGCCGCCCCACCAAGATGAAGGAGCAGAACAAATACTCCGGGCTGGTGGTGTGCGCGGACTGTGGGGCCACCATGGTGCTGTATCGAGCGCATACGATGAAACCCACCTGGAACAACTTCGCCTGTTACACCTACAAGAAAAAGGGGAAAGAAGTCTGTACCGCCCACTATATCCGGGAATGCGTGCTGGACGAGGTGATCCTGGAGGATCTGCGGCGGGTAACGGCGATGGCCAGGGAACATACCAAGGAGTTTGCGGAGTACATCGGCGGCAGGCAGTCCGCAGAAATCCAGCGGGAGATCCGCAGGCTGGAACGGGAACTGACCGCTATGCGGAAGCGCGGCGCGGAACTGGATGCCATTTTCAAAAGGCTTTACGAGGATCGGGTGCTTGGCCACATTTCGGTGGAGCAGTTTCAGGCGCTGTCCGGTAGCTACACAGAGGAACAGGAGAGGCTGGCGGTGGAAATCCCCACAAAGGAGGCGGCCATCCGGAAGCTGCGGGATACGGTATCCAGCACCGATGGCTTCATCGCCAAGGCCAAGCGTTACACCGACATTACGAAACTGACGCCGGAACTGCTGCGGCTGTTCATCCAGAAGATCGTAGTGCATGAGAAAAGCGTGAAGTATTCCAAGTATTCGGAACAGACTGTGGAAATCCATTATACTGACATTGGATTTATCGGCGGAACCGGGGAAGAAGAAAAGCCCCAGCAGGAAATTACAGCATAATTCCTGTTGGGGAATTCCCCCGGATCGTAGATACCCCTATCAGGGGGAACCCAAGGCTTTAGGGGGTTTTAGTTTCCCGATATTTTCGCTGTTGATAGTAACCTGTTAGTAACATCAAAGCCTGTTGATTTTCCGCAAAACGCTCTCATACGCCCTGGGGTTTACCACCCGGAGGATTTCCATCAGTTCATCCATGATGGACCAGGCGGCAGCATGGTCTTTCCCCGATACGGCATGCAGGAAGTCGCTGTCACCATACAGTCCGATCATTTCAGAAGCCGGGATCCCGGCTTCTGAGTATGCCGCGATTTGGGGCTGGGCCGCAGACATTCCCATCAATTCATTGCGAACTGTATAGAGGTTTGCCAGCTTGGCATAGACCGGAAAGGAGCTTTCTTCTTGCTCCAACTCGTGAATCGCCCACTCTATTTCCTTGAGGTTAGGCGCAGACATGGGCGGTCCCTCCTATCAGGCGTTTTCAAGCTGACGCATAAAGCGCTTGATGGTCTCGCGGTCCTGGTCGGTGGCAGTGTCCATTGCCATCTCCAGGTGCTCCATCATCTCGGAGCGCCCATCGTCCTGACTGTAGCGCCCCCGGCTGTCCCGGCGGGAGCTGTAGCCACCCCGATCCATGCCGCCGTCCCGGCTGTAGTGGCCCCGTACATAGTGCTTGCCCCGTTTGGCGTAGCTGGAACCGCTGCTACTTTCGCTTCCTGCCATATAGAATTTCTTTGACTGGCCATCCTTGCTTATACCGCCACCACAGTCGCTTTTCGTATGACCCCACAATGTCAGCCCACTCCGAAAGCGTATGCGTTTCCCCGTTATAGGCCACATGAACATTTGTGTTGATATTATTAGCCTGCACTTTTCTCGTGACCCATCGGCAATTCTCTGGTGAATAACCCTTGTCCCCATCTATTCGGTCAATGGTCAGCCCATCTTTATAGCCATTTTCCATTGCCCATATCAAGGTTTACGAAAACGGCAATATCAGCGTTCATTTTAAGTTTGCGGACGAGTTCCACCGGATTGCCGAGTACATTGAAATCAACACCACTGACACCGCCGAGGCGGGCTGATACCCGCCAAAGCATAAAATCCTTTTGGCAGTGTGTTTTCCTAATAAAACGCAATCTTATGGAAACTAATGGCTATTTACAGCAATTTAGAACAATTCAACATCTAAAAACAGGGTACTCTTGATTTTTTTGCTCTGTTGGAGTATGATATGGAAAATGTTTAGGAGGACCACGCCATGCGCTTATTTGACACTCACGCCCACTACGACTCCGGGGCCTTCAACGCCGACCGGCTGGAGGTGCTGGCCTCCATGCCGTCGAAGGGGGTGGAGCTGATTCTCAACCCCGGCTGCGACCTGGAAAGCTCCCAAACAGCGGTAGAGCTGGCAGAACGGTTCCCCTTTGTCTACGCCGCCGTGGGGATCCACCCCTCCGACTGCGAGGGCTTCTCTCAGGACACCGTGGACGCCCTGCGCGAGCTGGCCGCCCGGCCCAAGGTAAAAGCCGTCGGTGAGATCGGACTGGACTACTACTGGAAGGAAAACCCACCCCACGACTTCCAGCAGAGCGTTTTTCATTCCCAGCTGGAATTAGCGGAGGAATTGAAGCTGCCTGTTATCGTCCACGACCGGGAAGCCCACCGCGACTGCCTGGAAGCCGTGAAGGCCCATCCCAATGTCACTGGGGTGTACCACTGCTACTCCGGCAGCCTGGAGGACGCCAAAGTCCTGGTAAAGCTGGACTGGATGCTGTCTTTTACCGGGGTGGTCACCTATAAGAACGCCCGGAGGTCCCTGGAGGTCATTGACTGGCTGCCCATGGACCGGATTATGATCGAGACCGATTCCCCCTACCTCACTCCGGAGCCCTTCCGGGGAAAACGGAATGATTCGGGCTATGTTTGCCGGGTGGCGGAAACCATCGCTCAGGTAAAGGGGATCACCCCCGAAGAAGTTGCGGAAACCGCCTTTCAAAACGGCATAAGATTTTTTGGAATTGAGGAGAATTGACTATGACCATCACCTATGAATACGAGGGGGCACTGTACGTCAACCTGACCAACAAGTGCAACTGCTCCTGTGAATTTTGTCTGCGTCAGGGCAGGGCTCAAGGCTCCATTTACACCCAGGACTCCCTCTGGCTGGAGCGGGAACCCACCCGTCAGGAGGCACTGGACAGCTTTCTCAGCCGGGATGTGTGCTCCTATCGGGAGATTGTCTTCTGCGGCTATGGCGAGCCCACCTACCGTCTGGACGATCTGTTGTGGCTGGTGGACCGGCTGAAGGAGCGCTTCGGGGACCAACTCCCCCCTGTGCGGATCAACACCAACGGACATGCCAGCCTTATTAACGGGCGGGACGTGTGTCCGGAGCTGAAAGGGCGGATTGATACTCTGTCCATCTCGCTCAACACCGACAACGCCGCCGGTTATACCGCCCTGTGCCATCCCGTTCAGGGGGAGGTTGCGTGGCAGGCCATGCTGGACTTTACCCGAGAGGTCGCCGGCTATGTTCCCAACGTAGTTATGACCATTGTAGACAAGGACAAGACGGCAGAGGAAATTGCCAACTGCAAAAAAATCGCCGCGGATCTGGGCGTCACCCTGCGGATACGCAGCTTTATTGATTCCTGAACAAACCGTTTTGCGAACACATACACACTGACGGTGCCGGCAGAAATGCCGGCGCCCTTTTATCTCCTGGAACAACCCTGCCCTTTGGAGCATATCATATAGTGGCCGGCAAAGTATGAAAGAATTTTCTGTTGGCGGGATAGGTCTTCCATCCCCAAGCCGACAGCGGCTGGCCATTTTCCAAAACAACCTTGGGCGGAGTATCGCCCTTGTTCCGCCTACCATCCTGCGGGCGGCAGAAAAGAAGGAATTTATATGCATCAAATCCAGTGGCAGGATCGATTCAACATCGGCGTGGATGCCATCGACGAAGCGCACCGAAAGCTCTTCTCTATCGTTCAGAAAATCATGGAGCTCTATGTTGAGCAGCACAAAAACAAATTCGCCTGTGTCGAGGGAATCAAATACTTCAAATCTTACGCCCTGAAGCACTTTACGGAGGAAGAGGCCTATATGCGGGAGATCGGATATTCCGGTTATCTGGCTCACAAGCGGGCTCACGACAGAATGAGGCGGGAAACCCTCCCGGCTCTGGAGCGCGAGCTCTACTCCACAAATTTTTCCGCTGAGGCGGTCCAGCAATTTATCGGTGTCTGCACCGGGTGGCTGACCGGACACATTATGATCGAGGACCGGGCCATCACCGGCAAAATAGCCAGCGAGCTTACTCTGCCGGCGCCGGATGACGAGCTGTCTCTGATTCGGGCTGTGATTCTCTGCCCACTTCAGGAAATACTTGGAATCCCCATCCAATATCTTGGCCACTTTTCCGCCCAGGACACAATCTCAGACGCACAGTACTACGAGCTGACTTATCTTGACCAATGGGGCAGCAAGCTTCAGTTTATTCTGATTATCGGCGAACAACCGCTGATTCAGGCCGCCGGTCTGATGTTTGGGATTGAACTGAACGCAATCAATGAAATCACACGCTTCGCTATTCAGGAAATTGCCCAGAGCCTGATTCACCGCGCCGCCGCCTGTTTTGGGGAAGAACCCAACGCATACCGGCTGGTGGAGGACCACTTTCTGAAAGCCGCGGAGTGCAGCCAGGAATTTCGGGAGCACCCTCCCCAATACAGCCTGCTGTTCAGCGCGGAGCAGACCTGCTTCGTCCTCTGTATCAATCAAGTCCCGGCAGCCTGACGCCTCCATTTCAAAATCCGCTGGATCATCAGATCTCAGCGGATTTCTTGCGCTGTACAGGTTCTTTTTCTTTTGTCCGGTCGGTTATACGGCACTTACGAGATTTTTAGGCGTTCCGGCGGCAAAGGCTCTGATATTATCCACCGCAATATCCACAATCTTCTGCCGTGTCTCTCTGGGGGACCACGCCACATGAGGCGTAGCGATACAATGCGGGTGAAGCGCCAGCGGGTTATCGCCGCCGCAGGGCTCATCGCAGAATACGTCTGTGGCATAGGTGCGCAGCTTTCCCGACTCCAGCGCCGCCAGCACCGCCCTCTCATCCACAACCGCCCCCCGGCTGGTGTTAATCAAAACTGCGCCCGGCCGCATTTTCTCAATGCTGCCCCTACCAATCAGCCCTCTCGTCTGTTCCGTCAGAGGACAGTGCAGACTGACAATATCCGACTGCCTGAGTAGGCTGTCCAAGTCCACAAAGCGGATCAAATCGTTCTCCAGCGCAGAGTCAGGTCTTCTGCGGTAGGCCAGGACCCGCATATCCATGGCCGCGGCAATTTTTGCCAGGGCATAGCCAATATCTCCCATCCCCACGATTCCAATGGTCTTCCCTGTCAGCTCCATCTGCTCAATGGAACAAATCTGCGGATCAATGGATTCCTTCCAGCCCACGGTTTTCACATAACGGTCAAACGCGGAGACGTTTCTCACCGCAGCAAAGAGGAGGGCCGCCGCCATCTGCGCCACAGCTCCCCGCCCGTAAGCCGGCGTATTGCAGACCACAATCCCGGCCCGCTCCGCCGCCGCCATATCAATCTGGCTGTAACCGGTGCCGAAGCTGTGGATCAGCCTCAGCCCGGGACAAGCCGAAATAGTCTCTGCCGTGACAGGACAGCGGTTGGTGCAAACCACATCGGCGTCTCCAATACAGGCTGCTATGTCGCCGGAATCGGAGGCCATATCATAGTAGATCAGTTCCCCCAACTCCGACAGCCCACTCCAATCTATCCCGCCAAAACCCACCAGATATCCGTCCAAAACCACAATTTTCATGAAATCCCTCCTGTATTTCAGCCTCCGGCCCGGAAGCCTCATATGGAAATGAGCGGCGAGCCCCAGGCTCGCCGCTCACCTGTGTAAGCTGGAACGATCTTATTCAGCGGCGGCCACGAACTGCACCTCAACAGGCGCGTCGCCGGGCAGAGTGGCCAATCCAATGGCCGCTCTCGCACCGATTCCCCTGTCTCCCAGCTCCTCAAAGAGGTATTCAGAGACAACGTCACCCACCTTGGCATGGGTCAGGTAGTCCGGTTCCGCATTTACGTATACCGTGAGGCTGAGAATCTGAACAATCTCCTCTCCCTCGTTCAAACAGTTTCTCGCTGCGGTGAGCGCATTGGCTGCCGCCTGACGGATCGCCTCTCTGTAGGTCTCCAGGGGCTCGTCCGCCTTGATTTTGCCTGCCAAAACCAAGATGCCGTCCTTGCGAGGGGTCATGCCAGAGGTAAAGATAAAATTGCTGTAGCGCACGGCGGGCTTATACCTGCCTTGAGGAATGGGGTTGGAGCTCATAACAAGCGCCTCCTTGATTTATATTGAATTTTATACCTGCGCTTACGCCTTGCGGTAGCGCTCCATCAGCTCCATCAACCGCTTCATCGCGGCGACTGCCTTGGTCTTGTCCTGTGAGAAGTTGATCCGGAACTGCCAGAGGAACTGAGGACCAAATTCCGTCCCCGGAGTCACAATCACGTTGGCCATTTCGCGGGCAATCCGGATGAACTGATGGAGAGAAACCACAAGCTCCGGAATCTTGATAAACAGGTAGCTCCCGCCCTGGGTGGCCTTGGCGGAGACCCCCTTGTAGGGCGCAATTACCTCCATAATCGCGTCACGAATCTCCATATGCTGTCTGACCCGGTCGGCCAGCCAACCCTTGGGCTCATGGAACCAGGTGCCAAACACGGCCTGGTTATAGCCGCCGCAGCGCAGAGACATGATGGCCTGCAGCTTCTCCATCCGCTCGATAATTGCCTCTGTCCCGAAGGCCGCCCCCAGGCGGTAGCCGCTGAGGGATTCGGTCTTGGAGGGGCCGAGGATGGTAATCAGATTCTCCGGAATCTCCTTCTGGGCCCGCAGATGGGTGTAGGTGACTCCAGGATAGACCTGACGGGAGTACAATTCGTCCACAATCAGGGTCACATTGTACCGCTTGGCCAGTGCGGCGATGGTACAGATCTCATCGTAGGAATAGACACAGCCCACCGGGTTGTTGGGATTGGAGAACAGGAACACCTTCACGCCGTCCTGAAACGCCGCCTCCAGCGCCGCCAAATCAATCCCTGCACGGTCGGATACATTCTCATAATCCAGCTGAATCGGGACCATGTGGCCGTGGAAAAATTCAACCATCTTCCGGTTGGAAAAATAATCCGGCTCCACAATCGCCACCTTGTCTCCGGGCATCATGCAGCTGCCCATGGCCAGGAACAGCGCCCCCTGTGTACCGGGGGTCAGGATCAGATTTTTCGTTGGGTCCACCGGTGCGCCTGTGAAGGCGGCAAGGTCGGCCGCTACCTGTTCCAAAACTGACTTCCTGCCCCGGTACGGGGTGTAGGCCTGAGCCCCACCCTCCGCTACACCCGCGGAGAACAACTCAAAGCTGCCAGGGGTGGGCTGGTGGGCGTCCACATCGCCGTGGGAAAAGTCCACCATAGGTCCCTCCAGCTTTTCACCCCTCAGTTCCAACTGAACAGACTTCTGCAGGCTCTCCTGTCCGGGCGCATTGTCAATGCCCAACGTTTCAAATTTTTCTTCAATGGTCATGGCTGACCGCCTCCTGTTTCAATTTGGTGACCCTAACATACCATGAAGCTGCGGAAAAGTCTATAGTCAATCCCTTATGAGCTTATTCCAAAATGGAATAGCTGGAACACACTATCCCGGCAACGGGCTGTTTTTCAGGCAGTCAATGAAACCACGCTCCATCTCCGTCCGCTTTTTCCCTCGCACCTGATAGAGCCAGACCTCCCGGCTTGTATCGGGATGGTCTATTTTGTAAAAAAGAAGTCCGTCGGAATATCCGGTGTAGTATGGAATACCGGCTCTAATCAGGGTAACGCCCTCGCCCGCCTCCGCCAGATAATAGGCAGTCAGCAGTTGGTCCAGGGACATGACAACGTTGGGCTGAAATCCGGCCGCTTGGCAGATGCGCAGCCCCCGCTCATACATATCGTTGCCCTGCTTCAGAAAGAGAAAACGCTCCCCTGAAAAATGCTCCATGGAAACAGCCGGGACGCTGTCCTCCCAAAACCGGCCGCCGCACAGATCCTCATAGGACAGGGCACTCTCCCGCACCCGCTCATTTACGGCGTAACGCCTGGGAACCGCAAGGATGATGTGCTCCCGCTTCAGAAGCAGCGCATCGAACTCATCCCCTGCGTTTCCCTCCACCGACAGTCCGACGTCTGCGATTCCCGCCCGCAGAAACCCCTTCAAATCCTTGTCGTTCACCTCGATCAGCTTGACGTCACAGTCCGGGTGCTCCATTTTGAAAGCAGTGACAATGGGCGGCAGGACATAGGTGCAGAAAAAGGAGGGAGCGGCGACACTCAGTTCACTGCGCCGCTTTCTGTGGACATTGCGGCAGTATTGCTCCAGCTCCGCCTGGATGCCGTACATCCTTTGGAACAGTGCAATAATGTTTTCTCCCTCAGGGGTGAGGCTGAGAGGAGCGCTTCCCCGG
Organism: Oscillospiraceae bacterium 44-34; assembly: GCA_041223805.1. Classification (GTDB taxonomy): domain Bacteria; phylum Bacillota; class Clostridia; order Oscillospirales; family Oscillospiraceae; genus Lawsonibacter. The sequence goes on along the minus strand of JBCLQX010000009.1, from coordinate 73,297 downwards.
ACAAAGAGCTTGACGCCCAGCTTCTGCTCCGTTCTCTTGACGATCTTGCTCAGACCGGGCTGGGAGATATAGTGCTTCTCCGCGGCCCGGGAAAAGCTCTTCTCCTCACAAACCGCCAGAACATACATGATCTCCTTCAGCTCAACAGGCTCCATATGGCTTGCCGCCCCCTTCCCATATCATATCCAGTCCATCATACCACAAGCCAGCCTAAAAATCATGTGGTTTTACAATTTTTTTATAAAAAACTGTCCATTCTGAAGCAGAATGGACAGTTCAACGGCAGCATATCAGCTCGCCTGGGGAAGTGTGACAATGGCTTTGAACAAATCTCCATCTACGGCCAGGTCGAAGGCACCGCCCTGTAGTTCAGTCAGGCTCCGGGCGATGGACAGCCCCAGACCGGAGCCCTCGGTGGAACGGGACTCCTCCCCCCGGACGAACCGCTCCATCAGCCGCTCGGCGGGAACATTCAGCGGCTCACGGGAGATGTTCTTTATTGACAGGGCGGCCTGCCCCTTCCCCCGCTCCAGGTCCAGATAGACCCGGGTGCCCTCCATGGCGTACTTGGCGCAGTTGGACAGCAGATTGTCAATGACCCGCCACAGGTGCCGGCCGTCGGCATACACCCAGGTCTCCCCCTCGGGCAGAGTGGTCACCAGGGTGAGCTTTCGGTCGTTCAGCTTCTCCTCCCACTCAGCCAGGGCCTGATCGATGAGTTGTCCCATACCGATTTTTTCCCGTATCACCGACAGCACCCCTGTGGATGCCTTGGATGCCTCCACCAGGTCCTCGGTGAGCTTTTTCAGCCGCTGGGACTTCCGGTCCAGCACCTCGATATACTCCGCCGCCTTGGGGTCAGTCTGTTCGGTGGACTTCAACAGATTGACATAATTGATAATGGAAGTCAACGGCGTCTTCAGGTCGTGGGAGACGTTGGTAATGAGCTCAGCCTTGAAGCGCTCGCTCTTCATTTTCTCGTCCACCGCCCCGGCCAGACCCACCGAGATGTTGTTCAGGTCCTCCGCCTGAAGGCGCAGGTCGTAGGGCATCCGTCTCGTGTCGATCTGGTATTCCAGGTCGCCCCCGGCGATGGTCTTGGTGCCCTTGCGCAGGCGGTAGTAGCCGTAGGCCCACCAAGACAGGAACAGCAACAGAGCCAGCTGCAAACAGAAATACATCAGCATAAACACGCCATCATACCTCCCCACCATAATCAGCCAGAAGGTGAAAATCACATAGGTCCCAAAGCCCAGCACCATCTTCCAGGTGAAGGGCAGGAAGCGAAGGAAATCATGGACGGTCCTGACCGTCCATCCGATCACCCTGCACAGCAGGGTGGTTTTTCTCAGACAGCCCGCCTTGAACCGGACGGCCAGGGTGCGCAGCAACAGAGCTCCGCACCCCACCCCCGCAGCGAACAATGCTGCTGTACCCATCAGACCCAGGCTGAAAAAGGTATTAAAGTTCTCCGTCTGGACGGTGGAGGACTGCCCCCAGTACAGCTGTTCCGCTCCCCATACCGTGCAGAAGGCTAAGGACACCACTGCGGCAGCCATGCCAACCGCATACAGATCAAAGTAAATACGTTCCTGCCAGGTGAGAACTATCCCCTCCGCGCCTTTTTTGTGGCCAGCGGTCCAGAGGATCCAGGCCAGTGCCAGCAGGGTGAGGGCCCCCAGATTCAAAAAGCCGGCGAGGTATTTGTCAAAGTTGGCCCGGTCTTCACCCCAGAGCCGCCGCACCTGGTAAAACTCGTCCGTGATGGAGCTGTCTACCTCCTCGGGCACGCCATACTCCAACACCATCCGGACTGACAAGCGGGCATCCTCCGGATTCTCCCCTGCGGAGGAGGATGAGTCAAAATCGTTTTCCCCGCCGTCCAGCCCGCTGGGGTAGGCCTCCTCCTTCTCCCCCTCCAGCTCAAAGTGGAAGTAGTGCACCTCCCGCACCGCCTTGACCATGGCCTCGTTTTCCAGCAGGTTGGTGCCCACCACATTTTGCCTGTCGCCGGTGAGCACCCGGAAGCGGAACCAGGTGTTCAAGCGGCTGAACCGCTCCTCAACCAGCTCTACCTGCTCCTGAAAGGCCTCCACATCAGCAAGCAGTATGTCGTCGGTGATACTGCCCTCCTTAATCTGTTTTTCCAACAGGGACAGCCGCTGAAGCAGCTCTATCCCTTCCAGCAGTTCCCCCCGGCGGCTGTCCAGGGCGCTGTAGAAGCGGGAGGTGTCCTGCCAACTGTCTCTGGTCACGGCCATGGAGCTGAGCAGAGCCCGCACCCCGAACACACCCGCCCCGAAAGCGGCGGCAAGCAGGACAAGGACTGCGCACAGCTTGGCCCAGCGATTTTCCTGCAGCCTGCGCATTAGTCCACCCCCTTCTCAATTTTATAGCCTAGACCCCAGACTACCTTTAAATATCGGGGCTCAGCGGGGTTGATCTCAATTTTCTCCCGCAGATGGCGGATATGAACGGCTACTGTGTTCTCCGAGCCATAGGCTGGGTCGTTCCACACCTGCTCATAGATCTGTGCGGAGGAGAAAACCTGTCCCGGGTGGGACAGCAACAGCTTGAGGATATTGTACTCAATGGGGGTGAGAGAGATAGGCTCCCCGTCCACCGTGACCACCTTGGCTCCGTCGTCCATGGCGATGGGCCCAGCAGTAATAAGGCCCGGCCCCTTCTCCGCTCCACCTAATGCAGTGTACCGCCGCAGTTGACTCTTCACCCGGGCAATCACCTCCAGGGGGTTGAAGGGCTTGGTGATATAGTCGTCCGCCCCAATGTTCAGGCCCAGAATTTTGTCTGTGTCCTCACTCTTGGCCGTCAGCAGGATAATGGGTACGTTGCTCCCCTCCCGCAGTTTGGCCGTGGCCCGCATGCCGTCCAGCTCAGGCATCATGATGTCCATCAGGATCAAGTGGACATCATGGGTCTCCGCCGCCCGGATCGCTTCTTTCCCGTTGTATGCTTTGAGGGTCTGATAGCCCTCGCTGGTGAGGTAGATGTCCAGTGCGGACACGATATCCTTGTCATCGTCGCAGATCAGAATAGTGTACATAGGCTGTTCCTCCCCGTCGTTCCTATTTCTAAATCTAGCATACCACAGACAGTTTAAGTTGCAAGTATAAAAATCTTAAGAAGTGTTTAATTTCCCCGGACAGACATAAGGCCACCCTTCCGGGCGGCCTTCAGCTTGTCGAAAAGCGGCCTGTCCAAAGAAAAGTAGGCAGGCCGCAAAAGGTATAACGCATAGCATGCTTTTCTTTCTCATCAGTAAAATTTTATTAGAGAACATTTAACAGATACCCCTATATCCAAAAGATATGAGGGTATCTCAATGTCATACGGCCCGATACTTTTCTATCTCTGCCTTTATGTTTTCTCTGGCCCGTATGACCGAGTGCCTGATTGATTGCGGCCAATAATGCTCTATCTCTTCAATCTGACGGTAATTAAAGTCATATTCATGGTAAAGCAAAAACCGCTTATAGCGCCGGTTGTATGGTCTGACCAGCATTTGCCGCAGGCAGAACCGCAGTGATCCGGGTGCCTACGTCAAGGCGGGATACTACCTCAAACCAGCCACTGTGGCGCTCTACAATCCATTTTGCGATAGACAGACCCAAACCGGTACCGCCGGTCTTTCTGTCACGGGACTGGTCGGTACGGTAAAACCGCTCAAAAATATGTGGGATACCCTCAGGAGGAATACCCATCCCCTCATCCTGAACGGTGACGCGGATGTAGTTACCGGTCCGGCTCACACGGAGATAGACGCGGCTCTCCTCCGGGCTGTATTTTAAACTATTATCCATTAAAATCCGCAGGACCTGTTTCATCAGACCAGGGTCAGCATGAATGCTGACCGGGTCCTCCCCCCAGCGGGGAAGGAAGGTCCGTTCGGGGTGGATCATCTCCTCCTCCCGGAGGACCTCGCCGGCAAGATCGGTCAAATCAATCTGCTCCATTTTTACCGGCTGAGAATCGTTATCCCCCCGTGCTAAGAAAAGCAGTTGTTCCACAAGCCGCTCCATGGCCTGAGCCTCAGAGCGAATGGCGTCGATAGATTCCTGAAGAGCTTCCGGGTCGCTCTTGCCCCATCGGTCCAATAGGGAGGCATAACCTTGAATGACGGCGATGGGGGTGCGCAACTCGTGGCTGGCGTCGGAGACAAAGCGCATTTGGACACTGTAGGCCTGATTCACCCGGTCCATCAACTCATTGATAGACTGGGCCAGGGATCGCAGTTCCTTTTGGGTAGGAGACAGGTCGATGCGGCTATCCAAGTGGGCAGCGTCGATCTTGTCCAGCTCTCCAGCCAGACTCTCCAACTCCCGTTTAGACATGTGGGCCTTGGAATTGAGCCGGGCCGCCGTGGCGGCCAGATCCTGGATGGGCCGGAGCACCTTTCGGATAGAGCGGCTACTGCGAAAAAGATTTGTCACCAGAGACAGTCCCTGACAGATCAGGATCACCATCCCTGCCCAATACAGGCCGGTAAAGATGCCGGAAGTGTCCACTGTGATGGCATAGGGCTTACCGCCATTGGGCATCTCAACGGTGTAATAGCTGCTAAGATTCCAAGTACGCCGGCCATCCACTGTCTCCCACCGACCGGTGGGCAGCCAAGCGACTACGGTATAGTCGTTCCCCTCCGGCGCCCGGTCCAGAGGGGTGATGGTGTAGTCGCTGGCCTCCATCCAAGCCAAGGCTTCTTCTGATGGGACGCCCCGCTGGTTTACCAAGTCCACCACGTCGGCACAGCGGTTTTCGGCATAGAGAGTCAGCCCAAAGACAGACAATACAACCAGAAGCAGGTCCATCACCAGAAAAATGCCCAGCTGACGCAGGAAAAAGCCGAAATTCAGCCGAAAGGCCAGGGAGGAATCCCGAGCTGCGGCGATAGGGTCCTCCGGCGGGGGAGTCTGAAATTTATGGTGTTTTCGGGCCATGGGAATTCACCTCCAGGTGTGCAAAATGCGGCGGTCTCGACCTGTCGTTTCAACAGAGCGGCGTACCTGGCAGTTGCGCCCTACAGGGTTCTCATCCAGTTCCGGATGGTCTCCAGACGTTCAAAGGCCACAAAGCTGCCGCCATGGATGAGGAAGTCAAGCTGCTGATTCTCTTCCGGAGTGCGGCGACTGCCCTTGTCCCGCAGAGTCTCCCGCATAGATTTGGTGGCCATGCCTACCATCCGCCGCTTGAGCCAGCCCACCTGTTTTGGGGCCCAGCCACCCTGGAGGTAAAAAACGGGGATGTTTGGCACATAGTTTGCCTTGGACAGGGTATCCAGCACCTGAGGGGAAGATGGGGACATACCTACACCGCAGACCCCCTTAACATCGAATTTCTTGACCGCCTGATCTATGCCGGAGATGTGGCCCGCCATCAAGGGCCCCATGAAGAAGACTGTCTCTCCGGAGGGCACTTGGTCCACGGCTTCCGCCGCGGCGTAAACCTTCAGCTTTTCCACCTTACCCAGCATCTTTGCGTATTCTTTGGTAAAGCCGGTATTGGAACGGTAAACGATGACCATAGTTACTCCTCCTTGATGACATACCCTACGCCGCGGACGGTGTGAATCAGCTTCAGTCCGAAGGCATCGTCCAGCTTCCCCCGGAGGAAGCGGATATAGACGTCCACCGAGTTGGTTTCACCTACGAAGTCGAAGCCCCAGACCGTATCCAGAAGGGTCTCTCGAGTAAGAACCCGGTTTTTGTTTTCCAGAAGGCACCGCAGCAGGTCAAATTCTTTTTTGGTCAGTTCCACGTTCTGACCCCGGACAGTCACCTGATGGCGCTCCACATCCAGTACAAGCGGCCCCACAGCCAGTGGAATGGCCTGTCCGCCGGAGCTGCCTTTGCCACGCAGAGCGGCCCGAATACGGGCCAGCAGTTCCTCAATGGCAAAGGGCTTGGTGATATAGTCGTCCGCACCCGAGTCCAGGCCGGCCACCTTGTCCACCACACTATCTCGAGCAGTTAACATAATTACAGGGACATGACTCTCCCGGCGCAGGCGGCGCAGCACCTCCATGCCAGACAACTGGGGCAGCATGATATCCAGCAGTACCAAGTCAAACCCGCCACCCAAAGCCAGCTCCAGCCCCCGGCGGCCGTCCAGCGCCTTTTCCACCTCATAGCCCTCGTACTTCAGCTCCAGCTCCACCATGCGGGCCAGCTTTTCCTCGTCTTCCACCAAAAGGATGCGTTCCGCCATTTAGTTCACCTCATCATCACTCTATTTCTTTTCATCGGAGTGCCAATCGTGCTTCAATTCGTCCATGACTTTGTGCCCCAAGTCGGCGGCGGTATCGGCCACCGAGCCTATTACGTTGTTGATCTCATCCCGTTCCAGGTCAGGGCCGGAGAACCGATACCGGAAGCCGAGGAACAGGCCGAGCAACAAAACCAGAACTGTAATCCAAAAAGCACAGCACAGCAGAAGGACCAGAATCAGCACAGGCAGAGCGGTGATAGGCTGGTCACGGCGCCAAATCTCCAGTTCATTATCTACCAGCCAGCGGCGCAGGGTAGTGAAGAAGCGGCTGACTCCGTTCCCCTTGGGGCGGGGCGCTTTGGGGCTCTTCTGCTTCTTTGACTTGGCGGGCAGCTGAATTGGCAGAGACTCCGGTGGGGGCGGGGGCGTCTCGCTTTTTGTGGAGTAGTAGGACTGCTCCTCCCGAGGAATTGTCCCCTTTTCCTCCAGGTAGATCAGCGCGTCCAGCAGATTACCGCCGCTGTACTCCAGCGCTTCCTTGGCCTGGGCATAGCTGACATTGGCCTTTTCCTTCAAACGCTCCACCATTTCCAATGTGATTTCCATAGACAAACGGCTCCTTTCCATGGACCATGTTAATTTTACGCTGTCATCCTATCACAGTCTGATTGAAGGGCTGTTTAGCTTTCATTAAGATTTCCTTAAATTTGACATATAGGATTGTCAGACAAATAGGGCAAGGAGCTCAAGAGGAGAAAGACAACTGTTTTTACTTATCCCATACCTTTTCATGTGCTTCATTTTAAAATGTTAACACTTTGTACACAATATCAAGGATTTAATCATTCTAGGGCATACACCGTCCGCAGGGCTCATATCCCTCCCGCACAGCTTGAGAACGAGAGAAGAATTCCACCTGATTTTCTATTTGAATATTCTGTGCAGAGGCACATTCAGGCAGATGGAACTTTTTAGTTCCAGTGTTCCCTATGTAGGTCCAGAGGGTAGGGGTCTCTGTGGGATTTGTGGCAGTGCCCGCCTCCTTTTCCGTATGGAAAACAACCGTATTTCCATCGCTCTCCGCAATCACATGCCCCTGCATATCTGTGCGGTATACCTCAGCCCCCAGGTCCCGGAAGCGGCTAAGCACCTCGTCAGAGGGATGTCCATAGCTGTTCCCTTCTCCCACCGAAATTACCACCGATTGGGGCATGACCTCCCGAAGAAATTGGTATCCGCTGGAGGTCCCACTGCCGTGATGTCCTGCCTTGAGCACAGTGGCGTTCAGGTCCGCTCCAGAATCAATCAGGTCCTGTTCCGCCCTTGTCTCCATATCGCCTGTAAACAGAAACGAGGTCTTCCCATAATCAATGCGCAGAACGATAGAGGTATCATTGGTATCGTCATACTCCTTCACCGGCCCCAGGATTTCCACCTGAGCGGATCCGAGCTGGAAAGAATGCCCTGGTTCAGGTACCGTCAGGGATTTTCCCTGTTCACCCAGATACCTCACCATATTTTGAAAAACTTTTGAACTATATTCCGTCACAGGACAGAAGGCGGTGTCTACCGTAGCGTAGTTGAGTGCGCCAGACAGGCCCCCGATGTGGTCCTCATGGGCATGACTTGCCACCATATAGTCCAAATGTTTTCCCCCATGCTGCTCCAGATAAGCATACACCAGGTCGGAATCCTCAGCGTTGCCGCCGTCAATGAGCATATAATGTCCATCACAAATCACTAAGGCGGCGTCCGCCTGTCCTACATCAATGAAATGGACAGTAAGGCCTCCTCCCGCCCCAGGTTGAACGGTTTGCTCCGGCTCCTCCTGGTTCAGCAGGAAAAACAGAAGTGTTAGAGAGACCAGAACAGCACCCAAAAGCAGGAAAAGTCCTATATTTTTTCTCTGTCTCATGCTTTACTCCTCCAATTTCTCAGACAATGGCCGGCGACGGCGCTCCACAGGTCCCCATTCTGGCAGAGGCAGCCGTTGCATAGCCCCAAAGGCCCGAGCTTTCAAGTCGGGGTACCGGCCCTGAAGCTCATAAATCAGTTCCTTGATCTCTTGCCGCTTGGTATTTCCGTCGGCGGGGCAGGTGCTGTGGACTACTGGCAGCTTCAGCCTTTGAGCGGTGTGCTGAATGAGATTTTCCCCACAGTAGAGCAGGGGACGGATCTGGGTGATCCCCGTCCGGTCCAGGTAGGTGACGGGCTGGAAGCAGGACAGCCGTCCCTCGAAAAGCAGGGACATGAAGAAGGTCTCCACTGCGTCGTCATAGTGGTGGCCCAAGGCAATTTTGGAAATTCCCCGCTCCTGAAGAGTGGTATGGAGAGCCCCCCTCCTCATCTTGGAGCACAAGGAACAGGGATTCTTTTCCCCCCGGACGTTGAAAATAACCCAGCGTATCTGACTTGGAACCACAGTATAAGGTACATTCAACTCCTGACACAGACGGGCCACCGGTCGAAAGTCATTTCCCTGAGCAGCTGACGTTCCTAAGTCCAGGGTAATGGCCTCCACTGTAAAAGGAACGGGGTAAAACTCCCGCAGCTTTGCCAGAGCCATCAGCAGCATCAGGGAGTCTTTCCCCCCAGATACCCCTACCGCGATCCGGTCGCCGGGAATAATCATGTTGTAGTCCTCCACACATCGGCGTGTGAGAGAAAGTATTTTGTTCATAGGTCTCCTCCTTTGTCTCCGGTATTTTACCATAAAAGAACTGCTTTCCGCAAGTTAAAAACAAAAATCATAAAGAAGATTTTGAGAGTATTTAAGAGTAAACTAGAGAAAATCAGAGATATAAAAGATTTTATAAAAATTCTACCCCAAAACCATTGACACCCGGCTGTTCCCGTTCTATAATACAACACGCTCCGTCTGTGCAGCTTTCGGGGCAAAATGTTTGTCACAGAGCATTTTTCACATAAATGTAAAGGAAATTGGAGGTTTCACCTATGTCCACGTTCATGGCTAAAAAAGGCAGCATCGAGCGGAAATGGTACGTGATCGACGCCGCCGGCAAGCCCATGGGCAAAACCGCTGTCATCGCCGCCGATCTGCTGCGGGGCAAGCGCAAGCCCGAGTTCACTCCCAACGCCGACTGCGGCGACTTTGTCATCATTATCAATGCCGAGAAGGCAGTGCTCACCGGCAAGAAACTGGATCAGAAGTACTACCGCACTCACTCCGGCTGGGTAGGCGGCCTAAAGGAGACCAAGTACCGTACCTTGATGCAGACTAAGCCTGAGCTGGCTATGAAGTTAGCCGTCCGGGGTATGATGCCCAAGAACACTCTGTCCCGGAACTCTCTGACTCGCCTGCACATCTACCGCGGCGGCGAGCATGAACACGCCGCCCAGAAGCCCGAGCTCTGGAACGAGTAAGAGGAGGATTTGAATCATGTATAAGAGCAAAAAGCCTTATTTCTATGGAACCGGCCGCCGGAAGTCCTCCGTGGCCCGCGTCCATCTGTTTGAGAACGGTACTGGCGCTATTACCATTAATGGCCGTGATATTAATGATTACTTTGGCCTGGAGACCCTGAAGCTCATTGTCCGTCAGCCCCTGGTGACCACTGGGCAGTTGGGCAAGGTAGATATCGTTGCCACCGTCTCCGGCGGTGGCGTGACCGGCCAGGCCGGTGCGATTCGTCACGGCATTGCCCGTGCGCTTCTGCTCGTCAACGAAGAGTTCCGTCCTGCACTGAAAGCCGCTGGTTTCCTCACCCGTGACCCTCGCATGAAGGAGCGCAAGAAGTACGGCCTCAAGGCCGCCCGCCGCGCCCCCCAGTTCAGCAAACGTTGATTTTATATCCAAAACGCTCAAAAACCCCGGAAAATTTCGATTTTCCGGGGTTTTTTCTTTTGAAAACTCTGATAGCCTTTGCTTGATTTTTTTAAGGAAGCAATCTCCTCCTCGTCGGCTTGTTTCGAATACCTGCTCCAGGGCATGACTTTTTCGTCTATGTTCATATTTCGACGGTTTCCTGCATAATGCTTTTCGGATATGGCCTGCAGTCCTTCCCCATAATACTTGCGGATCAGATTCGTTATATGCGCATAGCCAAATCCGGTCGCCTTCCCAGTCTCCTTTATGGATGTTCCTTCGTATCGTCATGCCAGCACTTTCAAATGCTTCTCAATTTGCTTGTCCCAGTTCCTTTTTTGCGCTGATTTGATTTCCGCATATTGTTCTGCACTGAATTTATATTTCATTCCTATCACCAGAGTTATTGTAGCATATTTATCTTCTAAATGCTACTCCTTATTGAAGTTTAGTATGAGATCCAGTACCGAGTGGTGTATCCTTGTTCGACAGGATCACAGATTCCATTCCTGCCAAAACCGCATAGGCCCATTTGTCTCATAGCTCTGGTCTACCAGTAGAGTTTCCGCAGAAATACCCTCTATCAGGTGGACAGCTTCTTTACAATCCGCTCGGGTACCTCCTGTCACGAATTCACACTGGCATACCATTCTCATCCAAGGCCAGATATATTTTGATGTTGAGCCCTCTTTTGTCCTGGACATATCCTGATTGCTGCCTTTAACTCACGCCGCTTGGAGATGCACTTTGATATAGTTGGCATCGATCATCAGCCATTCATAATCCGGTTCGTCAATCAGAATCTCCAGAACTCTTTCCCTAGCCTTTTTTATTCCACAGGCATAGCCTGTGGTTGTCTTTTTTACAAGACAAGAAACCGACGTGCCACAAAGGCACGCCGGTTCAATGAACAAATCAATACAATTCCAAGAAAATCAGCCGCCAAACACCTTGATCATGAAGCCCGCCGCAACAGCGGAGCCAATGACGCCGGCCACATTGGGGCCCATAGCGTGCATGAGCAGGAAGTTGGAGGGGTTCTCCTTCTGACCCACAGTCTGGGCCACGCGGGCAGCCATAGGCACGGCAGACACGCCGGCGGAGCCGATCAGGGGGTTGATCTTGCCCTTGGTGGCGATATACAGTACCTTACCGAAGAGCAGGCCGCCCACGGTGGACAGCATGAAGGCCAGCAGACCCAGCACCACAATATACAGGGTCTGCTTGGTCAGGAAGCTGTCATAGGTAGCCTTGAAGCCCACAGACAGTCCCAGAGGGATGGTAACAATGTTGATGAGGGCATTCTGGGCGGTGTCGGACAGGCGGTCAGTGACGCCGCTCTCACGGAACAGGTTGCCCAGCATGAGCATACCAATCAGGGGGGCGGTGTCAGGGATGAGCAGGACCACGAAGATGGTAACCGCGATGGGGAAGATGATCTTCTCGGTCTTGGACACCACGCGCAGCTGGCTCATCTTGACCTTGCGCTCGGTGGGAGTCGTCAGGGCCTTCATCACAGGAGGCTGGATCAGGGGGATCAGCGCCATGTAGGAGTAGGCCGCTATGGCAATGGCCGGCATGATCTGCGGTGCCAGCTTGGAGGCTGTCAGGATAGCCGTCGGCCCGTCGGCGCCGCCGATAACGCCGATGGCGCCGGCCTCAGAGGTAGTGAAGCCCAGGGCCAGAGCCAGCAGGAAGGCGGTAAAGATACCCAGCTGGGCGGCGGCGCCCAGCAGCAGGGAGACGGGGTTGGCCAGCAGGGGGCCGAAGTCCGTCATCGCGCCGATGCCCATAAAGATAATGGACGGATAGATGGCGAACTGAACGCCCTGATACAGCACCCACATGAAGCCTACCGTACCGGTGTGGGACGCGGCATCCACCACAGGGGGATTGAACAGCCCGGTCAGCGGCAGGTTGGCCAGCAGCATACCGAAGGCGATGGGGACCATCAGCAGGGGCTCATAGCCTTTGCCGATACCCAGGTACAGCAGGAGGCAGGCGATCGCGATCATGACCACCTGACGCCAGTCAGAGGGCAGAGCGGCAAAGCCGGAACCGCCAAAAATTTTACCTAAAACTTCAACAAAAAATTCCATACTTTACCCCTCCTTTCAACCGATGGTGACCAGAAGGTCATCGGTATTGACGGCGGTGCCCACGGAGGCGGCCACAGCCTTGACGGTGCCGGCCACAGGGGCGGACACCTCGATCTCCATCTTCATGGCCTCCAGCACCACCAGCACGTCGCCCGCGTTGACGGACTGGCCCACGGAGCACTCCACCTTGAAGATGTTGCCGGGCATGGGGCTGCGGACGGCAGTCTCACCGGCGGCGGGGGCAGCGGCAGGAGCCGCAGCGGGCGCGGGAGCCGGGGCAGGCGCGGGAGCTGCCACGGGGGCGGCAGCAGGAGCGGCGGCCACAGGCGCGGGGGTGGGAGCCGCAGCGGCGGGAGCGATGTTGGTGATCTGGAAGGAGCCCATGGGCATGCCGGACTCCTCAGCCACAGCGGCCATCATCACGGCTACCAGCTCGCCCTCGTCCTGAGCGGGAGCGGCGGGAGCCGCTGCCGGTTTGGGCGCGGGGGCGGCCTTCTTAGCGGGAGCGGCGGCGGGCTTCTTCCCCTCAATGGCGTTGACCACCTTAGAGATGACCATGATGACCAGGGCCAGGATGCCCAGCATCATGAACACCACAATCAGGCCGCACAGTGCGATCAGAAGCGCCTGCCCCCAGCCCAGCTCCGCGATCTTCAGGCCTGGGTCAATAATATATTTTGGCATACGGAATTCCCCCTTATCAGCCCAGGGTAACCAACAGGTCGTCGGTGTTGACAGCGGTGCCCACGGAGGCGGCCACGGCCTTGACAGTGCCGGCCACGGGGGCGGACACCTCGATCTCCATCTTCATGGCCTCCAGCACCACGAGCACGTCGCCGGCGTTGACGGACTGGCCCACAGAGCACTCCACCTTAAAGATGTTGCCGGGCATGGGGCTCTTCACGGCGGTCTCACCGGCTGCGGGGGCAGCGGCGGGAGCCGGAGCGGGCGCGGGGGCCGGGGCGGGCGCGGCAGGCGCGGCCACGGGGGCGGGAGCAGGAGCAGCCGCCACAGGAGCGGCCGCAGCGGGGGCAGCGGCGCCGGTTCTCTCAACACAGACGTTGTAGACCTTGCCGTTGACGGTCACGTTGTAATTCATAGCTTCTTTTTTCCCCTTTACATTAGTTTGCTCCGGCCATTGACACGGGCCAACCGCCGGAACGTGGCTTTGCGGTCCCTCCCCCGCCGGTTTGGACGGGAGAGGGGCCGAAATTGGGAATATTATACCATTCTTCTCTAAGAAGTGTCAATATGACTTTAGACAGGCTTCTCAGAATTGAACACTTTTTTTACAGCACATCGGCAAAGGCCTGAATAGCGGTGCTGGCCTGACCGAAGTCCCGCATCTGCTGGTCCACGCCCAGCTTGATGTGGGGGATGCCGGCGGCGTCCAGAGCTTTCTTCAGGTAGGGGTACTCCATCTCCTCGGGGTCGCAGAACTGCTGCATGAACAGCACCAGACCCTGAGCGCCCGAGTCCTTGATCTGCTTGACCACGAAATCAGCCCGGCGGTTCTGGTTGGAGTTCTCATCATAGAGCAGGATGTCGTAGTCCTGGTCGGCAAACTGCTGGGCCAGGGCCATCATGGGGTCGCCGGTCTCGGCGGCGTCCACCCGGATCATGCGGCTCTCATGGGCCACGTCGTCGGCGGCAATGGCGATCTTGTTGTCGTCAAAGATCTGGAGCAGCTTGGGATTGTCGCAGATGATGCCGGAGGTGACCACCTTTTTGCCCTTCCAGTCGCAGGCGGGCAGGGCCTTCAGCTCGGCGTTCAGAGCCTCCACCTTGGCGGTGTGGTCGTCCTTAATCATGAACCAGGCGGAACGCAGGACAGCGGAGCGGCTGACGGCAGACACCACGTCTGGGTGCTGGCCGGCCAGCTTGACAAACTCCCGGCGGGCGGCCCGGCTGCGGTTATAGACCTTGATGGCCTCCCGCAGGGCCTCGTCGGTGATGGTGTTGCCGGAGATCTTCTCCAGCTCGCCCTTCACATGCTGATACTGGTCCATGGTAAACTGGATGCCGAAGGCGGGCTTGCGCTGCTGGGGGTGGGCCAGGAAGATGCAGGGCAGCTTATCCTTCATGGCCACCCGGAAGTTCTGGCTCATGGGGCGCAGGGTGTCGCAGATGGTGGGGGTAATCAGGCCGTCCAGATCGTCCAGGGTGCCGTCCAGCAGCATCTCCAGGGCCAGCTGGGCGATGGTGCAGTAGAAGGTGGCGCAGTATTCCTTGGCCATGGAGATGGTCTTCTTGTTGCTGCCCCAGATGCCCATGGGCACCATGCCGGCGGCATACACCAGCTCTTCGGGGGCGTAGTAGGGCAGCACGCCAATCACTTTTTTGCCCTCGGCCTTGAAGGCCTGGATCTGGCGGCGGGGATGCTCGGAAATCTCAGCGAATTCCTTCAACAGTACCTCAATGCTCATTGCTCAGCCCTCCTTGTTCTCGGCGTTGGCCTCCATGGCCTCCACCAGTCCCTGGACCCGGGTCTCATACTGGGCCTCGTTGAAATTGCGGGGGTCGGCCTGGTCGCCGTCGAAGCCAGCGCAGGGGATGCCCAGATCCTCGGTGAAACGGCGCTGCATCTCGGCCATGTAGCCGGACCAGGGCTTGCAGGAGCGGTTGTAGTGGACCAGTACGCCGTCCACCTTGTTGTCCTTGCAGATGCCCTCACGCCAGGACACGCCCTGCTCGATGCACACCGAGTTGGGGGCCTTGTAGTAGGCCCGGACCATCTCATCCATGTTGTTGTACACAAAGCCGAAGGCGGGGGCGTACACCACGGCGGTGACATTGACGCCGTGCTCCTTCAGGGGCTTGAACAGGTTGGGCAGCTTGGGCCAGCAGGGGATACCCTCGAACATGACCCGGTACTGTTCGGGGAAGGGGGTGGTGGACTTGCCCACCTTCACGGCCTCGGCCAGGTCCTTCTCCAGCTGCTCGAAGGCCTCGGCGGCCTGAACCCGGCCCCGGGCGGTGACCACGTCGGCCATGTGGTTGAACAGGTCGAAGCCGGAGTAGGGGGCGGGCTTATACTGGAGGTAGTCGCACACCCGCAGCCAGGCGCTGGCGGTGCGGTTGGCGTTGGCGCAGGCCTCCTCGAACTTCTTCTCGTCGAACTTCTTGCCGGTCAGCTCCTCCAGCTGCTTGATGGCGTGGTCGAACTGGGCCCGGACGTAGGCCACGTTGGTGTCGTGGACCTCCACGGTGTTGTTGTAGGGGATGTCGATCATAATCAGGGGCACGTTGCACATACGGGCAATGTTCTCGTACCACTTGGTCATGCAGTTGCAGATGTTGTTGCAGCACAGCACGAAGTCGGGCTGGGGCATCCGCATCTGGCGGTAGGGCTTGATGGCCTCCCGGCGGAAGTTCTTGTAGGCGATCTCCTTCTCGGTGGTCTCGGGCAGGGCCTCGATCTCATGGATGTCGTCCAGGACGGTGTAGGGCTGCATGGTCTTGGGGTCCTTCTTGGGCTTGCCGTCCTCGCCCATGACCACCTTGCCGTTCTCGTCCTTCAGGGGACGGCCGCTGGCGGGGTTGATGACATACTCCAGGGTCTCGGGGTCGAACTTGCGGGAGGCCCGCTTGCCGGCGGCGTAGGCCAGGGAGATGCGGGCATAGCCGCAGATGTCGTTGTCAAAGCCCAGGTCCTCGGCGGCCTGGCACATAATCTCGCCGTCCCGGTTGGCGGCGATGCCGGCGGCCTGGTTCTCGGGGTACATCACATTCAGGCCAAAGGCCTCGGCCAGCTCGCAGGGGAACTTGGAGCTGGACCAGCCCACCAGCTTACCCTGTTTCTTGGCCTCCCGGGCGTCGGCATAGACGTCCTCCACTACCTTGCGCAGCGCCAGTACGCCGGGGCTCACTTCTTTTGCCATGGTAAATTCCTCCTAACTGAATTTTGTTGTGAGGTCATTGGGTTCTTTTTGTAGGGGCGGCCACAGGCCGCCTCTACATATTAGTTTTTCGTTATAACGGGCTCCCCGTTTTCGTCCAGAAGGACTGTAAGTCCTCCAGCATACCCGTCCTTACGCCAGACATAGTTTACGCCGGTTTCGCGGTCAACCCAAATCTCAATGATATTTACAACACCTTGGCTGTAAATCTTTTGAAAGCGGTCCATTCCGAATTTCCTCCTTACTTTTGAGCCTTCAGGTACTTCTGACAGGCGAACAGGGCCGCGCCCAGGGCGCCGTTGTACTGGGTGAGGGGCGAGGTGTGGATTTCCCGGCCCAGGGCCTCCTGGAGGGCGTTCACCACCCCGGTGTTCTGGGCCACGCCGCCGGTCATGACCACCTGGTCCTGGACCCCGATGCGGTGGGCCAGTCCGGCCACCCGGCTTGCCACCGACTGGTGGATGCCGTTGATGATGTCCCGCTTATCGGTGCCCATGGACAGCTGGCTGATGACCTCGCTCTCGGCAAAGACGGTGCAGGTGGAGCTGATGCCCACATACTTGGTGGACTGAGCCCCCAACGTACCCAGATCCTCCACATCCACCTCCAGCACCCGGGCCATCACATCCAGGAACCGTCCGGTACCGGCGGCGCACTTGTCGTTCATCTGGAAGTTGGTCATCACGCCGTTTTCCACCCGCATGACCTTCACGTCCTGCCCGCCGATGTCGATGACGGTCTTGACCTCCGGGAAGAGGAAGGCCGCCCCCTTGGCGTGGCAGCTCAGCTCGCTCATCTGGCTGTCGGCGAACTCCTCCAGGGAGTTGCGGCCGTAGCCGGTGGCCAGGATGAAGGCCATGTCCTCCCGGGACTTTCCGGCCTCCTGGAGCACCTGATCAATAGCCCGCTGGGGGCCGCTGGTGCCCGCCCCCACCGAGATGAGGGACTTGGCCACAATCTCCTTGCCGTCGGAGAGCATGATGCACTTGGACGCGGTGGAACCGATGTCGATTCCCAGGGTGTAGATACTCATAGTGTTGATTCTCCTAAATTATTTGCGGGCCTGCATGTAGGGGCGGATATCATCCGCCCGCATACACAGGCAAACATTCCTTGGACGGGCGGATAATATCCGCCCCTACAGGGTGCATTCCTCAACCAGTCACATTATTTGTGTCCGTCCTCGTAGTCCTTGATGGTGCGCGGCAGCAGCATCTGGTGGAAGGGGCAGATGGAGGCGGGATTCTGGTAGCAGGAGTCGGCAAAGGCCACGATGTAGTTGCGCATCATGGGCATATCGACAACCTCGTCCACCAGGCCGGCCTGGGCGCAGAACAGGGGCTGAGATTTTACGTTGTAGTCGTCGATGAGGGCGTTCATCTTGTCGATGGTGGGCTGGAGGTCCTTGCCCGCCTTCTGGTCCTTGGCCAGACGGCCGGTGTACATGGCGTTGGCGGCGGTCTTGCCGTTCATGACGTTGATTTCGGTGGCGGCGGTGCCCAGGGAGAAGGCGTTGTTGTCGTTGCCCTGAGGTCCGCCCAGGACGTAGTGGGCGGCGGCGGTGCCCCGGCGCAGGGTGATCTCCATCATGGGCAGGCCGGAGGACTGGATGGAGTAGATGAGGGACTGGCCCAGGCCCAGCAGCTCGGCGACCTCGGCGTCGTCGCCCACGTCGATGCCGGTGGTGTCCTGAATCCAGACCATGGGCAGGCGGTCACGGGCGCAGAGGGTGACGAACTCGTTCATCTTAATCAGGCCCTGGCGGTACAGCTTGCCGCCCGCGCCCATAGCCTGACCGTACTTGGCCATCTTATACTCGGGGTAGTTGGGGAAAATGCCCTGCTGATTGGCCACCACGCCCACGAGCAGGCCGTCCACCTTGGCGATGCCGGTAATCATCTCGGGGCCGTAGCCCTTCTTATACTCCATGAACTGGCTGCCGTCGAACAGGCGGCCCAGGACGGAGTACATGTCGTAGGGGCGGTTCTTGTTGTTGAGCACCAGGTCGTACAACTCCACGTCGGACATGGCGGGGGACTGGGGGGTATCCACCCGGAAGAACTCCAGGTCGAAGGTGGGCAGCATGTCAACATACTTCTTGATGCCAGCGATGACCCCCTCCTGCTCGGTGTACACCTCACGGAAGAAGCCGGTCTCGCCGTAGTGGATGGAGACGGACCCGGGAGGATCGGCACGCAGGCCCTTGGTGGCCTCGATCTGAGCCAGGGCGGCCTCCATGTCCACGTGGGGCTTGGGGTTCATGCCGCCCACGATGCCCGCGCCGCCCACAGCCATGTTGGCCTTCTGGTGGGCCACCAGCACGGTGGGGGAGATGGAGTGGTAGCCGCCGCCGGCGGGGTTGGTGCCGTGGATGCCCACGATGACGGGGATGCCCATCTGGTTCAGCTCAGAATTGCGGTAGAAGGGGGTGCCGCCGCCCCGGCGGTTGGGGTACACCTTCTCCTGCTTGTCCAGCTCCACGCCGGCGCACTCCAGCAGATAGATCAGGGGGATGCGCAGCCGCTTGGCGGTGTCGCTGCCCCGGAGCAGGTTGTCGGCCTGACCGGGCACCCAGGTGCCGGCGTGCTTCTTGTTGTCAGAGGCGATGATGCAGCACCACTTGCCGTTCACCCGGCCCAGGCCCTTGACGATGGAGGTGGAGCCGTTCTTATTATGCTCGGGGTTGTATAGGCTGTTCAGGGGGCACCAGGTGCCCTCGTCCACCAGCAGGGCCACCCGCTGCATGGCGGTGAGCTGGCCCTTGGCGTTCATGTCCTCGTCGGCCTTGCCGGAGGACAGAGCGTCCACGATATGGGCGTGGATATCGTCCTCGATGGCCCGCAGCTCGTCCACGTTCTCCTTGTTGGCCTTCACGGCCTTGCCCACAACAGGCATGTTCTGGAAATACCGGGGCATAGAATAATTACCCAATGTAAACTCCTCCTTAATGTTTGTTTTTGACCCGCGCGGGAGACATCCCTCGTCCCCCGCAGGGCCAAGGCCCCTTTGGAAAGGGGCTCCCGGCGAAGCCGGGTGGGGATTGTATTTCGCGAAGCGAAATGTGCGAAGCAAATCCAGGTTTATTTCATACATTTTGGCTCCGCCAAAATACAATCCTCCGTCACCGCCCCTTTGGGGCGGCGCCACCTCCTTTCAAAAGGAGGCTTTTTCCGCTGCGGCGGGGCGGGACGGGGCGGGCGGCCGCAGGCCGCCCCTGCAGGCTTAGCGCTCAGCCGTCAATGGTGAGATTTTCCAAGGTTTCAAAATCATCATAAAACTCGAAGCTGATGACATGGGAATCGTCCAACGTATGCTCGCAGTACGAGACCTCAGACGTATCCAAATCAATCCTCGGCTGACCCAGGGCTTCGGGCAGCCCGGCCTTGTCCAGCTTTCCATAGAATCCTTCCAGAGCAGGAAGCATGAAGTCCAAAATACGGGGCAGATTCTCCTGGTAGCTCGCGGCAAGGTCACGGACCTCCTCCTCACTCAGTTCGGGCTCCTCCTCGCTGACAAATTCGATCCCATCTGTTGTTGCCTGGTAAAGCTCTTCACCTTCGTTATACTGAAACATTGCGTTTTCTTACTCCTTGGGGATCTTGATGAACGCCTGGCCGGGATCGATCTCCTCGCGGATGATGCGCAGGATCTCCTGGTCGGGGTCGGGGAAGATCTCCGCCTTGGAGCAGTCGATCTCGAAGCCGGTGTTCTCCTGGACAATATCGGGGGTGACGCCGGGGAACATGTAGGCGCAGTACATACGCTTGGTCTGCTCGTCGAACTTCATGATGCCCAGGTCGGTGACCACCATCTGGGGGCCCCGGTTGCCGGGCAGGCCCACCTTCTCACGTCCGCCGGGGCCGTCCATCCAGCCGCAGGAGGTGATGTAGTCGATGTGCTCCATAAAGCGGCGCTTCTGGTGCTGCATCATGATGATGGTGTTGCAGTAGGTGGCGATGCCGTTGGCTCCGCCGGAGCCGGTGAACCGGGTCATGGGCTTGACATAGTCGCCCTTGCCGTAGATGCAGGTGGAGTTCACGTTGCCGTAGGGGTCAATCTGGGCGCCGCCGATAAAGGCGATGAGGCGGTCTTCGTTGTGCAGCCACTCGTTGGCCTCGAAGCCGATGAACCGGATGTTGGGCCACTGCACGGCACAGTGAGCCATAAAGCGGTTGTCGCCCACGGAGCGGGGGACCTCCACGGGGGAGCAGTCCATCAGGCCGCTCTCCACAATGGGATGGCAGGAGGGGCACACCACCCGTTTGGCCAGGGAGGCGCCGATCAGAGGAAGACCGGTGCCCACGATGACGATCTGATTTTCCTTGATGTTCTTAGCGATGGCGTAAGCCTGACGCTCCTGCTTAGTGATCTTATATTCAGCCATTTCTATGTACCTCCCTATTCTCAGTGCCGGGTGGAATAACCCAGGTGGGGCTCGTTCTTCAGCCGCATCAGGCGGGAACCGCCGATCTTGTCCAGCAGCTCGTCGTGGTCCTTCACGCTGTAGACCCACTTTTCCAGATAGTCCTTAAAGGTCTCGGGGATGGCGGTACCGGAGGCGGCGTCGTCAGCAGCCTTCTGGGCCTTGGCGGCGGCAGCGGCGGCCTTCTCATCGCCGGGCTTGGCCTCGGCGGCCTTTTGGGCCTTGGCAGCGGCCTTAGCCAGCTGGGCCTTGGCGTCCTCGGCGTCCTGATACTTGGAGGCCTTGTCGTACTCCACCAGGGCGTGGGAGTCGTTGTCGTAGTAGTTGTAGCACTGGGAGGGCCAAGCGCCGTAGGGGGCGTGGACCACGGCGGAGACGCACTCGCCGAAGATACGGGTCAGGGTGGGGTCGCGGCGGATGTACTCGTCGCTCACCAGCTCCTCGCAGGTAACGATCACTTTGCGGGCGGCCACAGCCACGTCAACGTCGTGGAACTCGTCGCCCTCGATGATGCAGGTGCCGTCGGGGGACGCCTTCTGCACATGGATGACGGCCAGGTCCAGCTTGGGGGTGGGCACGGCCACCACCTTCTCGCCGGGCTTGAAGGGATTTTCGATCTCGACGCACTTCAGGTCGTCAACCTTCTCCAGGGTCTTGCGCTGCTCCTCGCTGATGCCCCAGTACTTCATCAGGCCGGATCCCTGCATCAGCCGGACAGGCAGGAAGGGCAGGCCCAGGGAGGCGGCGTGGAGCTGAAGCATCAGCACGTCCTGGGAGTAATCCTCATAAACCAGCTCGCCCTTCTCGATAGCGGCGCGGAAGCGGCGGGAGACATTGGTATAGCCGGAGTTTGCGGTGTAGCAGTTGATATAGGTCTTGACACGGCCCTCGCCGATCATCATGTCCCAGTCGCCGCCGGCGGGGCCGGCCCAGACGGTGAAGTCGGTCTGTCCCTGGCGCAGGATCTCGTTGACCACGGCGTAGGGCTTGCGGTTGGTGGTGAAGCCGCCGAAGCAGACACAGTCTCCGCTCTCGACGAACTTCGCCACGGCGTCGTGCAAGGAATATACTTTGTTCATGGTAATACCCCCGTTACAAAAATTTATTTCTTTTTGCTGTAAATTTTCAAGGTTCCGCAGTGCGCCATTTTACGGTTGGTATTTTACCACAAAATCCACAAGAGGTCTATCTATAATTTAGCATAAAATTTGCATATATGAACCTGGCGTGGTATAATGGGAGAAAACACAGAACTTTTCCCCGTTCGAGGCCAGTTTCCCGGGCGGAGGGGTGCCTCACTGAACCCCACATTCGGCAGCATTATTTCTTTAAAGGGAGGTTTTTCCCATGATTAATGTAGAATTTCATCTGCAATTGAACCATAACGAGACCTGGAACATGAGCCGGCTGCACTTCCATGACCACTGTGAGCTGCTGCTTCCTCTGGTCAGCCCGGGGAATATTTTTGTCAGCGACCAGGTCTACCCTCTGCGCCGGGGCACGCTGTACCTGATTGGAGAGAACACCCTTCACCGCACCATGGCCGAGGGCTTCCACGCCCGTTATGTTCTCCACATCAATAAAAAGGCCCTGACCCAGCTGTCCACCCCCCAGACCGACCTGGTTCGTCTGTGTGACACCACGTTCCGCCGGGCGGAGCTGAACGGGGAGGAGATGACAGAGGTCATTGAGCTGTTCCAGGCCTTGGAGCGCAACAAAAATGACGGTTCCTTCGGCAGCGACGTGCGCCAGACCATAGCCCTGCTCAATCTGCTGATCCGTCTGGCCCCCACGCTCAATGTGGCCACTGCGGGAGAATCCGTTCAAAACAAAGATTTTCTGCGGGTTTCTCCCATTTTAGACTATATCCGAGACAACCTGACCGAGTCCCTCAGCCTGGACCAGATTTCCGGGCAGTTTTACATCAGCAAACACTATCTCTGCCGCATTTTCAAGGCTGCCACTGGCTTTTCCGTCATGGAATATATCATCTACAGCCGGGTGCTCAAGGCGCGGCAGCTGCTTCAGGACGGCGTCAGCGTTCAGCAGGCCGGAGAGTTGTCCGGTTTTTCTGATAACTCCCATTTTATCCGCACCTTCGGCAACCTCACCGGCGTCACGCCCGGCCGATATGCCAAAGAATATCAATCCAGCGATCAGGTGTTGCTGCGCTAGCTGTTTATGTCAATATCCGCAAAGTTGCCTCTCCTCTGCCAATTTGCATATATTTGCACAAAAGGGCCTCCGCCCGGTCCAGGGCAGAGGCCTCTTTTTAATCTCTCGGTCTTCGGTAGAATTTACCCACCACTCGCTCAGTGCGCAGGACGTTGACAAAAGCCTTGGGGTCGGAATGGCGGATCTTCCGGGCCAGAGAGCGTACCTCGCTGTCGGCCACCACAGAGTAGATCATTACGCAGGGGTCTCCATTATACAGCCCTACACCCTCAATGAGGGTGGCGGTATGGTTGGTGTCCTGAATCTGGGCGCAGACGCCTCCGGCGGTCTCCCGCCCGGTAATAATCAGTAAAGTGGCCCGCCGTCCGTCCGGGTCCAGCATCCGAATCACCTGGGTGGTAGCATACTGGAACAGCATGGAATACAGCGCCTTGTCCCACCCAAAAAGATAGCCTGCAATCCCCAGCATTACCACATTACCGCACAGAATATAATTCCAGGCATCCACATTCTTCCGCTCTGACAGCGCGATGGCAATGAAGTCGGTACCGCCGCTGGTCACCCGCACCCACAGGCACAGGCAGCCGGCAAACCCGTTGATCATGCCGCCGAAAATACAGATGAGCAGGGTGTCCTCTGTAATGGTCAAGGCGGGCACCAGGTCGGTAAAAATACTGGTCAGTACGATTGTCAGGCAGGAATAGAGGGTAAAGCGTTTGCCTACCAGCTTATAGCTGATGGCGGCAGGAACAGCGTTAAGAGCCAGATTGATAGGACCGAAGGGCAGCTCCACCCCTCCAAACTCCAGTGCGCAGCGCTGAATCAGCCGGGTAATGCCGGTAAAGCCGCCGGGAAACAAATCCCCAGCCGCCACAAAGCTCTTCAGATTAACCGCCACAATGAGGGAGGACAGCGTGATCATCAGCACGCGGGTAACAAATTCCTTCAGCCGGGTCTTTGGGTTGGATGTTGTCATCAGTGTCTCCTTCTCATTTGGCCTGAGCCAAAACGTCCGCATTTTTCATAAAATATTCCACTCCGGAGTAGACCGTGGTCAGTACGATGACAGCGGTGCAGATTTGGCTCACGATCTCCGGCAGAGGCAACAGCATCAGAATGACGCAAACCATGGTAGCTGCGGTCTTCACCTTGCCCGACCAGCCGGCGGCAATCACCCTCCCCTTGTCGGCGGCCACCATCCGCAGCCCGGACACCCCGAACTCCCGTACAATCACAATCAGCAGGGCCCAGGCAGGCATCTGCCCCGCCTCCACAAACCACAGCATGGCGGCGGTCACCAGGCACTTGTCGGCCAGCGGGTCCATGAACTTGCCGAAGTCGGTGATCTGGTTGTAGTGCCGGGCGATGTAGCCGTCCAGCGTATCGGTAATGCTGGCGGCGGCGAAGATGGCCAAGGCCCAGTAGTTGGCGCAGGGCACATCCAGGTACAGCACCAGCAGAAAGGCGGGGATCATCACCACCCGCAGAATGGTCAGCTTGTTGGCGGTATTCATAGTATTACCTCGTTATTCCTCAATTTCTCCAGTCAGGTCTCCGTCGGAGATACCGGTGATACGCACGTTGACAAACTCCCCCGCGGGAATCAGCCCGGCGGCGGTGAAGAGCACCCGGCCGTCGATATCCACCGAGTCGGCGTAGGTACGGCCCACATAGCAGCCCGCCTCGCCATCGAAGCCCTCGCACAGGACCTCCATCACCGTGCCCAGCCGCTCCTCGTTGTACCCGTCCATGATCCGGGACTGGAGGTCCACCACCAGTTCCACCCGCCGCGCGGCGGCGTCCGGGTCCACCTGATCCTCCATTCCGGCGGCCAGGGTGCCCTCCTCCGGGGAGAACTGAAACACCCCCACCCGCTGGAGCTTCTGCTCCCGCAGGAAATCGCACAGCTCCTCAAACTCCGCCTCCCCCTCGCCAGGCAGGCCGCAGATGAGGGAGGTGCGGATGACCACGTCGGGCATAGCGGCCCGGAGCCTGTCAAAGAGGCCGGTCAGCTCCGTCTTGGTGTTCCGGCGGCGCATTTTCTCCAAAATCCCGTCGTTGCAGTGCTGAATGGGGATGTCCAGGTAGTGGAGCACCTTGGGCTCCGAGGCAATCACGTCGATCAGCTCGTCGGTGACGGCCTCAGGGTACAGGTAGTGGAGGCGAATCCAGTGGAAGTCCAGCCGGCAAAGCTCCCTCACCAGCTGGGCCAGAGAGGCCTTAGGCTCCAGGTCCAAGCCGTACCGGGTGATGTCCTGAGCGATGACAATGAGCTCCTTCACCCCGGAACCAGCCAGTTTTTTCGCCTCAGCCAGCAGGGCCCCCATGGACCGGCTGCGGTACTTTCCCCGCAGTCTGGGGATGATGCAGAAGGCACAGCCGTTGGAGCATCCCTCGGCGATTTTCAGATAGGCAGTATAGGGCGGGGTGGTCACCAGCCGCGCCCCGTCCTCATAGGTACGGTGGATATCGCCGAAATATTCCGGCCTCTCCCCCGCCATCAGCTCCTCCACGGCGGACACTACGTCGGTGTAGCTTCCCGTACCCAACAGGCCGTCCGCCTCAGGCAGCTCGGCCCGGATGTCCCCGGGATACCGCTGACTGAGACATCCCGCCACCAGCAGTTTCTTAAGCTTTCCGGCCTTTTTCAGCTCGGCCAGCTGGAGGATATTGTCAATAGCCTCACTCTTGGCACTTTCGATAAAGCCGCAGGTGTTCAGCACCGCCACATCGGCCCCCTCCGGATCGCCGGTGACAACGTGCCCCGCCTCCCGGCAGAGCGCCATCATCTGTTCGGTGTTCACCAGGTTCTTGGCGCAGCCAAGGGAGATAAAGGCAATTTTATAAGGCATGATATCGCTCCTATTTTTACTTTCCCCTCCATGTGGGGTCGTCAGTGATACCCAGGAGGTAGTCCGCAGAGACTTGATAAAATTTGCACAATTGATAAAATCGATCCAGATTTGTACCACTTTTCCCGTTTTCAATATCGCAGATCTGCGTCTTAGTCACTTTTAAAAACTCTGCAAGATCTTTACGTGAAATCCCTTTTGCTTCTCTGACGGAAAATAACCGCTGTCCCATCATTTTTTTATCAAGCACACAAATCACCTCTTGATCCGATAGATCAAATCTGTTATGCTAACGGTAGATAAAATCTATTGAAGCAAAGGGGCACAATCAGGAACGATTTTCTAACAGACCTCTACAACTACATCAACGAACACACGCTGGCTTTGTAAGACGATCGCGACTATCAGCGTGCCGTCGCTAGTCGCAGACCTCCATGCCGTACCGCCGCAGGGCGTCGCTAATCTCCGGCCAGGCGAAGCCCCGGCGGGTCAGGGCGTCGGAGGCTCTTTTAACGTCCTTCGGGTCGTGGCTGCCTTTCAGCTTCTTCTCCAAAAAAGCGTCAATGGCGGAGGCGTTGTTCTCCTCTTCAATCTGTGCCAGGGCCTCGTCCCACAGTTCCCGGGGGACCCCCCGGCGATAGAGCTCGTCCCGGATTTTCCGCTTCCCGTAGCCCTTGCGGACGTAGAGCTCTACCACATCAGCAGCGTACCGCCCGTCGTTGAGCAGGCCTATGTCCTCCAGCCAGTCGGCAATTTTTTCCGCCTGCTCCGGCTGACAATTTTTCTCCTCCAGAATTTTCAGCAGCATTTTTCGGGACTTTGGGGTGTCTGTCACCACCCGCAGAGCGTAAGAGCGGAAATTCTCGTTTGCGATGGCCTCTAAAAGCCTATCAGCCTCCTCGTCCGGCAGCTCCCGTCCGGCATAGAGGGCGAAATCCGCGATCTGATTTCTGCTCAGCCGCAAAATGGATCCATCCTCCAGCACCGCCAGCCAGCGGTCCCGGACCCGCTTGGAGGGCTTTAATTCCTCAATAACCATTTATGCCTCGTCTGCCGGAGCGCCGTCGTCGAAGTCGTCAGCAGCGACATCCACAGCCCTTCCTGCCGCCTTGGCGGCGGTCTGCGACTGCTTGCTCATCAGCTTAAAGGAATTGGCTCGTACCTGGGCCTCCACCTCGGCGGCCGCTTCGGGATTGTCCTTCAAAAACTGCTTGGCGGCGTCCCGGCCCTGACCGATGCGAGTCTCCCCCATGGAGAACCAGGAGCCCGATTTCTGAATAATATCCAGCTTGACGGCCAGGTCCACCATCTCGCCCCACTTGGAGATACCCTCGCCGTAGAGGATATCGAACTCCGCCTCCCGGAAGGGGGGGGCCACCTTATTTTTAACAATCTTGGCCCGGGTGCGGTTGCCGATCAGCTCGGTGCCGTTTTTGATGGCCTCGATCCGGCGCACGTCGATGCGGACGGAGGCATAGAATTTCAGCGCCCGGCCGCCGGTGGTCACTTCCGGGTTGCCATACATCACACCCACCTTTTCCCGCAACTGGTTGATAAAGATGACAATGCAGTTGGTCTTGGCGATGGAGCCGGCCAGCTTGCGCAGGGCCTGACTCATCAGTCGGGCCAGCAGACCCACGTGGCTGTCCCCCATGTCGCCCTCAATTTCCGCCCGGGGGGTCAGCGCGGCCACCGAGTCCACCACCACCACGTCCAGTGCGCCGGAGCGCACCAATGCCTCACAAATCTCCAGCCCCTGCTCGCCGGTGTCTGGCTGAGAGATGAGCATAGAGTCGATATCCACCCCCAACGCCCGGGCGTAGCTGGGATCCAAAGCGTGCTCGGCGTCGATAAAAGCCACCTCGCCTCCCCGTTTTTGGGCTTCAGCCACAATATGGAGGGCTAATGTGGTCTTGCCGGAGGATTCCGGACCGTAGACTTCGATAATCCTGCCCTTGGGCACGCCTCCGATGCCCAGAGCAATATCCAGGGACAGCGAGCCGGTTGGGATGGAATCCACCACCACGCCGGTATTCTCCCCCAGACGCATGATGGAGCCCTTGCCATAGGTCTTTTCGATCTGGGCCATAGCGGTCTCCAGCGCTTTTTTCTTGTCGGAGGCCGGTGCGGCCGATTCGATCATAGGTTTCTTCTGTGCCATGCAAATCATCCTTTCCCGCCGGCGGCTCAACGTCCCCCGGTCTCATGCTGTCCCATATATTACGCTTTCTGATGTCCGTTAAAACGGACTTTTACCTCCCTCGGGGCCGTGACGGACGAGGCGGCCGCAGGCCGCCCTTACTCCTCCACCCACTCCTGCCAGCGTTTCATCCAGGGGATGCCGTCCCACAGCTTCCCTGTGTGGATAAAGTACTCGACGGCGGCCATCACTGCCTTCTTGTCAGCGGTAGTGGTCTCCCGGTAGATGATGGACTGTCCGTCAGAGTGTGGGATATCAGTCTCCACATCGGAGTCTAAGTATTCCGGATCATAAGTAGACCACCAGATATCTCCCATATTCTCTCCGTAGCTCAGGTCGAAAAGCGTTCCATCAGTCTCAAGGTCCAGATAGTCTCCCTCCTCGTCAGCCTCGTGGTACAGGTAAATATCCATCCAATTTCCGCTGTGCAGGTTCTTCATAATTCGTTTCACATTGTCCTGGGTGACCTCATGAAAATTTCCGGGCCAGCGCACATAATATTTCGCGGCGATGCCCTCTGGCAGTTCCGCCGGGACCTCGGCCACAGGAATAAACTCTCTATGCTCAACCCATTTACCCATAGCAAAATACCCCTATTCTAATTGTTAATGGTCCCCTCCACCACACGGAGGATATTCTGGGTATCGGGGAGCGTCTTGATCTCCTCATATCCGTTTTGAGCCAGAATATCCTCTACAGCGGGAGCCTGCCCCAGGCCCACCTCAAAAATGAGGGAGCCCCCCAGACGCAGGGCGGACTTCCATTTGGCGGCGATGGCCCGATAGAAATCCAGCCCCTCCTCCCCGCCATCCAGAGCCATGCGGGGCTCATAGTCCTTCACGGAGACATCCAAACCTTCAATATCGCCGCTGGGTATGTAAGGGGGATTACACACAATAGCGTCAAAATCCCACAGTGCAGAGGTCGGATTTTCAAAAGCGTTGACCGACAGACAAGTGACCCGGGCGTTGAGCTCGTTGCGGCGAACGTTCTGCTTACAGACCCGCAGGGCCCCTTCCGACAGCTCCCCCAGCACCACCCGGCACTCAGGGGCATTGGCGGCGATGGCCAGCCCCACACAGCCGCTGCCGGCGCACAAATCCAGCACTCGGGCTCCCTCACCGGAATCCCGGGCCTTGAGAATACCCCGCTCGGCCAGCAGCTCGGTGTCCAGTCGGGGAATGAGCACATCCCGGGAGATATCCAGCGACAGGCCATAAAACTCCCACTCCCCGATGATATAGGCCACCGGCTCGCCCGCCAGACGGCGCTGGACCAGTTCCTCCACCCGCCGCTCCAGTTCCCCTGATGCATAGAGGGACATGTCCCGATAGAACTGTTCCCGGCTTTTGTCCGCAGCAAAGCAGATGATTTCCCGGGCCTCCAGCTGAGCGGACTCTACCCCTGCTTTTTTCAGCCGGGCTCGGGTATCCAGGAATAAATTGTTATAGGTGGTCGCCATGGAATCACCTTCCTGATGTTTTTAAGCGGAAATCCCCGGCCATTTACCATGCGTCCGCACCTTTCTCCTCTGGCAGGACCAACTCCAGCGCCCGGATACCCACCTGGATCATGGAATCATCTGGCTCAAAGGTGGTAAAATTTTGCAGCCACAGCCCTGGTGCGGTAAAGAACCGGGTAACAGGTCCATCATGCCGGCCGGCCCAGCGGTTGATCTCATAGCTGAAGCCCACAATGACCGGCAGCATGGCCAGATGAGCCAGAAAACGCAGGAAGGGATTGCTTACCGGCCAGATGGCAAAGACTGCGGTGGACACAAGGATGGAGATAGCAATAACCATAAACAGGAAGCTTGTCCCGCATCGGGGATGGTGCCGGGGCTGTTTCCGGACATTCTCCACCGTGAGAGGCAGCCCGGCCTCATAGCAGAAGATCGTTTTATGCTCTGCTCCATGGTAGGAAAATACCCGCCTCATCTCCCCCATACGGGAGCAAAGAGCCAGATAGGCCACAAAAATCAGCAGTTTCAACGCACTCTCCGCTAAATTCCGGACCAGCATGGATGAGGTCAGGACGGTGACAGCCGTCCCCAGCAGGGTAGGCAGCAAAAAAAACAGGCCGACGGACATACCAATTCCAAGTGCTACCGCAAAGGTAGTAATCAGTGCGGTAACCCTTTCACTGCCCAGCTTCTCATTGAGCCAGATTTCCAGCTTGGAGGGCTCCTCCTCTTCTCCGTCCTCGTCTTCTGAAAAAAATTCAGCGGAAAACAACAGTGCGGTGACCCCGTTGTACATGGAATCGCAAAAATTGACCACTCCACGGAGAAGAGGCCAGCCTAAAACGGGATGTTTGTCTTTGATAAACCGGAGCTCCTTCTCCTGAACCTCCAGCTCACCGTCCGGCCTGCGGACTACCACGGCCTGCTTCTTGGGACCGCGCATCATAATGCCCTCGATCAGGGCCTGCCCACCGCACATGGTTTTAAATTTGGGGCACATACAATCTTGCTTGGACATGTAGGTTCTCCTTTGGCTGCCTTTTCCAGGCATTAATTCTCAACAGGCCGGGTTTTTCGCCGGCCTTCTCATATTACGGCCCGACAGGAATACCGGGCTCTGAACCTATTTTACCAGACTAAGCCTCAATTTTCAACCGGCAGATAAATTGTGACAATGAACCCTCCGCCCTCGGCGTTGCCTACCTCCATTCGCCCCTCGTGTCGGACTACAATCTCCTCACAAACGGCCAGTCCAATGCCTGAGCCCCGCGCCTTAGAGCTGCCCTTATAGAACTTGTTTTTCAGATAGGGCAGTTCCTCCTCAAGCGCTCCCGGACCGTAGTCCCGGATTCGGATAACAGCGTCGTTCCCCTCCTGATAGAGGGAAACCAAAATATGTTTCCCTGCGCCGCCGTGCTTGGCCGCATTGTCCAGCAGATTGCAGAACACCTGCCGCAGCCGTTCCGGGTCACCGGAAATGGGCAGCATCTCCTCTGGACCGTCTGCGTAGTCCAGCGTAATGCCCTCCTTACGGAAAAACTCCTTATATGTGTATACCGCGTCCTCCAGCTCCGCTTTCAGGTCCAGCGGCTCCACCGACAGGGTAAACCGGCCGTCCTCAATGCGGGAAAATTCCAGCAGCTCCTCCACCATATTGCTCAGTCGCTTGGCCTCGGATACAATAATGGACATGCCCTTGCGCATATCGTCAGCTGAACGGACCTCTCCGGCCTGTATGGTCTCCGCCCAGCCTGTGATGGCGGTGAGGGGAGTGCGCAGTTCATGGGACATAGAGGAAATAAACTCGCTTTGCGTTTTCTCTGACTGACGGATCTTCATCGACATGTCGTTAATAGCGTCGGTAAGTTCGCCGATCTCATCGTCAAACTTCTTCTCAATCTGAACGCCGTAGCTTCCGTCGGCAATCACCCGGGCAATTTCGGTAATAGCGGCCAGAGGTTCTACAATGGAGCGGACAAAATACAAGTTGGAAAAATACACCATAGCAAAAATACCCAAGGCAATTGCCGAAATCACCGCCATGGCGAAGGTAAACTGCCGGTCAATTCCGGACAGAGAGGTGACATAGCGAATGACCCCTACCACCTCCCCCTGGTAGATTACCGGGCTGGAGGCGGCCAGGATTCGCTCTCCGGTGTCGGGGTCCCTCCCTCTCCAGGGACTGGCGCTCCGCTCATTCAGGGCCTTTTGAATGTCAGGGGTGCTGGGGGTACTGCCGGCGGTCAGGTCGTTTCCGGAGTACAGCACCGCTCCGGCGGTGTCCAGAAACTGAAGCTCCAGCCGGCTCTTGTCCTCATAGCTGCTCACCGCCTGTTGGGCCGCAGCCCGGTAGTCAGAGCTGGTATACATCCGAAACCCGTTAGCGGAGGATGTGGCCTTTCGCTCCAGGTCGTCCGCCGGGCCGCTGTAATAGTAGCTCCACAGCATGGCGGCAAACGCACTTACAGCCAGCACCAGAATCAGCAGCACAATGGCCACACTGTTTACCAGCCACCGCCGCCGGATGCCGCGGATTTTGACCTGGTCCTGTAATCTTGTAGCCTTGGCCATTGTGGTTCACCTCCTCCTGTTAATCCTTCCGCCCCGCCCGCGGGCGGGGCGCATCCTCCCCCGGGGGAGCAGAGTTTTTCAGCTCCCCCACTTATATCCATACCCCCACACAGTGTTGACAAAGGTGGGCTTCTGGGCATTGTCCTCAATCTTGATCCGAAGGCGGCGGATGTTCACATCCACAATTTTCAGCTCGCCGAAGTAATCCTTGCCCCACACGGTATCCAGTATTTCCTCCCGGGACAGGGCCTTGCCCGGATTTTCCATAAACAGCTTGACGATGGAGTACTCCACCTGGGTGAGCTTGACCCGCTGCCCGTTCTTCTCCAGCGTTCGGTTGCGGGTGTTGAGCAAAAAGGGCGGGTCGCTGATCTCATCAGGTGAGATGGGCGCCTCATCTCCGCCGGTACGGCGGAAAAGAGCATCCACCCGGGCGGTGAGCTCGGCAGGTGAGAAGGGCTTGGTCACATAGTCGTCCGCCCCGGTCATCAGACCTGTGACCTTATCCATCTCCTGAGTACGGGCGGTAAGCATGATAATGCCGATTTTGTTGTCCATGGCCCGCAGACGGCGACAGACCTCAAAACCGTCGATGCCGGGCAGCATGATATCCAGCAGGGCCACCTTGATATCCGGATTGTCCCGGACGGCACCCAGGGCCTCCTCACCGGTTCCCGCCTCCACAGTTTGATAACCCGCCCGCTTCAGGTTGATTACCACAAAGCTGCGGATATTTTCCTCGTCCTCCAGGACCAATACCTTTCTCATGGGTGCTTCCCTCCCAATCCATTACTCACTGTACCAGCTTCTTCGGATGGTATTGAACCGCTCCAGCAGGTCCAGCTCGTCCAGCCCGCAGTCCCAACTGCTTTTGTGAAAACGGGCGGCATAGGTAACATTTTCCTCCTCGCAGAGGACAATCCAGCCCGCCTCCTCCAGATCAGAGCTGCGGCTGCTGGAAACGCGGTAGATACTCAGGAACGGCTCCGGCTCCTGCTCCTCGCCCCTCCAATTGGAAAATACCACCTCCCGACGGCCGGTGACCTGATCGTTGCGGGAAATGGTGATTTGATCCCGCCAACTCTCCGGGATGGTCAGATACCATCCATCACTTACATTGTGATAGGTGGTGAGCACATGGCTGCGCTTTCCGCGCACGTCGTACTGGGCCCAGTCAATCAGCCAGAAATTGCTGGACGAGCTCTCCCCATAGCTGGGCAGGGAATAAGGCGCGGGCAGCTCGGCCACCATGTCCAGATTGATGTCAGTAGGATTAATCTCGGTATAGCCCTGGATGCGCTCCCGGCTGACCCCCTCCTCTGACATCGCCACATTGGTGAGCCTGCCCCCCACATAGGCCACCACATCAATCACCCGACCACCCTCTGCCAGGGTGCTGGTGACATACAGGGCGGGCTGATTGTAGTCCCCGGCCAGATAATTGGTGCGGACGCGGCTGACTGCGCTGATGCCGGCGGACAACTCGGCGGTATCCAGCAAGGCCATCGCCCCGTCCTCCCAGCCATAGACCTCCACCTGACTGCTCGCTCCCCCGACGTCTACTCGGGTGACCAGCACCTCAATTCGGGTGTCTTTATCCATGTCCAACAGCCGGCAGCCGCTGGATCCGTCGCTTGCCACACTGCACCGGGTGAGCAGCCGTTCCATGCCTGTCAGGTCCATCCGTGTCATCGCTCTGACGGCTGCTAAAGCCTCCTCCTCGCTCAGTCCCTCGCTGGGCAGGTCGATCTCGTCCAAGGTATACACCCCAAGCTGATATGCGCCGGAGCTGATCTGCCAGTTCACAGCCAGCTCCTTCCGGCCTTCCCCGTTAATCTGAGCGTAGTCTATGGCGTAAATGGCGCTGCCCTCGCCCTCTACCACACCGGTAACCACATACTCCTCCCCAATCTGGGTAAAAATGTAGATCTTGATAGGCTTTTCAATACCCGGCACCCGAAAAAACGTCACTGCGCTCTCCCGCAGGCCATCTCCGTCCAGGTCCTGGAGCTGGATGCTGGCGGTATTGTCCCCCGCCATAATGGTTACATCCTCCACACGGGTGCTGAATTCCAGCTCCAGCCCTGTGCGCACCGTCCGGATTGCTCCGTTAAGCTGTTCATATCCCGCCGACTTCTCCGGCTGCCGGTACAGATCGTCCGGCGAACGGAACAGACAGCCACTGAGCAGCAGAGACGCCGCCAACATCAGCGCAAGACTTCTCCCTTTCTTTCTCACAGCCGCCCTCCTCTCCGAACAAGTGTTTCTTTCATTGCCGCATAACAGCGGTGTTTATCATCATACCACAATTCCTGAAAAAAGCCATAGGTTTTTTATATTTTTCCCGCCGTTCTACCGGGGCGACAGGTCCGCTCTCCGACGCAGCAGAGACAGGGGCGGGACCTGCCGGGACAGCCTCATACGAAAGACCATTTGGGGGTGCCGGACCTCCTCCAGAGAATTTCCTTCCTCGTTCCAGAGCGCCTCCACCCGGAACGCCTGGGGCCGGACGTCAGGGCCTACCAGTTCCAGATCATCCCCCACTTTGAATTTGTTGTTCAGAGTAAGGATGGCATTCCCCTCGCCATCGCAGGACTGCACTTTGGCCACAATCTGCCAGTCCCGCACATACCGGGCATCTTGGGTAAACTGCCCCGGCTGACCGTAGAAGAAGCCGGTGGAATAATGCCGGTGGCTGATATGCTCCACCTCGTCCCGCCAAACCGGGTCCAGGGGGACTCCGGCCGCCGCCGCGTCGACGGCGTGACGGTAGGCCCCGGTGACAATGGCGGCGTAGTAGGCCGACTTGGCTCTACCCTCCAGCTTGATGGAATCCACTCCAGCGTCCGCCAAATCGGCGATATGGTCAATCATACACATATCCCGGGAGTTCATGATGTAAGTCTCGCCGTTCTCCTCATAGACAGGAAAATATTCCCCGGGACGCTTCTCCTCCATCAGGGCGTACTGGTAGCGGCAGGGCTGGGCGCAGGCCCCCCGGTTGGAATCCCGGCCCGTCATATAGTTGGACAGCAGGCATCGCCCGGAGTAGCTGACGCACATGGCCCCGTGGGCAAAGACCTCAATTTCCAGTTCGGGGGGCGTCTTGGTCCGAATCTCGCAAATCTCCTCCAAAGACAGCTCCCGGGCCAGGATGACCCGACTGGCACCCAAATCGTTCCATGTCCGGGCGGACTGGTAACTGACAATGCTGGCCTGGGTGGAGATGTGGCGCTGGACGTGGGGGGCGTACCGTTCAGCAAGGGCCAGTACCCCCACATCGGCCAAGATAACCGCGTCTACCCTCAGCTCCTCCAGATACTCCAGCCATTCCGGCAGACGGCTGACCTCGTTGTTCCGGGGCATGGTGTTGCAGGTAACGTGGACCCGGACATTTTGGGTCCGGCACAGCTCCACAGCAGCCTTCAGCTCCTCCGGCGAGAAGTTTCCGGCAAAAGAACGCATTCCGAAGGTGTTCCCAGACAGATAGACAGCGTCCGCCCCATAGGCCGCCGCCATCTGCAGCCGTTCCATATCCCCCGCCGGGGCAAGAAGCTCCATTTTTCTCATAATCTCTCTCCTTTTCGGGCAAAACGGCCCAATGAGAGCTACAGGCCCCTGTGTTTTTGCGGGACCCATGCCCTCACAGGGCCGTCGGACTTTAATTGCTTTTATAGCGATCCTGGCTGGCGATAAATCTCTGCAGCTGATCGTAGGTTCGGAAGAAATGATGGGCATTGTCGTCGCCCAAAGCGTAATAATAGTTGTTGCTGTCGGAGGGATTCAGAGCGGCCACAATGGATTCCATGCCCGGATTGGCGATCGGCGCGGGGGGCAGTCCTTTATACATATAGGTGTTGTAGGGAGAATCAATGGACTTGTCCGCCTCGACCGGCTCCTTCCCACCATTGATATAGACCAAGGTGGCATCGATCTGCAAATACCCTTGGGTGCCGGCGTCCGGATGGCGCAGGCGGTTGTAGATGACGGAGGCAATATCCGTCCGGTCCTCGCCGGTGGTCTCACGTTCAATCAGGGAGGCGATGGTGAGTATCTCCCGCAGATTGAAGTCCGTCCGCTCCACCTGAGCCCGCAGGTCGTCACCCACCTGGCTGTCAAAATAAACAAGCAGCTTATTGATTGCATATATCGGATCGTGGGGGGTGTAAAAGGTGTAGGTGTCCGGCATGAGATAGCCCTCCAGCCGGTGATAATCTCCCAGCGGGATATCCTGAAGGAAGGAAAATTTGTAGTCATGGTTGGCGGCGGCCTCCCGCAGCTCCTCCACGTTCTGGGCCACCCCCTTTTCCACCATCAGGCTGAATATCTGGTCGATATTGTAGCCCTCTGGAATCGTCACCTTCACCTGGGAGCGGTTGGCGGAATTGGCGCTTATACCCGACAGCAGCGCCCGATAATCCATGTCGGTATTCAGCGTATAGCTGCCCACGCTGAACGAGTCCGTCTTGTGGGTGAAGGAGGCGAACAGCTTAAAGAGGAATTTATACTCAATCATCCCCTCACTCTTTAGCCGATCCGCCACATCATTAAAATCGTCCTCCGCGGTAATGGTAAAGGTAATTTCCTTCTGCGCCTTATTCAGGGCCAGAACATCCTCCGCGGCGATCCAGCCCACACAGGCCAGCAGAATGGACACGCCAATGACCGCCGTCACATACAGCAGAACCAGCGCCGCGGTGCGTCCGGCGGAGCGCCTCTTTTTCTTTCGGGGACGCCGTGCGGCATTCTGTCCCTCCCGGGCGGCAGAATGAGAGGGCCTCCCATTCTGGGAGGAACGCCGCTCACCGCTCCGATCTCTGTGCTCATAATAATTATCTTGCGGCATAGGGTCAGCTCCTAACAAAATTTTCCTGTCCATCTGTCACCAGGGACAAGGGCAGGCCATAGAATGGTACAGAACGCAGGGACGACGTCCCGGCGAAACAAGTGAGGTGAAATGTTATGTTCTGTGGGAACAACGGTTGGGGCGGCAACGGCACGCTGTGGATCATCATCCTGATCATCATCCTGTTCGGCTGGGGCGGCAATGGCTGTGGCTGCAACAACGGCTGCGGAAACAACTGTGGTTGTGACAATGGCTGCGGCTGCGGCGGTGACTGTGGCTGCTGAGCGGCAGTCTACACAGCGAAAAGAAGCGGGGGGAGAAACCTCCGCTCTTTTCCGGTGGTCAAAGGGACAGGCTCTGTCTTTCGGTAATCAGGAAATCCACTTTGGCATCGTGGGTCTCAGTGGGCACCCGTTCCTGGAGAACCGCCTCCCTGCACAGACCAACCTTCACACCGGAAAATTCCTCCAGCCAGCGGTCATAATAACCGCCGCCGAAGCCCAGGCGATATCCCTGCCTATCATAGCACACAGCGGGGACCAGCACAAGTCCGATCCCCTCCCGGGCCAGAAGAAGACAGTCCTCTCCCGGCTCTGAGATGCCGAAGGGTGCCTGTATCAGAGGTCTGTTCGGGTCATAGCGGCGCACCTCCATCCGGTGTTCCGGCAGCATTCTGGGCAGCCCCACCGTTTTGCCCCGGCCGACCAGCTCACCGACCAGCCGGGAGGTATCCGGCTCTTTGCCTGGAATTCCCCAGAACGCAAAAATAGTCCCGACCGCCTCCACCTGTGGGAGGGCCAGAAAACGCCGGAAGAGGGCGTCGTCGCTCTGACGCAGCTCCTCCGGTCCCAGGGCAGTCAGTTGCTCCCGCACCCGGCGGCGCAGCGTCTTCTTCTCAAGCTCAACAGTAGAAATCCTCCTCCGCTCCTTTCCTGCGTTCTTAAGGGGCCGGCTGTCAATAACAAATAGCTTCCAACACCTTGTCGGCCGCCGCCCGGTCTAGAAGGGCCTCGATCAGTTCCGCGCCAAAGTCGAAGGCAGAACCGGCGGCCCGACCGGTGATGATCCTGCCGTCCTTTATCTCACCTGGCGCCGTCTGCACCAAGGCTCCGGTGAGCTGATCCTCCATACCGGGGTAACAGATCGCCTTTTTCCCCTCCAGCAGGCCCCACTTTCCCAGCAGGGTGGGGGCGGCGCAGATGGCGGCTACCCACAGGTCCCGCTCCACTGCCTCCCGGACCAGCTTCTCCACGGCGGGCTCGGCACCCAGGTTCTTTACGCCCAGGCCGCCCCCGGGCAGGACAATCATGTCCGCCCCGAACAGATCCAGCTTGTCCAGAACAGTATCGGCAATCACGGTGATACCGTGGCTGCCAGTGACGGGTTCGCCGGTGACAGACACCAACTGCGTCTCAAGCCCTGCCCTCCGCAACAGGTCGGCGGGCACCAAGGCCTCAGCCTCCTCAAAGCCAGGGGCCAACAGAATATATACCATAAATTTGTCCTCCTTAACATAGACCTCCGTGTCCACCGGTCACACAAAGGAGAGAATCCGGCTTTTTGAAGCGTCCCTACGATTTCTTGATCCGTTTTCCCGCGGCCTTTACCAGCACCAGAGGAAGCTTAGCCATCCTCCCCGCCCGCCGGGGCTCCTTTTTCAGACGGTAGGCCCACTCCAGTCCCAGCTTTCGCCACCCCTCCGGGGCCCGCTCCACCTTCCCGGCGAAGACATCCAGCGCTCCGCCCAGCCCAATGGCCAGCCGCGCGCCGGTGTGTCTGCCCCACCGGGCCATCCACTTCTCCTGCTTGGGGGCCCCCAGGCAGACAAACAGCAGGTCGGGCCGGGCGGCGGCCACCTTGAGGAGGACCTCCTCCTCGTCCTCGAAGTAGCCGTCCTGGGTACCGCAGAGAGTGATGTTGGGGTACTGATTCAGGATGCGACGGCCGGCCTCCTCGGCCACGCCGGGCTTGGCCCCCAACAGATAGAGCCGTCCGCCCATTCCATTAAGACAGATCAGCATATCCGCCGCAAATTCGATGCCGGGCACCCGGCCCTTCAGGGGCGTGCCCTGGAGCTTGGCCGAATAGACCACCCCGATGCCATCGGGCAGCACCAGGTCGGCCCCATTGAGCACCCTGCGGAAGTCGGAATCCTTCTCCGCCGTCAGAATAAACTCCGGATTGGGGGTGACCACATAGTGGAACTTGTCCTCTGCCAGAAGTGCGGCTCCCGCCTGGGCGGCCTCCTCCCGGGTCAGGTCGTCAAACGTAATGCCTAAAATCTCTTTTTTCAAACGAACCTCCATGCGCCCACGGGCGCTCTTCTCTCCTTCCCCGTTTTATCCGCCAGAGTGATATTTCCCCAGTGGACAGTCGCTCAAACAGGGAGGGATACACTTTTCCTTATACTTTTGGATATTCTACCATGGAATGGCAAAAAAGTCTATGAAAAATCCATGAAGGTTTTTTTAATATCCTCCGAAATTTTTGTCTCCTTTTGTAACCATACTGTAACTTGACGGTCATCCACTTCAAGTGTAGTATAATAATCAACTACAATTGAAGTGGATGTGATGTGATGAAACGGCTTCCTGACACTGAGCTTGAGGTCATGAAAGCCCTGTGGGCCACCGGTCCCGACACCCCCCGAGCCCTTCTGGAGGAGCGGCTGTCTCTCTTCGGCTGGGCCTCCAACACGGTCAACACCTATCTCTCCCGCCTGGCGGACAAGGGCTTTGTGGCTGTCAGCCGGGAGGGAAAGAGCAACCTTTACTCCCCCCTGATCGGTCAGGAGGAGTATCAGTCCTTCGATAGCCGGGCCGTCTTGGACCGGCTGTACGGCTCCCCCCGGAACTTTGTCGCCGCCCTGGCCCGCAAGGGCCTGGAGCGGAGCGAGCTGGAGGAGCTCCAGACCCTCCTTGACCAGCTGAAGGGAGGTCAGAGCCGATGAATCAGGTTCTTCTCACCCTCGGCGCTCTGACTCTGGGCGGCTCTGCCGCGGTGTTTCTCCTTTCTCTCACCAGCCGCTCCACCCGGGGCCGGTATGGGGCCAAATGGCGGTGCTGGGCTTGGCTTCTGCTCTGTCTTAGGCTGGCCCTTCCCTTCCCGCTCATGCCCCGCTGGGAAGCCCGGGCCCCCTTCCAAATGGATGTTCCGCCCACTCCTGTCATTACACCGGGACCCACCATGCCCGGACAGTCTCCAGCCGTTCCCCCATCGACCGGAAGCGCTCAGAGCGGACAGACTCCGCCTGCCGGACCGGCGGACGGCTCCTCCGTCACGCCCCCCGACGGCTCCGCCCCTCTCCCTCCTGTGGAGGCAAAGTCCTCCCGCTCCATCTCCCTCGCCCACATACTTCTGTGGATATGGCTGGCAGGGGCCGCCGCGGCGACGGTCTGGAATCTGCGTGCTCACTTCCGCTTCCTGAACTATCTGCGCCGCTGGGCCTCCCCCGTCACCGACGCGGAAGCCGTGTTGGCCTTCAACCGTCTAGGCGATCAGCTGGAACTGGACCGGCGTCCCCGGCTGCTGGTGTGTCAGGGACTGAAGGTGCCCATGCTGGCCGGGATCTTTCGTCCGGCTATCCTTCTTCCCCAGGGAAATATCTCCGGGGAGGAGCTGGGCTTTTCCCTTCTTCATGAGCTCACCCACTACCGCCGCCGGGATATCTGGCTCAAATCCCTGTCCATGTGGGTCAGCACCCTGCACTGGTTCAACCCCTTCATGTGGTATATGATGCGTCTGGTGGAGCGGGATACCGAACTGGCCTGCGACGAGGACGCCCTGCGCCGTCTGTCCCCGGAGGATTACTCCCCCTATGGTCAGACCATTCTCGCCGCTGTTGCAAGATTACAGAACAGAGAAAGGATCGAAACCGATGAATAACAATATACCCCGCACCCCCTTCTCCACCCACCTGTCCCGGTCGGCGAAGGAGACGGAAATTCGTATCCGTAATATCTTCTCAGGACCCAAAAAGCGCCCTCCCTTTCTGCTGATTGTTCTGGTCGGCGCGCTGTGTCTGCTGTGCGGCAATCTGGTGGCCTTCCGCCCCCTCCCCGCACAGCCCACCCTGGTGATGGAGACCCAATACTACGACACCAACAGCAATTATGTTGAGATACCCGCCCTGGCCCTCCCCGCTGGAGAGAAAAATGAGGCGGTGGAGGCCATCAACGCCGCACTTAACGACTTGCAGGAGGAATATGCCGACCTTGCCTCCCGGACGGGAGAGGACGCTCTGGATAATCAGTGCCTGTTCTACCCCTCCACCACCAACCGATACTTGAACCTGCTGTTCTATCGGGATACCTTCACCACCGACCTGAACACCGGCCACGTCTTCTCCCTGGTCTACGACAAAAAGGAGGGGACGCTGGTATCTATAGAGGACGCCCTGGCCCGGGCCGGGCTGAACGAGAAGGGGCTGCTGGACCAGGTCACTGAGCAAGTCCAAGCACAAATCGACCGTGAGTACCAGGAGTACGACTTTCAGCTGGCGCTCCACAATCTGACCCTGGAGGGCTTCCGCATCAAGGCGGACGGACAGCCGGTGTTCTACCTCACCGGGTGGGTGGACGACGTGGACGACGCGGTTCTGGACGCCATCAGCGGTGCGGGCCACCTGTATATCTGTGAGGACCGGGCTGTCACTACTTACAATCGGTACAGCGGGGATTCCTCTCCCCTGGTCCCCGCCGAGGAGACCGACCAGCTGGACCCGCCCCTGTGGAACCAGTGGTATTTTGCCGGGGAGGAGCCGGAAGGCGGCTTTGTCCAGATTGAATCGCCCCTTTCCGGCCTGTCTGACCCGGAGGTCTGCCTGTACCGGGACGGCTTCTCCACCCCCATCGGCCCGCTCATGTCGATAAACAGTTCCTTTTTCGCTCCGCTGATCCAGAACAGCGAAACGCTCTACGGATATGAGCCCACCTACCTGGAAGGGGATTACTGGTTCAGCGCCAACGGAGACGGCTTCCTATCCACCAATTATTACGATCCCACCGACGGAACCGACAGTGTCTTTCTGCTGGACGTGACCCGTACCGACGTGTACACTCCCCGGGGCATCCGGGTAGGGGACAGTCGGGAGGCCGTGCTGGCCGCCTACCCCGGGATCTATGACACTCCATACTTAAGCTATGGCGGAGATTACCTGTGGTACTGTGAATACGAGGAGGGCTGGGGCTCCGCCGTTCTGTTCTTCTTCTCCAATACGAATACAGTCCAGTCCATTCAACTTCACTTTCTGAATTACTAGCCGGGAAAGGAGACGCCATGAATGAAAAAATGCCCCGCACCCCCTTCTCCACCCACCTGTCCGGGTCGGCCAGGGAGACGGAAATTCGACTGCGAAACATCTTCTCCGGACCCAAGAAGCGGCCACCGGTGCTGTTTCTGTCCCTGATGTTCTCCGCATGTATTTTCTGCGGCAATTTAGTGTCCTGCAACGTGGCCGAGGTGGAGCAAAACATCTCCCCGCAAAGCCCATCCGCGTCTTCCTCTGTCGAGACGGAAATTTCTGTCCCGCTCCAGGAAATAGACCGGGCCGTACTGGAAAATATCGACCTGGACGGCGACGGGCTCCCTGACCGGCTCACTGTGGTGACCCAGCAGTTTGAGGAACAGAAGGGCCCCTACAACGCACACCCAAACCGCATGGTTCTTCAGGCAGTGATGGGCAGCGGCCAGGTGCTGGACTGCATCTGGGAGGACCCCGGTGCGCCGATGGTCCGCACCCTGAAGGCGGGCCATCTCACCTCCGAGGCCCACGAGGACATCCTGCTGGAGCTCGAGGTCGGCAACAGCAACTACGCCGCCGCTGTTGTCTACGTTGTCCGGATCATCGACGGTGAGCTGACAGCGGAACCGTTCGGGATGGACTTTGCCACCCTCTGGGGGTCCTGTCTCGTTCCCCGGGAGGACAGTCCTCTGGACGCCGTCCGCATCCCCGTCAGCGTGGACAAATGGGCGCCCCCCGTCTGGTACGCCCTGCGCTGGAATGGGACGGAGTTCGAGCTGTCTCTGGAGCCCGAGGTCAAAACCTACTCCGCCGCCACGGCCAGCGGCCACACCCACACCCTGATTCCCCAGGGACATATCCTCAAATACGATACCTTTGACTGCTTTGAGCAGATCCAGGTGTGGGATGATTCCGTCCTGTTCCAGACCATTACCGAAGCTTCCGTGGTTCAGGATGACAGCCATCTCTTTGAAGGAATCTTGCGTCTTACCGTCTCAGGCGAGCAGTTGGACATCCAGGACGTGAACTTTGACGGCTCGGAGGACTTTGGCATCTACTGCGGCACCAGCTACAACGGCCCCATGTACTGGTTCCTGTGGGATGAGGAGACATGGAGCTTCCGGCCCGGCTTTTTCTCCTCCGCCAACCTGACCATAGACTTGGAGAAAAAACAGCTGGTGGACGTCTGGAAGGACGGCTACGCCGGCCGTGACTACTACACCTATCGATTCAACGACCAGGGGGAGCGGGAACTGGTGGATCATCAGCGTGTTGACTTCCCCATACCTAAATAAGGAGGATATTATGTACGAAAAAAT
The DNA here is from genome assembly GCA_041223805.1 of Oscillospiraceae bacterium 44-34. Classification (GTDB taxonomy): domain Bacteria; phylum Bacillota; class Clostridia; order Oscillospirales; family Oscillospiraceae; genus Lawsonibacter. The sequence continues at coordinate 30,158 of JBCLQX010000009.1, read as the reverse complement.
GCCCCGCACCCCCTTCTCTACCCCTCTGTCCGGGTCGGCCAGGGAGACGGAAATACGGCTTCGCAATATCTTCTCCGGGCCCAAGAAGCGGCCCCCGGTGCTGTTCTTGGTCCTGATGTTCTCGGTGTGTATCTTCTGCGGCAATCTGGTCTCCTGCCAGGTAAAGGAGGCGGAGAACAATTCCCCTTCCTCCGGCGCGTCCCAGTCGGGGGACGTCTCTCTGGAGGGCGATCCCCCGGTCTCTGACGTCACCTATCAATCTGTGCGTCAGGCAATGGCTCAGGAGGAACAGACCCTACTGGAGAATCTGTTCCGGGCTGCCGAGCGGGAGGGCGGCTACCGCTTCCAGACCCCCTCCGCCCAACTGCTCACCACCGTTGACGCCCAGGACTGCATCCTGGGGGCGGTCTTTGTGGAGGACCACCTGGAGAACACCCTGATTCTGGGTGTCATGGAACGGGAGACCGGGGAAATCCCCCAGGGCGTTTTCCAATGCTCTGTGAAGAACGGCTGGCCCAACATTGTCACCGTGTATGTCGATGAGAAGCCCTGTCTGCTCTACACCTTCAACGGCCAGGAGAACGGGCAGTATACCGGTCAGGCGGGGCTGGTCTGCCTGGAGGGGAAGGACCTCACCTGGAAGTGGCCGGCAGAGGGGGACGTGCGAGAACCGGAAAGCCCGGCCGGTCAGAAGTATCGGGATTTCTGGACCGGCCATCTGGCTCTGATGGCCCCCGGCGGGGTGGATGTCTACGCCGTCAATCCGGACTTCCAATGGGGCAAGGACGAGCCCTGGTCCATGTGGCAGCTGGAGAACGGGGAGACCTTCTGGAGTAACTCCAGCTCCGCCGAGGAGCTGCCCATGCCCATCTACTTCCAGTCGCTGAGCTGGCTGGTGGCGTACACCAACGACCCCGGCGGCTGGCGGGTCCTCTCCCTGACTCCCAACCGGGAGCTGTCCGACCCGGAAACCCGGACGGACTGCTTCACCCTGGAGGCCTGCACAGACAACGGTGCCGGTGCCTTCACTGCCGACCTGTTTTTCAACTATGATTCGGAGCCGTCCCGGCCCCGGAGCTACAGCGAGCTGGTCCACGCCGAGGTCCGCGCTCCGCTCCCCTCCGCCGCCGTCCCCGACCCGGAGGCCCGGGCGGCCTATGTCCGGGTCCTGGAGGACCTGCTCTACCGCTCTATCCTGCCCGACGGCGGTGAGGCGATCTTCGAGGATATGTCAGAAAACACCTTCGCCCTGGCCGACGTGGACGGAGACGGGCGGGAGGAGCTGGTCCTGCTCACCCGACCCAATATTTACGCCGGCTACCGGGGCTATATCCTGGACTACTACAAGAATGCTCTGGTGATTCAGCACTCGGGCTTCCCCTCCTTCACCTTCTACAGCAACGGGGCGTTTGCAGAGGACGACTCCCACGCCCAGGGGATCTGGACCTCTCAGTTCTGGCCCCACTCCCTCTATACCTACCAGCCCGGTTCGGACCGCTACGAGCTGGCGGGCCATGTGTCCGCCTGGGAAAAGCAGGTCTCCGACATCAATCCGGACAATCTGCCCCCCTTCCCCACGGAAGAGGACAAGAGCGGGGCGGGTATTCTCTATTACATTCACCCGCTTTCATCATACGAACACCTTAACACCCTCGATAGCCGCGTCAACATGGCAGTGGACCAGTCCGTCTATCTGGCGTGGCTGGAGCCCGTTCTGGGGAACGCCCGGCCTCTGGAGCTGGAGTATCTGCCCCTGACAGCAGAAAATATTGAACAAATTAAATAGGAGAAACTGCTATGAACGAAAAAATGCCCCGCACCCCCTTCTCCACCCCTCTGTCCGGGTCGGCGAAAGAGACGGAACTGCGTCTGAAAAATATCTTCTCCGGGCCCAAAAAGCGGCCGCCCCTGCCCTTTTTGATTTTAATGTTTTCCGTGTGTATTTTTTGCGGGAATCTGGTGTCCTGCCAGATGGCCGAGACGGAGGCCCCCGGTGCCGGGGCCAGCAGTTCCCTGGCGGACCTCCCCGACCCGCCGGAGCAGAAGCCGGAGACGGAGGTCCAGGAGCACCAGGTGGTGCTGGAGGATATCGACCTGGACGGCGACGGCCTGGCGGACACCGTCACGGCCACCACCCGGTTTGACCCCCAGAGCGAGGCCGGAACCTACAACACGCTCACCGTCACAGCGGTTCTGGGCAGCGGCGCAGAGCTGGAGTACCATGAGACCTGGGAGCCCGGATGGTACCTTATCAACGTCATACAGGCCGACCGTATCACCAGCCCAGACCGGGACGCCCTGGTCCTGGAGCTGGAGGTCTTCGGCAGCAACTACGGCGCCACCAAGGTCCTCATTCTGGAGCTGGATGGCGGCAAGCTGACCCAGTGCTATTGCACCGACGACAATTCCACCATCTATGGCTCTTACACCACGAAGCGGGACGACTCCTCCCTCAGAGCCGTCCGGGTGCCTGTCCTGGTGGACAAGTGGCACGCCCCGGAATATTACACCCTGAGCTGGAACGGGACCGGCTGGGACTTTGTGGGGGACGGCTACTTTACCGACGCCGAGACGGTCACCGTCACCGGCGGGCGGGTGCTGACCCTGGCGCTGCGAGGGCGTGTCACCGGCGAGCAGTTCGGACCCCACCTGATCTACGACCAGATCCAGGTGTTCGACGGGGATATGATGTTCAACCCGGATATGCTGCTCCAGACCATCCTTCCGGCCGATGTCCCGGCGGACGACCGCTTCCCGGAACAGGTCTTCCTGGCCGACAGCTCCTGGGTCCAGATTCAGGACATCAATTTCGACGGTGCGGGGGACTTCGCCGTCCACTGTGACGACACCAAAAACCAGGGCTGCCGCTGGTTCCGCTGGAACCAGGGACAGGAGCGGTTCGAATACGCCTTCTCTTTAGCCGGGGAGGTGGAACAGGTCTCCGAAGGACAGAAGCTTATTGAGACCTGCTATGCGGAGGACTTCGACACCCTCGTTTATAACGTATACAGCTTCAACAACCGGGGCTGGATGATCCTGGAAAGCAGCTGGGACACCTTAGCCGAGGCCCAGGACGCATGTAAGGAGGGCTTTCGTCCATGAATAAACCGCTTCCCTATACGCCCTTTTCCACCCGGCTGTCCGGGTCGGCGAAGGAGACGGAAATACGGCTTCGCAATATCTTCTCCGGGCCCAAGAAGCGCCCGCCGGTGCTGTTTCTGGTCCTGATATTCTCCGCATGTATCTTCTGTGGCAATCTGGTGTCCTGTCAGGTACGGGACAAGGACTCCACCAGCTCCTCCGCCCCGCCCTCCGGCTCTGTCGATCAGGACCAGGGTCAGTATCTCAACGCGATGATCGCCGCATTCGAGCGGGATTATGACCCCTACCGGCCCTTCTATCTTCCGGAGGAAGCGCCTGACGCCCCCCAGGAGGGGAGCAGAAGACTGGATTCCGCCAATCCCGCAGGGGAAAGCACACTGGACGGCCAGCGTTACGGGCTCTATGAGGTTTGGCGCAGCAATTACTACACGCAAAACGGCGTGACGCAGTGGCGGCAGGAGGAGCACCCCGCCACCCTGCTTTTCCTCCTGGATTCGGACGGCAGCCCGGCCCTGGTGAAGGACTGCATTGATTTTTCCACGGCGCCAGCGCCCCTGTCGGCCCGCCCTGCTCCCTGAAAAATTCCTGCCTGGGTTCCCTCATTCAGGACGAAACTCAGCAGGCGGACGGAGAGCCCGTTTACCAGCCCGGCGACTACTGGTCCGAAATCGCGGGAGATGGCTTCTCCGCCCTCACCTACTACAGCGCTCTGGACAACACAGATGTCCTTTACAGGCTGGAGACCACCCGAACCGACCTTTCTACCCCCAGAGGCATTCGGGTCGGCTCCACCCGGGAGGAGGTGCTGGCCGCCTATCCCGACATCTCCGATGAGCAAAACTGGACCTGGGCTTACCCGGATGACTACCTTCACTACAGCAGCGATGAAAATGGCTTAGGCCCCAATCTGTATTTCTTCTTTGAGGACAATGTGGTCTATATGATCCAGATCGTCAACCTGTTCAACTAATCAACCGGCCCGGAGGCGAAAGCCTCCGGGCCGGTCCCATTTCAGGTTTTAAATACCCAAAATTTATTCATCAGATAGTTATAAAAAATTGTGACCACGGCGGTGGGCAGCTTGGCCATCAGATTGACCCAATTCTCTGGCACCAGACCCGCAAACAGGGGCAGGGTAAGAATCCGGGTACAAACAGCCAGGCTCACCGTGGAAATGATCAGATAGCCCGCGCTGGTGACCAAATACCGCGCGGCCTCCCCCTTGGTAATTTTGTCCCGTTTTTGAAAGGTCCAGAACTTGTTCCATAAAAAGGAATGGATATTTGCTATCACATAAGCGATGGCATTGGAGAGATAAAGCCCCGTAGCCACCGCCGTGCCCAGGAGCACCAGAACAGGTCCCTCCCCGATCACCCAGCGGTCCATCACAAAGAATACCGCAAAATCCACCAAAGTATTGAGTACGCCAATCATGCCAAACTTAAGGAATTTTTTCAGGTCAAATACCTGAATCAAATAAATTATTTTTTCTTTCATACATCGCTCCTGAACGATCTGTCCGCCGTTACAGCGTTTCCTTCCGGACAGTCCGGCGGATGCGGAATACGTCCCGGAACATCCGAAGGCTGTCCTTGATTACGTTCACCTTGGACTCCCGGAAGTTGATCACAGACACCGGAAGCTGCTCCACCTTCAGCCCCAGCTTGTCCGCCCGCATCAGAACCTCAAAATCAAAAGAAAAGCCGTCCATGGAGCATTGGGAAAAAATTTGTTGGGCCGCGTCTCGCCGGTAACCCTTGATTCCGCATTGGGTATCGTATATCAGGCCCGAAACTGTTCTGGCCAGCAGACCGAAACACTTGGAGGTCAGAACCCGCAGGGGCGGATAATTCTTGTACCCCTCACCGTTGATCCTGCGGGAGCCGATGACCAGATCCGCCCCGGAATCCTCAAATCGCTTCAGCATCGCGGCAAACACATCCACACCATAGGCCAGGTCCGCGTCGGTACACAAAATGATGTCTCCCCGTGCGGCCAGCATTCCCACCCGGACAGCCCGTCCCTTTCCATGGTTGGGGCTGTAACTCTCCAGACGCACCCGGGGATTGCCGCAGTCCCGCACCACCTCCGCCATGCCGTCGGTGCTGCCGTCGTCTACAATCAGGACCTCATAGTCCGCCGTCAACTCCGCCAGTTTGGCAGATACCGCGCGGATGGTATCTAATATAATTTCGCGCTCATTATACGCAGGTATTACCAGGGACACATTCATTGGTTCAAAAACCTCCTGCTTTCTCCTCATAATTTTCTTTCATGATATACTTTCCCGTCTGGAATGTCAAGCAAATTTCCCCACAAATGAGCCGCTCGTTAGCATTGATGTGTGAGCCAAAACAACGCAGTGTACCTGATGAAGCCAAACGGCGAGAAGCACAGCAACTTTCGGATGCAAAATAACCGTGGCGGTGCTAAACTGTTGGCAGAGAAGATCATGTCGGCAGTCCAGTACCAGAGATTGGAAGGCGTGGTGATCGGCATGGAGGCTATGTAAGGAAGCCCACAAAGAAACCCGCCACCCTTGCAATATGATATACTCCCTCAATAAGAGACAGTGAAAAAAGAAAGCACTGTCAAACATAGGGGGAGCATTGTCATGGTACAAAACAAAAAGCTTGAGGCAAGAGAAAAGATCAGAATTATCCGAGATCAGCTGGCAGGCAAATACAGCATAAAAGAAGCCGCCCAAAGAGCCGGGGTAACAAGAACAACATTCCAAAGCTGGAAATAGACAAAAACGCACCCCTGAGCCGGGGGTGCGTTTGCTGTATCAGGCCCGTGTGTCAAAACCGGAAAGCGCCTGTGCGAGGTTGTCGATGCGTTCCAGCAGTTCATCGGTGATGATCCGATCAAAATTCTCATTTCTGTAATCCACCGTTCCGTCGGGACGCTTCTGGTCCGGAATTGTGGTTACTGCGTGATGGACCGATGTCTCATACCGGGAGACCGCGGTTTGTCCGCTGCCGGACTGGGCAATGGTGAAGGAGGAGCGGTATCCGCTGACGGTGGTTGTGGGACAGGGGCCGAACTGGGCCAGAGAAAAGGTCCCGTCCTCGTTTTTGTGGGTCGGGATGTACCAGTCAGGCTGTCCGCCCATGCGGAAGCTGTACGCGGTCTGCTGCAGCTCGGCCTCCAGCTTGCTTCCATCCTTCCAGCTGCAAACGAGTTGCGAGACGGAGTTGGCATAGGCAAAGGAGCCGCTGGAGGAGAAGGCGCCGGTGCTGGCGGAGATGTTTTGATAGGTGGCCTCGTTGACCACATCGAAGAACGTATGCTTGTAGTTTGTGACGAAATGGGTCACGGAGAAGCCGTCCCCCCGGGTTTCGGTGGCCACCTGCTTGGAGGCGGAGACGCTGCCGTAGCCCAGGATGCCGGCGCTGCGCAGACGTTCCGCCTGTTCCGATGTGGGCGGCTTGGACAGGTCAATGACGTCAGTCTTTGGCGTTGGTGCTTCTGCTTTTGCGGTCATGGTCTCACCGGCAGGAGCGTTTCTCGTCAAAGTAACAGATGGAAAACGAATGGGCATATCAAGCATAAAATACCTCCAATATCTGATATAGAACATTCTGTTTCAAATATCGGAAGACTTTCCCGAAACTTAAGGGAAAGCATGAAAAAGCGTCCCCATTTGGGGACGCTCAAAAATCAAATCAGGCCAGGGCCTTCTTGGCAGTGTCGGTGAGCTGGGTGAAAGCGGCCTTGTCGTTGACGGCCATCTCAGCCAGCATCTTGCGGTTGATCACAATGTTGGACTTCTTCAGCCCGTTCATAAAGGTGGAGTAGTTCATACCGTTGATTTTGCAGGCGGCGTTGATCCGGGTAATCCACAGCTGGCGGAAGTCGCGCTTCTTCAGCTTGCGGCCGGTATAGGCGTAAACGCCGGACTTCATCACAGCCTGGTTGGCCATCTTAAAGTGCTTGGACTTAGAGCCCCAGTAGCCCTTGGCCATCTTGAGGATCTTGTTTCTTCTCTTGCGCGTCATCATTGCGCCCTTCACTCTTGCCATTGTTCAGTTCCCTCCCTCTGTCTTACTTGTACAGGATCATGCGTTTGACAGCGGCCTCATTGGTCTTGTCAGCGATGGTAGTGCCGCGCAGGGCCCGCTTCAGCTTGGTGGTCTTGCCGTGGCCGTTGAGCAGGTGACGCTTTTTGGTCATGCCCCGCTTGACCTTTCCGGTACCGGTCAGGGAGAAACGCTTTTTGGCGCCGCTGTGCGTCTTAATCTTAATTTTGTTCGCCATAACAGTTTAAGCTCCTTTACTCGTACTTACTTTTTGTCCTTGACAGGCTTGGGTGACAGGAAAATGGACATATGCCGTCCCTCCAGCTTGGGGGACTTGTCCATCACTGCGATCTCGCCGCACTCCTCAGCGAACTTGAGCAGCAGGTCCTGACCGATATTGGTGTGGGCCATCTCCCGCCCGCGGAAACGGACGGTGACCTTGCACCGGTTGCCCTCAGCCAGGAATTTCTGGGCGTTGCGCAGCTTCACGTTGAAGTCGTTCACGTCGATGCTGGGAGACATGCGGATCTCCTTGATCTCCACCACTCGCTGATTCTTACGGGCTTCCTTCTCGCGCTTGGTCTGCTCGAACCGATACTTACCGTAGTCCATGAGCTTGCACACCGGGGGCACGGCAGTGGGGGAGATCTTGACCAGATCCAAATTGCGCTCCTCTGCCAGGCGCAGGGCCTCCTGAGAGGACATGATGCCCAGCTGTTCGCCGGACTCGGAGATCAGTCGGACCTCTTTGTCGCGAATCTCTTCATTGGTTTGATGACCTGTGTTAGCGATGGGAAAGCACCTCCAGACAAAATAAAATGCGGGCTGCCAGAACGGCCCCCACATCACAGCAAAACAACACCGAAAGACCCGGCACTGTAAATTCCATGTTGACCCTTCAGCTCAGGCCTGGGGTGAGGACGGGGAACCGTACCTGCTTTATTGTACAAGTTGAATTATAGCACCGAAAAACGCCGCTGTCAAGGGAAAATTCGTTTTTTCCCAAAAGAATTCCGCAACGCAGGATAGCGAGATTTACATAACGATGAACTATAAAAGAGCTGTCAAAAAGTTTTGCACATTTTCCACATCTTTGTCCACAGTATCTTTAAAAAAGATGGGATGGGACAGGGGGAATTTCAGGGGCTGAAATGAAAACCGGAAGAAAAAGAGGATCTTTCCAAACCGCGAAGGTAACATAATAAATTTATCCCAGTTATCCCAGAGAAATGTCCCGCGTGGCGTAGGCGTTCAGGTCCCAGCCGGCGGTGTGTCCCGCCCGGAGCTCATAAAAACCCTGACAGCCGATCATGGCGGCGTTGTCCCCGCAGTATTTCAGCTCGGGGAGAAACAGCGCGTCCCCGCTGGCGGCGCAGGCAGCTCGCAGGTCAGCCCGGATACGGCTGTTGGCGGCCACCCCTCCCGCCACACCAATCTTGCCGTAACCGGTCTGCTTGGCGGCGGCCATTGCCCGGGGGACCAGGCTGTCGCTCACCGCCTTTCCGAAGCTGGCGGCGAAGGCGGGCAGGTCCAGGGCCTCTCCCTTCTGCGCGCTGTTGTGGATCAGGTTCAGGCTGGCGGTTTTCAGGCCGGAGAAGGACATATCCAGCTCCGCCCCGGACACGTGGGCCACGGGCAGAACATACTTTCCGTCGTCCCCCCCCTGGGCCAGCTTGTCCATGGGCCCGCCCCCGGGGTAGCCGATGCCCAGCACCCGGGCCACCTTGTCGAAGCACTCCCCGGCGGCGTCGTCCCGGGTGCCCCCCAGGACGGACATCCCGGTGTAGGACTTCACGTCCACAATGGCGGTGGTGCCCCCGGAGACGCACAGGCAGACGAAGGGGGGCTCCAGGTCGGGGTGGGTGATGTAGTTGGCGGCGATGTGGCCCCGGACGTGATGGACGGGGATGAGGGGCAGGTCCAGGGCCAGCGCCGCCCCCTTGGCGAAGTTGACCCCCACCAGCACCGCCCCGATAAGGCCGGGGGCATAGGTGACGGCGATGGCGTCCAGGTCACGTTTAGTCAGCCCTGCGTCGAGGACTGCCCTATCCGCCAGGGCGGAGATAGCCTCGATATGCTTCCGGGAGGCGATCTCGGGCACCACGCCGCCGTAGATGGTGTGCATCTCAATCTGGGAGGACACGCAGCTGGACAGCACCGTCCGTCCATCCCGGACCACGGCGGCGGCGGTGTCGTCGCAGGAGGATTCAATGGCTAAAATATTCATTCCTCCACCTCCTTGGGAAATTCCCGGGTCATGATTACGGCATCCTCCCTGGGGTGCCGGTAGTAGCCCGGGCGCAGTCCGGCCTGTCGGAAGCCAAATTTCTCATACAGGGCGATGGCGGGGGCGTTGGACTTGCGGACCTCCAGGGTGAGGAAGGCCAGATTCGCCGCGCCGAACCGGCAGAACACGTCCAGCAGGGCGGAGGCCACCCCGTGCCGCCGGGCGTCGGGGGCGACGGCGATGTTGTCGATGCAGCCCTCATCCAGCACGGCGTGGAGCCCGGCGTAGCCCAAAATGCTGCCCTCCTCCCCGTCCTCGGCCACGATGAAGCTGGCCTGGGGGTCAAAGAGGGCGTCCTCCAGAAGATTCTCACTCCAGGGGTCGGAGAAGCACTCCCGCTCCAGGGCGGCGATCTGGGGGATGTGGCTGCGGTCCATAGGGACGATCTCATAATACATAGGAAAACTCCTTTTAAGGTGTGTAGGGGCGGGTATTACCCGCCCGCTTCTGCGGGAATGTTTTGTAGGGGCGGCCTATGGCCGCCCGCAAAGCGCGGCAAATCCTGACGGGCGGCCTATGGCCGCCCGCAAAGCGCGGCAAATCCTGACGGGCGGCCTATGGCCGCCCGCAAAGCGCGGCAAATC
>JBCLQX010000009.1:0-20063 GCA_041223805.1 Oscillospiraceae bacterium 44-34 | reverse complement strand
CTGACGGGCGGCCACAGGCCGCCCCTACAGAATCCCGAACAAAATAAACCCCACCGCGTTGGTGCCCAGGTTGGCCCCCATGTGGACCAGCCAGGAGGGGAACAGGGACCCCTCCCGGTCCAGCCAGTTGAAGAGCAGTCCGGCGGCGGTCAACCCGGCCACCATGAGGAGGATCAGGACGGGTGAACCCCAATTGCTGGTGATAGAGACGTGGTACAGGGCAAAGGCCAGGGCGGAGAAGAGGTAAGCCAGCCTCACATAGCCCATGCGGTACAGAGTAAGGAAAGCGAACCCCCGAAAAAAGTATTCTTCCAGCAAAGAATTACAGAACGTAATATAGAGGGCGGCCAGGGGGAATGTCTTGGGGGTAATACCCTCCTTCAAGGCCAGGTTTTCCGGGATAGCGGACAGGTCCAGCCAGGGGGCAAGGAGGAGGTAGCCGCCCAGCAGGAGGAGGAATACAGCCGCCGCCAAGGGGACAGCAAGCCTCCGTGCTTTACGGCTCGGACGCCGGAAAGGCCGAAGGACCTCCCGATTTCCAGCGACTTGGGTGTACAGAACTGCGGCGCCCCAAAAGACAGCGATTTTCAGGGCGGATTTCACCGGGTAGATCGGTCGAAGCGCCCCCTCTACCCAGGCCATCACAAGACAGCCCGCCGTCACAAGCGTGACGGTGAAGGCGGCCCACTTTTTTGTGTCTGTCATCAGGCAATCCCTCCCAGCGCCCGCTTGGCCAGCCGGCCGAAGTGGCGGGCGGTGGTATAGACGGCGTACCGGGTGGAGGTCTCCACCGGGTAGGCGTCCTCCCCCCAGTCGGCGGCGCAGACGGGGGCGGGGCCCTCGTAGGCCACATAGGGGGCCAGCCGGCGCTCCAGAGAGCGGACGGTGGGGGCGTCTGCCTCGGATACTCCAGCCAGAGCGTACCGGGCCAGCAGCTTCTGGACAAAGGTGACGCAGGTGTAGGCCCGGAAGATGTTAGGCCGCAGGTGGACCAGGGATGCCAGGGCGGCGGGGGTGTTGTAAATATACTCCTCCCGCTCGTTCCACAGCCGGTCTAAACAGTTGCGCAAATAGGTAAACTGGGGCTCCGGCACCTCCACCCGGCAGATCTTCACCCGGGCCGTTCCGGCGAAGGACTGATACCGCAGGATGGACTCCACCACAAAGCCGCCGTACAGGGGGATAGCCCGGTGGAGGCGGGCGAAGGTGTACATCTTGCGGATATCCCGGCTGAGGGAGAGGGACACATGGTTGTACCGGTTTCGAGTAGCCTTGCGGATGAGCCGGCCCATCCCGGTGGGGGTGGCGGAAAAGACGATATAAATGGCGTTGTCCACGCAGTTCCCTCCTTATTGTAGAATCCCACGCCGGAGAACGGCCCAGGCCGCCCAGCCCAACCCGAAGCCCAGAATTGGAAGGGTGGTAAATGCGGTCAGGAGGATGCCGGGAATGCCCCCGGCACCAGAGATGATGAAGATCCAGTACAACCCCAGCAGGTGGAGCGGTGCTACTACGATCAGGGGCAGCAGCCGCACCAGCCAGCTGAACCGACCGCGGAAGTTATAGCATAGCAGCAGTTGGAGGAACGCGAAGGGCAGAGCGGGGTAAACATATCCCAGGATGGGGATCGCGGCGAGGGCCATCCCCAGATCGAAGCTCATAAGCAGGTAGGACAGGGGCGGCAGGACGATTCCGGCCAGCAGGATCAGATTGATTTTTACTCTACGGGACACAGATATCCCCCTTCCGATACAGCCGCCAGCAGCCGTATACCGCCCAGGCCAGCACGCACCCCGCCACCGGGGCGATGGACAGTCCCAGGAAGATCGCCCAGATCAAAGCGTCCCAGCCTGTGTTGAGGAGCGTCTGGATCAGGCACAGCAGACACCAGCCGGTCAGCAAAACAGCGTGCAAAGCGGCCAGCCGCTTCTGCTTTATGTTCCTGCAAAGCAGAAGCTGGAGACAAAATGCTGGTATAGCAGGGATGGCGTACCAGAGAACTGCAAATTCCACGGGGGAAAGATACGTCCTGTAACACAAAGAACAGAAAAAATAGCCGGTGATAGAAACAGCAAAGAGAAGCGGCAATATTTTATCGGTACGGTTTTTCATGGAATGACCTTCTATCGCATACCGCATAGCGACCGCCGCCCTCGGCGGCCCGGTCTCAGGATCATTTCCAGTGTATCAGAGGTAATTCTGCTCCGCAAGCGATTTGGGATAGTCGGTCGTTTTTTGAAGACAATCGGTCAAAATTTTTCCGATACATTATCTGTTCCGTACAAACCATTTCTTTGAGCGGTAGGGAGCGGAAAATCCGCTCTGCTATAAAAGCAAAACTTTCTGAACGTGATTTGCTTTTCTTATTTGTGATATTTTTTTGATCTTAGTTCTTCCTGCATACTCAACCGACTTTCGAATACTATATTTGTGAATCTACTATTTTATATTATACCATATTGTATAACAAATTTCAAAAGATAAGAAAAATAAAAAAGAGTCTTTACATTTCAAAAAAATCTGCTATAATAACGTAGGAATTACCCGGAAGTTCCATGATCTGAGTGTAGAGACAGATCATGACCGGAGGATAAAAAGGGTTCTTCAGAGATTTGCATGAGTTTATACTTGGGCCTGTAGCTCAGCTGGGAGAGCGCTGCGTTCGCATCCATAGCGAGTCACATCCGACCCGATTTTCTGTTTCCCGTTTTCCTGTCCGATTTGTTGGACTTTCCCCTGAAAATCGAATATTTGAGAAATCCAAAATTCGCAACTTTTTTCGCATAAAAAGTGCCGATTTGGGCCTGTAGCTCAGCTGGGAGAGCGCACGGTTCGCATCCATAGCGAGACACATCCGACCCGATTTTCTGTTCCCTGTTTTCCTGTTCGATTTGTTGGACTTTCCCCTGAAAATCGAATATTTGAGAAATCCAAAATTTGCAACTTTTTTTCGTGAAAAGTGCCGATTTGGGCCTGTAGCTCAGCTGGGAGAGCGCACGGTTCGCATCCGTGAGGTTCGAGGGTTCGATCCCCTTCAGGTCCACCAATAAGGAAATCACCTCAGTAAAAACTGGGGTGATTTTTCTTTTGACCACAGAAATACCACAGACGGGTTTCAGAAAATTTTGGGCGGCGGGCTGTTACTTTGGCCCGCCGTCCTATTCTTTGGATATAGCGCCTCAACCTTTGCTGTGTGTGAGACTATCGAAACACGAAGCTACCGGTCGTTTTTCCGTCCACGGCAAAAGAGAAAAAGGCACCTTGACTGATCGCCGCAGCGTAACCGCCCTCATTCCAATCGAAACCGTCCTTCTCTTCCAATAGCTTCAGCGTCTCCCGCAGCTGGAGCATGGCGGCAAAAGTGTGCTTGCAGGGATAGCCGCAATAACAGCTGCAGGTGAGATTTTTGATCTCGCCGCCGCCATAATCAAACTCGATCTCATAAGGGGAAGTTCCTTCCACGATCCCCCGCCCATGACCACGGTCAATGCAGAGGTAGACAACCCGGTTCTCTGTATAGTAGTCGTGCCCACGCTCCGCAATGGCGCTGGTGACCTTCATTCCGCTGAGGTCGTCCAGCCGAAAGCTGTGGTCATCACTGCCAGACACATAGACGTCATCCTCTTTGTCCGGAGCCTTGAACCAGGTGATGATTTTCTCATAGGGGATTGTCTGAGGGTCAAAGGATACCAAGTGGGAGCCGGCCATGTGGAGTTCTCCAGAGATGTGGGTATCCGCCACAGCGACCACCCGCTTATAATCGGAGAGCTTGATCTTAAAGCTGTAATTCACAGCGGTCACACGCCCCCGCAGGCCCTCCAGCTTGCCGTCCACATAGACAATATCCCCCACCTGGAGGTCAAACTGGTCGTTGTAGTAGGACAGATCCATTCCTCGCTTGGGGAAATAAACCTGCACCAGAGACTTTTTCGGTGCGGAGACTGGAGCTTCATCCTTAGAGCAAGTGATATTGTCGGCATCTCCTTGAATCTCATTCCAAAAACCAATTTTCTGCTTCATACAGAATCCTCCTTTTGGCATGGTGTCTCGCATTGTGCTTCCAGCTTACAGCAGGAGGTGTCCAATAAAACTCCCTTTTAATTTTTTGTTCCAATAGGAGCAATCCAGCTCACACTCTGCTACCCGAAGTTACTCTTCATCTGAGCAGTTCCAGCTCTGCCGCTCAAGGAGGGCTTTTACAGTTTCCTTCAGTTCATCACTGAAATCTTCCAGAGCTTCTATACTGATCACATCATTGTTGATAAGCGCAATGATGTTGTAGATAAAATTTGTCCGGGTCATTTCTAGCTGGACGCCTGGATTCCTTTTGTCACTTCTTATCCGCTTATCCAGCTTCCAGAATTTTTCTGATGGATCACCATCGCCGCTCAGCAGTTCTATGTATTCATCGCATAGCCTGTCCATGTAGGCCTCCTGCCAGCTGCCAATTTTACTGCGAAAAAGAGACCAATCCCGTTTTGTAAATCGCTGCTCCTGCAAAATCTCACCCCCATCAAATCTGTATCAGCAATCCAAGAATATCATAGCACCGATCATTTATCAAGGGCACAGAATCTGTGCAGACAGTATCTGCACAAACTGCTTCTATTCCAGCAGAGAACAGCGAATCACCTCAATCCGCTGTCCTATCTTTGTATGTACCAGCGCACACGCTGCTCTGAGGATAAGGGCTGATTTATGGCCTTGAAAATCTCCATTATCTGTTTCAGACCTGCCATTCTCGTGACAATTTCTGCTTGCTTGGTACGGCCGGGAACTCCTTGACCACATATTTGCCCACAGACAGAGAAAAACTGGCCCACCGGGGGTGTCCCGGTGGGCCGCAACTCTCAACTTGCCTTATTCTCTGCCCTCAGCCGCTCCTTTTCGGCGGCTACCTCTGTTTTCATCTCGGTTATCATTGCTGCCAACAGCTTTTCACATTCCTCCTCCGTGTCTGCGTAGATGTCTCGGGTGCGCTTTGTCCCATCGGGCCAGGTCACCGTGTACCTTCCGTTCCAGCGCCCACCTTTGGTCTGACCCAGGTATCCGCTGCCCCAGTAGCGGCGCTTGCCACGTTTTGGTTTGAAGTCTGTCAGAGTGCGGCTGGCTACCGCTTGGGGATTCTCTGCGGAAATCTCTACTTTACCAATACCTCGGTCGATTTTAGCGGCGGCTTGCCTTTGCATATCGCTTGTGACATGGGCATAGACGTTCAGCGTGGTGGCGGAGGAGACGTGACCGATGATGGTGGACAGCGTTTTCACGTCCATCCCATGTTCCAAAGCGTTGGTGGCGAAAACATGCCGGAGGTCATGGAAGCGAACCTTTTTGCACCCAGCATGCGATAGGATTTTACTCAGCCTGTGGCTGGCGGCTGCTGGAGCCAGCGGAGCGTCCTCCTTTTTGGGCGAGGGGAACATCCACCGGGAGGAGACGGTTTTCTTGTACTCCTTTAGCGCCTCGACCACAGGCGGGGGAAGAATCACTGTTCGGATAGATGCCTTGGTCTTTGGCTCCTGGATCAGCAGTTCCTCTTTGGTTCGATAGACCTGCCGCTCAATCCGCAGTTCCCCGGTATTGAAATTCAAATCGTCCCACTGGAGTGCCATCAGCTCCCCCACCCGAAGCCCGGTGGTCAACTCCAGCAGGAACACCTCATAGTATCCCTCGGCCCGGGCCTGGATCAGCAGCTTTTGCAGTTCCTCCCGGCTGAGCAGATGCATCTCCTTCCGTCTGATTGGCGGAGCCTTGCATTCCTCAATTGGATTCTTTACGATCAATCGCTCTGCCACAGCTTTTTCCAACGCCCTGCGGCAGAGACTGTGACAGTTGCGCACCATATTGTCCGAGAGACCACCGCCTCTGGTTTCTCTATGCAGTGTACGCCCATCCTTTCTCATCCAGTTGAAGAACTGCTGGAGGTCATTCATCGTTAACTTGTTCAGAGGAACACTGCCTAATTGGGGGCGGATGTAGAGCCGGATAAAGTCCTCATAGGATCGTTGAGAACTGGGGCGAAGCATTGGCTTGCTGTAGTTTTCATACCAGAATTCTACCCACTCGCCGAAGGGCATATCTGCTTTGATCTTGACAGCGGTTGCGGGAGCCACGGACTTTTTCAGTGATTCCAGTTTCGCCACGCACTCCGTCTTGGTCTTGGCCAGCACATTTTTTGTCTTGGGCAGGCCCTTATCATCGTAGCTAATGACTACCCGGCCCTCCCAGCGCCCATCCTTTCTCAGTCGGATGGTTCCTTCGCCGCTTTTGCGTTTTCTTCCCATGGTCTCAACTCCTCTCCGAAAATGTCTGTCAGAAAATCTCCCACCACTTCCGAGGCTCGTTTCTGCATATCGCCGGTGGTGTGGGTGTAGGTGTCCAGCGTGAATGCCGCTCTGGTGTGACCCAGGATACCCGATAAGGTTTTCACGTCCACGCCCGACGCCAGAGCGTGAGTGGCGAAGGTGTGCCGCAAGTCGTGGAAGCGAATGTTCGGAAGGCCAGCCCGCTTCAGCAGAGTTTTCAGCTGTCGGTATGCGGCGCCGGGATTGGTAGGCTGTTCCGGCTTCAGCGGGTTGGGGAATATCCACTCGGTCAGTGCGGACTTTTTTCGTTCACGGAGGACCTGTACTGTGCTGGCCGGCAGCACGATTTTCCGGACGCCGGCGCTGGTCTTGGTATCCCCGGCAGTCAGCCCGCCACCAGTTTCCCGGTAGACGGTGCGGCAGACCTTCAGTGTGCCGGCGACCTCATCGAAGTCCTCCCACTTGAGGCCACAGATCTCACCCCGCCGCAAGCCGGTGGTCAGTTCTGCGTAGAAGAAGTCGCACCAGACTTCGTCCTCTGCGATGACCTTCATGAACACATCCAGCTGCTCGTCCGTCAGTATCTGCTTTGCCCCATAGCTGAACTTGGGTGCGATGGTCTGCTCAGTAGGGTTGCTGGCGATCAGGTGAGCCTGCTGTGCCGCCTTCAGCGCACCGTGGAGCGTAGTGTGGATGCGGCGCACCGTACTGCTGGCCAGACAATCACTCAGCTTCTCGTAGAACCGTTGCACATCCTTCGGTGTAATTCGAGCCAGCTGTTTGTCTCCCAGGTTGGGGCGGATGTGGTTCTCGATGTAGCTGCGATAGTTCCTCAGCGTGTTGGGTCGCAGAGTATCCGCCATGTTCTCCAGCCACTGATTGAGCCATTCACTCAAGGTCATCCTGCTCTGCTCCGTCAGGTCGGCCCCCTGATAGCTGTCGATGTGCTGGCGGAGCTTCGCGGACAGTTCCTTCTGCGTGGGAGCATAGACGTACCGGAAGATAGAGTCGCCGTTTTCCTTGTGGCCTACCACGATGCGTCCTTCCCACCGACCGTCATCCCGCTTGCGAACCATACCGTCGCCGGATGGTCTGCGCTTTGCCATGAGTATCATCTCCTTTCTCCGATTCTGCAACACCAACACATACCACACTTCGCGGGGAATAGCTACTACTTTTTTCGAGGACTTTTATTCTTTGTTTTGCGGCGCAGAATTTGAACAGGGTACGGGTGATCACAGACCACCTCTTTGGTAACGGACAGCGTCGTCCAGCAAAATGTTGCCGCTGGTTTTTTCACGTCTTGGCCGCACCGTCCCCGCAGCGCCTTGAGCTGTTCATCGGGAATCTCCATTCCTGCCGCCAGCACATTCATCATCATGTCCAGATCAACCGCCAGCTTGAAGAGCAGACGACAGACGCGGTTCTCCGTATCCTGAACCGTACCGCGCAGGACGGACGCCAGTGCGGGCGGGAGATAAGCGGTGGTATCCTGACCGGAGACGTAGCCGGCGTAGAACCGGATGGCCTTCTCGATGAACTCGTTTTGTGTACGGTAGTTGTCTCGAGGACACATCTCTTTGACGAGTTGTTGTGTCTCAGGGAGAGATTTGCGGTGAGGACTTGATTTCTCTCTCGGCATGATGCTCCTCCTGAAATTCGCAAATATCCCCGCCTTGACCCGCCGATTTTGCGGCGGCTGTAAGGACAGAGGAAAAACTGACCCCCGACTTGCCCCCAGGGGGTAAAAAATGACCCCCGCACTGACTCCCGTGAAATTCCGGAAAACCACCTGTGACAGCCACCTTGTGAAAAGGCGGAACATGGCGGTTTTCTCTCTGGATTTGCTGATACTGACCACCTGCCACAGCAAAAAGTTGAAATTCCGACCACCTATTGAAAAGCCCCGACCCGCTCTGCGGGGCGGTGTGGCTGGCCGAGGGGCGCATAAGCGACCCCCGGCCTTTATCCTGCACTTTTTTCGACCCCCCGGTTCACCTGCCACTTTCGGTTGTGCTGATTTCGCCGGATGGCACACACCGGCCACACGCTTTTGACACGGCGGCGTTTGCGATGGACTGCGGCTTGTTTACCCTCCGAGCATCAGCGAGGCCACACAGCGGCGCACAGGCTGTCACGCTGAGTTGCACTTTTCACTGCGGAGTGCGAGTGCCGTTGCGGCTCGATGACGCTCAGCCGCCACATCTATCTGCGCCAACTGCTGTTCGTAGAACTGGTCCAGCGCCAGTTGGATCGGGCGGATGGTGTAGAGCAGGTTGCCGTTGCGCTTCAGACCAGCCTTGGTGGTGACGGTCGTGCTCTCTGTACTGATGAGCTGCCGCTCCTCCAGCTCGCACACATACTTGCGGACGGTGTTGGCGCTCATCCGCACTGTTCTGCCGATGGTCTTGTAGCTGGGCCAGCACTGGTAGGTACTCCGGTTCTCACAGCAGAGCAGGTAGGAGTAGACGGCCAGTGCGCCTGGTGACAGGCCCAGCAGGAATATCTCGTTGGGTAGCTGGAAGTAGTTCTTGATTGGATCACGCTTGGGCCACTGCTTGTACTTCAATCCGCACCTCCTTGGGTGTGCCGAGACGCCCAGCACCTTCGCTACCGTTGCCGCATTCAGGAACAGCGGCAGTTCATCGTAGCTCTTGTAGCTGGATTCTTTCATGTTGTACTTGCCCATCCTTTCTGTTGAGTCAGTTTTTCCTCTGCCCTTATGCGCTGACTTCCTCATCCATCTACCACAACCTCCAGAGTCCAAAAACGACATTTTATTTTTCATGTGCCGAAAAAATTTTTGCTGTATAAAAACTCACCCGCCAGAACTAAGTCTGACGGGTGATCGTAACGGAAGATGTTGAGGCTGATGACGAACTGTTCTATATGAGTAGGAACGGGGCTGTGCGTTCTCATTCAGAACGCTGAACGGTCTCAATACTTTCTGGAATCATACTGCCCTTCCGGAGCCATCTGACCCTCGGAGGTCCATTGGTACATCCGCCACTGCCAGTTGGGCGCGTGGAAGCCGGAGGCCAGTAGTTCAGACGGCAGGGTGTAGGGGTACTGCCAGCAGCTGCGCTTGTGGGCGGCAGTCACGGAAAAATTGTATAGCGAGACGATCTCCGGAAAAGTAGGCGTCGCTTCCCAGAACAGGAAACCCTCCGTGGGGCCGCTGACATCCTTCGGCAGAGAGAAGTTGGCGTAATAGCAAGCCGTTCCGGCGTTGTCCGTGTCAAACCGGAAGTTCAGCGGCATGGTATAAGCGTTCCCGGCGCTGTCCTGCCACTTCAGAACTCCATCTGGCTGCGTAGTCCAAGCAGTAACGCCTTGGTAGTCCTGGGCGATCTGGACGCCCTCCATATAGCCGCCGGACGCCTCATTGGGATTCCAGTGCAGATAGGCCAGGTAGACCGTGCGGAACCCGTATTTCTCGTCCCGCACCGGAACCTCCACGGTGACAATGCTGGGCATCCCGTCAGGAAGGTCGCTTTCGTCATTGCGATACCCCTCCTTTTTCAGCCCATAGGCCCCCTCAAACCGGACCAGCTCGCTGTCGTCCAGCCGGCTCAAAATGTCCTCCGGGAAGCCAAGCTCCAGCAGTTCAGAACGGAGAGGAGAATCGCTGGCAGTTGTACCATATACCTGCGTCTGAACACCGGCGGGCAGGCGGGAGAACAGCAGCGGCAGGGCGGCGATGATCAGGAGATGAAGGCCCAGCCACACCCCCAGGGCCAGCCTGTTGGAGACGGCCATAGGAGCGGGCTGCATGGTATAGCCTGCCTGATCCAGACTTTTGCCAATTCTGCGCAGGCTCACGATCAGGCAGACCCACAGGATCAGGATGGGTCCCACCAGCAGCCATCCCTCCAGCCCAACGAGGGCCATCGGAAGCAGCAGAACCTCCAGCATGACCAGTCCTCCGGCAGCGGCGGTGCGGGGCTTCTGTCCGGCTTGATGGAACACCCCCTTCAATCCCTGCCACAGTCCGCCGACCGCAAAGACCAGAACCAACTGGATCAGGACTGTCCGCAGCGCATAGTAGAGGGGCACTGGGCCGGTAGTGGTGTTCCACTCCTGGCCGATCAGACTGGCAAGCCAGTGATCCAGGGGCGTGGCCTGGAGCAGTATAACGGTCAAACGCAGCACGGCGTACAGGGTGGCGCAGGCGTAGGCGAAGCGGAATCCGCCGTTCTCCCGCCGCAGAGGGGCCAGGCCCAGCCACAGCAGCGCCGCTCCAACCGCCGGCAGGATGATGTTCAGACCGAAAAAGTTGAGGGTGATGGTAATAAGTGCCAGCCCCCAGCAGATTTGACCAATGGGCTTTTTCCAGGGACGGGGCGGCGCCAGTTCGGACAGTTCCGGCGGCAGCTGGGCGGAGCCTTCATAGAGCAGGCGGTCAAATTCATCCATGGATCACACCTCCCAGTTCTGACTGTAAATGCTTGCGGATGCGGTACAGCTTCCCCTCCACTGCCCGGACGGTCAGGCCCGATTCGGCGGCGATCTGAGCGGTGGGCTGGTAGTAGTAATATTTGCGCAGGAACAGCTCCCGGTCCCTGCGGCCCAGCCGCTCCACCGCCGCCCACAGGACCCGGGCCGCCTCCGCTTTCAGAAGGGACTGCTCCGGGCCGTCGGCGGAATCCGGCATGGTTTCGTCCAGTGTGCCGCCCTCCCTGCGGCGCTCATTGGCCCGGCGGCGGTTGAGGGCCGCGTTGCGGGTCAGATGGGTGAGCCAGGTGGTCAGAGCGGCCTTGCAGGGGTCAAACGTGCCGATGGAGTCCCACACCCGGAGCAGCACATCGGACAGACACTCCTCACGGTCCCGCTCGTCGGGGAGGATGGGGGCAATGATGTACCGCAGCAGAGGGGTGTACGCCGTCTGGAATTGCTCCATCGCGCCATCCTGATGGGTTTGCAGGGCGTGGACCAGCTGCACATCCTCCACAATGTCTCCCTCCTTTTTCTTCGTATGTCCTACTATACACCGGAGATGGCAAAATCCCACACAAAATTTTTCAAGAAGTTGTGGGCGCATAAAATGCCTGTCCGCATTTTATGAGAGACGGGCAGGCATTTACTATGGAGATTTAGTGGAAATAGATTGGGCAACTATCGTTCCGCATTATTCAGCTAAATGGAAGATGTGTTAAAACAGTCAAATATAAAAGTATCTGTCTCTGGATCGTAGTAAAAGAAGAAATCCATGCCCAAATAATCATCCACTGGCATTCGTGCGGTTGGAGACTGGTAATATGCCGTAAAGCGCATTTCAATAGAACCATAGATTTGCTCGTCGTCTTCCAAAGAGATTGTGCCTATGTACCATTCGCCAGTCAGTACCTTTCCACAGGGAAAACTTTCACCTGGTTCAAAATTCCATGCTCCAAATCTTACTAAATAGTCCCACGCCTCTTTTTCTGCCATTTTCAGGAGAGATAATTCATGCCGTAGATATAAAGATTTCAATTCTTCTGTTTCAAAGTCAAGCATTGGTTTCAGCTTGTTTTCATAATTTACATATTCGTTATTTTTGTTTTCATTCGGCATTTCCAATCGTTTCAAACTATCAGTTTGCTTCATTTTTTCGCCTCCCTAATTATTTTCCTCACACCACTTCGCAATCTCCCCAATCAGCTCCAGCGGGAGCGGCTTGCTGTAGGGGAGCTGGATCGTTCCTTTGCTGGTCTTGTACTCCGTCAGCCGCCCGGCGAACGCCTCCACAGCCTCCGGGCCGGGGTACAGGCCAATGTGCCGCTTGGAGGCCGCGAACTGGATCAGGTTGCGGCCCTTCCAGTAGGTGGGCATACTCCAGGAGATTTTCTCCTTGGCCTCCGGGATGCTGGCCTTGATAGCGGCGTTGATCCGCCACAGATAGTCCTGCGCCTCCTCCGGCTGGGCGGCGATATACTCCTCAATCGTCGCGGGAGGCTTCCCGCAATAGTGGTTCTGCTCTGTGTTTTTGAATGACTGCCCGCACTTGGGACATACCCACATGGCTGTTTCCTCCTACTTCCGCAAAATCTTCTCCATCGGCTTCCCCTTCGCCAGCTCGTCGATCAGCTTGTCCAGGCAGCGGATCTCCCGCATGAGCGGGTCTTCCACTTCCTCCACCCGGACACCGCAGACCACGCCCTTGATCAGCGCCCGGTTTGGATTGGGCTGGGGCGCGTTGCGGAAAAAGTCCCCGTAGCAGAGGCCGGCGAAGCGGGCCGCCTCCAGTTGCTCCAGGCTGTACCCGGTCAGCCAGCAGATGACTTCATCCGCCTCGGCCTTCGTCCTGCCCTTCCTGGTGGCCTTGTCCAGCAGAAGCCCGTAAACTTTCCCGAAATTCATTTGAAACACTTTGTCGTTATTCATAATGCATACGCTCCAGATAATGATATACTATTTTACCACATCCTATATTGTTTTGCCAAGAGTCGGCCTGAATCTTGCGCGGGTCAACGGAAAGGGTTTCATTCTTTGTTTTCGGTTACGCAATATCTGAGCAGTAAATCTGTGGCCTTCGGCGTTATATTTTTCTGCCTGTGCTCTGCTTTCTGCCGTCACGAGGAGGTTGTCGTCAAAGCCATAGGGCTAATATCATCCTCCGGCTATGTTAGAAGCACGTTGGTAATCCCGCTTGGCGGCAAAGCTCATGCCGGGCCGGTAGTTCCCTGAACAGTCCTTTGGGACTGATAAAGGGGTTTAATTCCTTGTTTACTGGTACGCAATATCTGAGCAGTAAATCTGCTCCCCGGTGTTGTATTTTCCTGTCTATACTCTGTGCCGCCACGTGGAAGGGCCGTCCAGTTTCCTGGATGGCCCTTCCTGGTTGCTATTTGGTTCATGCATAGAAGTTGACGCTGTTGGGTATCCCGACGAACATGTAACAGTAGGTGATGCCATCGTACTGGGTCACGCCTACGCCGATGCAGTCGCATCTCGGGTCGATCATCGTCTGAAAATGGCCAGGAGAGTTGATCCAGTTGTCGACAGCGCGTTGGGCTGCGTCGGCTGTGCCGGTGAACACGGTGAGGTTGTCACCGAAGCCATAGGGGTAACCGGCGTCAACAGCGGCTTGGCTTTCCTCCAGGGCGTGATGCCATGTGTAGCGCCGGTCGGAGCAGGCTTGGGCGGCATTCATTAGGGCCTCGCTGACCGGCAGTTCCGACACTCCGTTGTCCTTTCGGGTCTGGTTGATGAGCCAGATCATCTCCTGCCGTATCTCCAGGTTGTCTGTCAGGCCGGCGCTGTCCCCGCTGGCGGGGGCTTCCGGCGCAGCGGGGGCTGCGGAGCCAACCGTCAGTATTACGGTCCCACGTTCTCCAGCGCTGTTGGAGACGGTGATCTCTGCGATCCCCTCCGCTTTGGCAATGGCAACCCAGAAGGTCAGCACCTGTTCCACCGCTACCGTGTCTGGGTTGCTGGAAGTCACAGTGTAGTTTGCACCGCTGGGACCGATGATGAGGCCACTGCGCTCTCCCACCTTCAGAGTACTGCCCTTGTAGCTGCTCACCCGGACGGATTTGTCGGGCGTTTCCGTTGCCATGGCGGGGACAGTGAGGACAGTTGTGAGGATAGCTGCTGTCAGTGTGGCGGCAATGCGCTTTTTCATGTTGGTCATACATTTTCCTCCTAATTTTCAGTGTTTTGTGGGGCTTTTGCAAGCAACACAATACCGAAATAGGAGGCGAAAGTCGATAGAAAATTGCAATCTAAAACGGAGAAATACAGAGGTAAAAATCGAGCAGATTACACAGCGTTTCGTTGTGTTTATAGGGTGCCTCTTCCGGAGCGTCGATCCTCCTGACCACATAAACAGCCACAGACAGATGTGGAACACGTGGAAACACTGTTTTCAAAGAGTGCCGGAGAGTAAATGAAAAGGAGTAGAAACGGCTATAAACTATCAAAATTTGTCTAAAAAATCTTTGCAGACCTCTTTGGATATGGCGACTCAATGTCTGGAGGGTGCCCCTGCCGCCTGTGCCGCTTTCAGCTCCGCCAGCTCCCGTTTCATCTGAACAATCAGAGCCGCCAGCTTTTCCTCACACTCCTCACGGGTGTGGGCGTAGATGTTGCGAGCGTGCTTTTTGCCGTCGATCCACTTGGGCGAGTAGCGGCCCTCAAACAGGTGGTCGTTGATCTGGCTGACGCACCCTGTCCCTGGTCTGCGATGCGGGGGACGGTATGGCGTGAAGGTCACAGGCGGGGCAGATTCCTCATGTTCCGGTTCTTCCTCCACCTCCGCCCCAGCGATGCCCTGGTCGATGTTCCGGGCCGCGTTTCTCTGCATCTCATCGGTGACGTGGGTGTAGATGTTCAGCGTGGTGGCCGATGAGACGTGGCCGATGATAGCGGACAACGTCTTCACGTCCATACCGTTCTCCAGGGACATGGTGGCGAAGGTGTGACGGAGGTCGTGGAACCTCACCTTTTTGCACCCTGCCCGCTCCAGAATGACTTGCAGACGCTTGCGGACATAGCCAGGGTCTACAGGCTGCTCCGGCTTGACGCGGGAGGGGAATATCCACTCCGAGAAAATCTGCGACTTGTACTCTGCCAGCAGTTCCACCATGGCGGGCGGCAGGATAACGGTGCGGACGGCGGCTTTAGTCTTGGGCTCGTTGATCTCCAGCTTGCCGTTGACGGAGTACACCTGTCTGCTGATACACAGTCTGCCGCTCTTGAAGTCCAGGTCAGACCATTGGAGGGCCAGCAGCTCTCCCCGGCGCATCCCGGTGGTCAGCTCCAGGAGGAACAGCTCGTACATCCCCTCCGCCTTGGCTTGGATCAGGAACCGCTGGATCTCCTCCCGGCTCAGAATCTTCATCTCTTTCTCCCGCAGGGGCGGCAGCTTACAGCCGATGGCCGGGTTGATTCGGATGAGCCCCTCCTTCACCGCCCGGTCCAGCGCCATCTGACACACCGCGTGACAGCTGCGCACCGAGCGGTCCGCCATCCCCGCGCCGTGGCGCTCCACATTGTTGATCCGCCCGCCTTTCTTCAACTCGGTGAAGAACTGCTGGAGGTCGGACTGGGACAGCTTGTTCAGCGGGATGTCCCCCACGCCCGGAATGGCGTGGAGGTAAATCCAGTTCTCGTAGCTCAGTTGGGTGGTGTGCCGCAAGGCCGGCTTGGAGTAACTCTGATACCAGAAGTCCAGCCAGTCCCCGAACCGCATCTCCGACCTGACCTTCACCGGCCCGGAACCGCCCTGCTCTTTTTTCAGCTGTTCCAACCTCTCGGTACACTCTTTCTTGGTCTTAGCCAGAACATTCTTTGTCTTGGGATTGCCGCCGTCGTCGTATCCAATAACCACCCGGCCCTCCCACCGTCCGTCCTTTCTCTGACGGAGCGTTCCCTCACCCTTCTTCCGCTTTTTCGCCATACTCTCACCCCCTCACCATAATGTCGTCCAGAAAGCCACCCACGATCTCCGCCGCCCGGCGGTGCATATCTCCAGTGACGTGGGTATAGGTGTCCAGGGTGAATGACGCTTTGGTGTGTCCCAGGATACCAGAGAGGGTCTTGGCGTCCACGCCGCTGGTCAGGGCATGAGTGGCGAAGGTGTGGCGCAGGTCATGGAACCGGATGCCGGGCAGGCCGGCACTTTTCAGCAGGGTCTTCAGGCGGCTGTAGGCCCTGCCGGGATTGACCGGGTCCTCCGGGCGGAGAGGGTTAGGAAAGATCCACTGGGAGCAGGAGCGCTTCTGCCGCTCCCGCAGCAGCTGCGCCGTACTGGGCGGCAGGGTGATGGTGCGCCGGCCCTTTCCCGTCTTGGTCTCGCCGGTGGTCACTCCGCCGCCCTTGCGCTGGTGGAGCGTCCGGCGCACTGTCAGCGTCCCCTTCTTCCCGTCGAAGTCGGACCACATCAGCCCGCAGATCTCACCCCGGCGCATCCCGGTGGTCAGCTCAGTGTAGAAGAAATCGCACCAGACAGGGTCCTTTTTGATCTCCTCCATGAACCGCTCCAGCTGCTCGTTGTTGAGGATCTGCTTGGCGGCGGTCTTCTTTTTGGGGAGGGTGACATCCTCCGTGGGGTTTCTCGCCGTGAGCCGCTCCCGCACCGCCGCGTCCATGGCCTGGTGGAGCACACCGTGGAGACTGCGGACGGTAGAGCCGGAGAGCGTGTACCCGTACTCGGGATGCTCGGTCTTGCGCCCGTTCTTCTGCACCTCCCGGTACAGAGCCTGCACGTCGGCGGCGGTGACCTTGCACACCGGCCTGTCCCCCAGGCGGGGCTTGATGTAGCACTCGATGTACTGGCGGTAACCCTTCAGCGTGGACTCCCGCACCGTAGGTGAGACGTACTCCTCCAGCCAGCGGTCCAGCCAATCCCCCAGCGGCATCCGGCTGTCCTCGCTCAGGTCCACATCCCGGTACTCCTCTATGCTCCGGTGCAGCTTTTTCATCAGAGCCTTCTGACTCTTGGCGGAGACATAGCGGAAGATGGACTCGCCGTTCTCCTTGTGACCCACCACGATACGGCCTTCCCAGCGTCCGTCCTCACGCCTGCGCACCATACCGTCGCCGGACGGTCTGCGCTTTGCCATTTGTTATTCACCTCCACTCCGAATATCACCGTCGTTGTCATCCATGCACTCGGCCATGATCCTGACGCCCAATCGGAAGCCCAGGATGAAATTCTCGGTTGCTGTGATACTGTTGATCTCATGCTGTGACCGAATGAGCTTTGTAAGAGTTTCTTGCTCAGTTTCCCCCAGCTGCTCCATGAGTTGTTTTTCGCAACCGGTGACACGATCTACCGCCTTTTTCATCTCTGAGCCAGGCGCCATCCTCTGTTCATTTGGCGTGATGTTGCCGTAGTAGAGATCCTCCAGAGTCGTTCTCATGTCTACTACCTCCTTTGCAACACCAACACATACCACACTTCGGCGGGAATAGCTACTACTTTTTTACAGCCCGCCGTTCTGGTAGCGGACCGCGTCGTCCAGCGTGACACTGCCGCCGGTCTTTTTCACGTTCTGGACGCACCGCCCACGCAGCGCCTTGAGCTGTTCATCGGGAATCTCCATCCCCGCCGCCAGCACATTCATCACCATGTCCTGCTCCACCGCCAGTTTGAAGAGCAGACGGCAGACGCGGTTCTCCGAGTCCTGCACTGTACCGCGGATAGCAGACATGTACATAGGCGCTACAGCTGTGCTGTCTCCCGCCGTCAGGTAGTCGCAGTAGAACCGCAGAGCTTTTTCCACGAACTCATTTTGACTGCGGCAGTGTGCCAGCGGCATCGCCGCTTTGATCTTCCGGTCTGTGTCCGGAGCAATTCTCATCTGAAATCTCACTTTTTCTTCTGCCATGATGTTATCCTCCAAAACTGTGTTTTTCGGGGCTTTCGCCACCTGTAATGCCTAAATTTTTCTTGCGGCAGTAGGGCTTGCGCCCTTATCAATGCCATATCCAATGCCATGCCGGGGAAATTGATGCCATTCTGCGATTTACACAGTTTTCCTCAAAATGTACCGCAAACGGTTCCAAGCCTCGGCGTTTCCCGTCTCCCGGCCCGCATTGCGGGCCGGTGTGACCCGGCGTGGCGGCGCAAGGCGCCAC
This sequence comes from Oscillospiraceae bacterium 44-34, assembly GCA_041223805.1. Classification (GTDB taxonomy): domain Bacteria; phylum Bacillota; class Clostridia; order Oscillospirales; family Oscillospiraceae; genus Lawsonibacter. The sequence continues at coordinate 2,196 of JBCLQX010000009.1, read as the reverse complement.
GCCTTTATCCTGCACTTTTTTCGACCCCCCGGTTCACCTGACCGTTTTGAAAATCGCTGAGGCCACCCACTCTGCACACCGGGCCGCACAGCCCCGACACACCGCGTTCCACTGTTGGGGGCGTTGTAGGATGCCCAGCCGGCAGGAGCGGCTCCTGAGCCGCGCACAGCCGCGACAATCGGGCCTGTGCTTTCTGTCGTTCTGTGTCCAGCTCCAGCTGACTGAGCTGCCGCTCGTGGTAGTGATCCACCGCTTCACGGATGGGGCGGATGTGGTAGCGCAGTGTGCCGTTGCGCTTGCGACCGTCTCTGGTGACGACGGTGGTGGACTCCGTGCGGATGAGGCACTTGTCCTCCAGCTCCAGCACATACTTTCGCACAGTGTTGGCGCTCATCTTCACCGCCCTGCCGATGGTGTTGTAGCTGGCGTAGGACTGGAAGGTCTTCCTGTCCTCGATGTGCATCAGGTAACTGTAGACCGCAATGGCACCGTAGGACAGGCCCAGATAGAACACCTCATTGGGCAGAGGAGAAAAATTCTTGGCTGGGTCGCCTTTGGAATAGAGATCGTACTTCTTCACACCGTACCTCCTGTGTGCTCTTCCACCCAACGGATGAACGCCTCCTTGGGGATCACGATGCGGCTGCCGATGCGCAGAGAGGGAAACCCTTGCTCATGCATCAGCTCGTACCCGCTGGACGGCGAGACGCCCAGCACCCTTGCCACTGTCTCCGCATTCAGGAACAGCGGCAGCTCATCGTAGCTTTTATAGACTGACTCTTTCATTTTACATCCTCCTTCATACCTGATTGACTTCTGCTTGTTGCTCTGATATGATGAGGGTAACACAAAATCAACAGCCATACAATAGATTTGGCCCAGGATGGGGAAACGCCAAAAGTCTATCGGATACAGGAGGGAACAGCATGGCAGAGAACACCTTTGACAAATTCTCGGTTTTCTTTACCAGGGACACTGTGTTTCTGGATGGAGTCGCTTTCCCACTGGGTCAGCTCACAACGGATGTTCTGAACCTGGACGGCGAGATACTGACGGAGATCGACCGGCGGGTTGACGGCTTTATGTCTGCCGTGTGGATGCTGCTCCAGAAAAAAACAGACAGCGCCGCCCGTTCCGCACAGGAACGGCTCAACGCTGTCTGGGATTTGATTTTTGATTTGCCGGTCTATCGGAGTCTGCACCTGGATATAGAGACAGCCTGGAACTTACTCCCCGCCCTTCTGTCTGATTCAGCCAAGTGGTCAGAGACCCTGGATGTCGATTCAGAGGGTCACCGAATGTTTGAGGACTTTCTCTCTGGACTGGAATACTTTGCAGAGAGCCTGCGGAACTTCAGAGGACAGCTGGACGGGATGCTGGAACTTTATTTCGAGCCGCTTTCCCGGCGCAATGCCGACGCATATGCGGGAGCTTACGCCGCCTACTTTACCGATATGGCAGCCGCAGGGGGACTGTTTTTCCCGGAACAGGAATTCAGTCAGAGCTTTCCCGCTCAGCTTTGCTTTGTCCCAACAGCAGATCCGATGGAGGCAGGAAAAGTCCTACTGGCAGAAAAGGTGGAGTTCCGTTATCTCTCCCACTTTCTTTACACGGATTTTTACCGGGGTCTGATGGCAGGCAACGCGTCCCGTCGCTGCCACAACTGTGGACGATATTTTCTGCTGACCGCCGGGTACAACACCTGCTACTGCAATCGTGTCGCGCCCGGCGAGACAGAGCGCACCTGCCGCAAAGTCGGCGCACACAGAAAGGCGAACCATCCCACAGGTCTGAGCCCAGCAGGTGTAGAGTACCGGAAGGTCTACAACCGTTTGAAGGCGAGAAAGCAGAGGGGAAAAATCAGCAGGGATGAGTGGAACGCCGCCTTGTACCAGGTTCAGGAGGTACTGGATCTGGCGGAGCAGGGAAAACTGTCAGACGAGGAAATGCGGAAACGGTTCGCCGCATTTTGAGCGAGTGGTTATTCTTTGGATAGGCGATGCAAATCTTGGGGATTGATTTGTTGGGATAACGGTTCCGTTACATATGGGAATTGTACGTCATGCTTCTTTGTAAATGCAGTAATGATCGGTTGCATTATTGGTCAAAATTTTTCCTGTAATTTACATTATGAGAAGTTCGCCAACGGCAGCGTGAAATGTATCGAGAATGAGATACCATTTGAGTTGCCGGAGG
>JBCLQX010000008.1:17740-106392 GCA_041223805.1 Oscillospiraceae bacterium 44-34 | reverse complement strand
ATTTGGATTTTCCTCCTTAACATTTTTTTCGGCCTGAGAGGGGCCGGTTCGGCCTCGGCAGGGAGCTTTTTTACGTCCATGGCAGTCCCGGAGGATTTAACATTTCCGTAACAAAGTTCTCTGTTTTAGCCAAAATTTTAGAAGTTTTATTACTTTTCACCCGCTTTACGGCGGTGTCACTCCCCTTGCATCCGAACGGACCCTCGCGGCGCTTCACTGCCTCATGGGGCAAAAGGTCTTCCAACCTCTGTACGCATCATAGCAAACCCTCTTTTGCTTGTCAACAGGTTTCGAGGAAGTGTAACAGAACAGTAACAAACCGCCACCCGGGCGGGTGACGGCTTCATAACAAAATAATAACCGGCGGGGCCAAACCGCTTGCTGCGGCGCCCTCTATTTATATTGTAGCCGGCTTTCGGAGATTTGTCAACCGTCCGGACTTGTCCGGGCGGATTTTTATGTCCGTCTGTCGACGCGCACCACCAGCGCGGTGCGGTCGTCGGTGGCGTCCCGCAAGTCCCGGGTCACCAGCTCCCGGGCCAGGTCCTTAGGGCTGGTCCCGTCGAAGGCGGCGAACCGCTCCCGCAGCCAGCCGTCCTCCGGCCCGGGGCACACCCCGTCGCTGACCATCAGGACGCAGTCGCCGGGAGCCAGGCGGAGGGTGAAGGTATCCAAGGCGGCGGAGTCTCCCTCGGCCAGCCCGGCGGGGAGGGATTTTCCGGTCAGCCGCTGGACGTCTCCCCCCTTTTTAATATAGGTAGGGGCCGCTCCCAGCTTGAACAGCTCCCCTTCGCCGGTGAACAGGTCCAGCTGGAGCAGGTCCACGGTGGTGAAGCCGCCGGTCTCCTCCCCCCGCAGGGCCAGGGCGGAGGAGAGGGTGGTCAGCGCCCTTCTCGCCTCCACCCCCGCCTGGAGGAGCTGCTCCAGCAGGCGGACGGCCAGGGTGCTCTCACGGTTGGCGTCGGGACCGCTGCCCATGCCGTCGCATAACAAAAGGTAGAGCTTGCCGTCGTGGCGCTTGAAGTAAGTGCCCGCGTCACCGCTCACCGTCTCGCCGTTTTTCTTCCGGGCCGCCACCCCCGCCAGGGCCATCAGCGGCTCCTGCTGGAGGAGGGAGAGACTGTCCTCCCCCTCCAGCTCCACCCGCAGGGGCACGCCCAGGGCCTGGGAGAGGTCCTTCAGGCGGCTGGGGCGGGTGAGGGCGGCGCAGCCCGGGCCTGCGGCCTCCACCCGGACCAGGCCGCGTCCGTCCCGGAAGACCGCGGTCTGGACGTCCAGCTTCAGCTCAGCCAGCCGCTGCCGCAGCCGGCGGCTTCCCACCGGGTCAGGGGTCAGCTCCCGTCCCAGCTCGGCGGCCGCCTCCCCAAGAAGGTCGGAGAGCTGGGCGTACTGCCGGCACACCGCCGCCCGGCTCTCCCGGATGCGGGCGTTGTACTGCCTGCGGTAGAACAGGGCGGTGAGCTCCTCGTTCACCGCCCCTACGAAGGCGGGGAAGTGAATGCACCGGTCAGCGAAGTGCCGGGGGAAGTCGGCCGCCTCCGCCCGGCCCCGCTCCACCATGGCGGGGGTAGCGTCGTTCAAGGCGTTAAAGGTGGTGTTGTAGTCCGCCTTCCAGCACCGGTCCCGGAGGGAGCACCCCCGGCACTGCCGGCCCGCCGCCCGGTCGAAGACGCCCGCCACATCGTTGTCGTTGTCAGGGACGTGGAAGGCGGAGCGCAGGGAATCATACAGGGTGCGGAAGGCTTGGGCGGTCCGCTCCAGCTTCTGCCGGACCATCCGCTGGGCGGCGGGGTCGGCGGCGCTCTCCGGAACCGGCCGGGCGCCCAGCCAGCCCAGAAACCGCTCCGGGGAGCGCAGATAGAGGGCGCAGCCCCCCACCGCCGCCACCCCCAGCATGGGAACGCCGAAGAGCTTCAGCGGGGCGATGGCGGCCAGACAGGCGCACAGCAGGGCCAGCGGCCCCACCCGGCGGGCGGCGGGGTCGGGCCTGTCCCCTTTCCTGCGGTGCATGGGGGCCAGCGCCCCCCGGAAGGCCCAGGCCGCAAGGATGGTCAGCGCGGTCTCCAGCCCGAAATAGAGCCAGTCTGTCCCCTGCCAGGAGCTCTGCGACCGGACAATCAGACCGGTGAAGGCGTTCAGCGCCCCTGCTGTCAGCGGCATGACCCAGGGGCGGCGCAGCGGCTTCCAGTCGCAGAAGGCGAAGTGCACCGCGAAGGTGAGAATGGCGGCGGCGGCATACCGCAGGCCGGCGGAGAAGTCCAGGGCGGCCAGCGCGCCGAAGCAGACCCCCACCAGCGCCGAGGCGCCGTAGAGTCCGGAGCCCGCCGCCCCCACAAGGGCTACCCCGAAGGGGGCGTTGTCCTCGAGAATCAGCGCCCCCGCCAGCACCGCTCCCAGCAGCAAGTGAATCCCCGCCTCCGCCCACAGCACCAGCGGAGAGGCGGGGGGCTTCGGAAGCGGCTCGGTCCGGGCCCGCAGGCCGCTGAGCTTTGTGTAAATGGTCTTGGCTGTCATGCCGGTCTCCTCCTTCTGTACAGGTGGGCCCCATTATATTCCAATTTTTGGAAATTAACGGTCGAAACCGGGCATCCGCCTGTGAACTTTGGGCTTGTATTTTTCTGCGAAATAGAATACAATAGAAGCTGTATTATGATAAGCGACCCTATCCTCTTTGAAAGGAAGGTACTTTCCTATGAAACTGGAAACTGAGCTGGGCGAAATCCGGGTCAGCAGCGATGTGTTCACCACCGTCACTGGCAGCGCCGCCACCAACTGCTACGGCGTGAAGGGCATGGCGGTGCGCTCCACCACCGATGGGCTGGTCCATCTGCTGAAACGGGAATCCATGTCCAAGGGTGTGAAGGTGTATTACAACGCCGACGGGACCGTCTCCATCGAGCTGCACATCATTGTGGAGAACGGGGTCAATCTCATGGCCGTTTGCCGCTCCATTATGAGCGAGGTGCGCTATGTGGTCAGCAAGACCACCGGGGTGGAGGTCGCCTCGGTGGACGTGTGCGTGGACTCCATGCGCTTCTGATGATTCGCGGAAAGGAATATGCCGACTATGGTAAAGATGATTGACGCGGCGGTCTTTCAGCGGATGATGATTCACGCTCACGCCGCCATGAACGCTCAAAAGCAGCCTATCAACGATCTGAACGTGTTCCCCGTCCCGGACGGGGATACCGGCACCAACATGACCCTCACCATCGGGGCCGCCGCCGCCGAGATGCGGAAAAAGCAGTACGATACGGTGGGACAGGCCGCCGGGGGCACCGCCTCCGCCCTGCTCCGAGGGGCCCGGGGCAACTCCGGGGTGATCCTGTCTCTGCTCTTCCGGGGCTTCTCCAAGGCCGTCAAGGACAAAGAAACCATGGACGGCCGGGATTTGGCCATCGCTCTGGACTTCGGCGTGGCCGCCGCCTATAAGGCGGTCATGAAGCCCGCCGAGGGCACTATCCTCACCGTCTCCCGCATGGCCGCCGCCCGGGCCGCCGGATACGCCCGGGAAGATGACACCTTTGAGGGGGTGCTGGAGGCCGCCATTCAGGAGGGACAGGAGGCCCTGGCCCACACCATTGACCAGAATCCGGTACTGAAAAAGGCCGGGGTGGTGGACGCCGGCGGCAAGGGCTTTCTGGTTATCCTTCAGGGAATGCTGGACGAGGTCCGGGGCCTGCCCATGCCCGAGACAGGGGAGGACGGGACCGCTCCCGCCGACAAAGCCGACTTCGAGGCAGTAGATGTGGAAGACATCACCTTCGCCTTTGACACAGTATTCATCGTCCGCAAGTTCAAGGAGGACGCCGGCCTGGAGCCTTTCCGGAAATACCTGAATTCCATTGGCGACAGCCTGGTCATCGGTGAGGACGACGAGGCATTCAAGGTCCACGTCCACACCAACACCCCCGGATCTGCCCTGAACGAGGCCCAGAAGTACGGCGTGCTGGAGCTGGCCAAGATCGAGAACATGCGCACCCAGGCCGAGGATTTGGCCGCCGGCAGGCACGTTCAGAGCACCGACGACCTGGATGCCATCGAGGCCGAGCTGGAGAACACCGCCCCGTCTCTGCCTGTCCACGCCGCCCCGGAGAAAAGGTTTGGATATGTGGCCGTTTGCGCCGGAGCCGGGCTGGAGGCCGTCTTCCGGGACCTGGGGGTGGATGGCCTGGTGGGGGGCGGACAGACCATGAACCCCTCCACCCAGGACATCCTCAAGGCCATCGACGCCACTCCGGCGGAGATCGTCTATGTCCTGCCCAACAACAAGAACATCATCATGGCCGCCCAGCAGACTATCCCCCTGTGTGAGGACAAGAAGGTGGTGGTCCTGCCCACCAAAACGGTGCCCCAGGGTATCTCCGCCATGCTGTGTGCCGACCCCGACGCCGAGGAGGGGGACAACACCGCCGCCATGCTGGAGGGTTTCGCCAGCGTCCGCACCAGCGAGATCACCTACGCCGCCCGGGACTCCGATTTCGACGGCTTCGCTATCCACCAGGGGGACTATCTGGCCCTGGTGGAGCATCAGCTCTTCGGCACCGACCAGGACCTGTCCGCTATGCTGGAGCGGCTGGCCAAATCGGAGAGCCACCAGAGCGCCGAGTTTATCTCCATCTTCTACGGAGAGGACGTCACCGAGGAGCAGGCCCAGGAGGCGGAGAAAATCTTTGCCGCCGCCTGCCCCAACGCCGAGGTCACCCTCCTGGCCGGAGGACAGCCGGTGTACTACTATATGATTTCCGCAGAATAGAGCCGGACAGACGGCCCGCCCCCAGCCGGGGGCGGGCCGCTGTGCATTCCGCCGGTTATATTTCCACCGCCTGTCCCATATGATAGGGGCAAAGGGGGCGGCGGAGATGACGCGGGACGACAAAGGGACAGGGGCGGTCCGGGGCGGGCGGCAGGTGGTGAGCGCCGCGCTGGCGCTGACGGTCATTTTATTTTTTCTCCCCGCGCTGGTGGTCCGGCAGGAGCCGGTCTACCGGCGGCCGGGGACAGGGGAGCTGCCCAACGGGGAAGCCGCCCTGCCTATCGACCGGGTCCCCGAGGGTGTTCAGACCGGGAGCCGGGACCGAGGACGGGCGGTGCGCCTGCTGGACAAGGAGGGACAGGTGCGGGAGATGACCATGGAGGACTACCTGTGGGGGGTGGTGGCGGCGGAAATGCCCGCCTCCTTTGAGGAGGAGGCGCTGTCCGCTCAGGCCTGCGCCGCCCGGACCTATACCGTTGTCCTCCAGGACAGCGCCAAGCATCCGGAGGCTGATATCTGCGCCGACAGCACCTGCTGTCAGGCTTACATCGACCGCTCCGCGGCGGAGGCTCGGTGGGGGCTGAGCGCCCGGGAGTATGGGGAGAAGATCGACCGGGCGGTGGCCCGCACCGATGGACTGGGAGTACTCTACAAGGGAACGCCCATCCAGGCCCTCTTTTTCTCCTCCGCCGCCGGGAGGACCACCGACGCGGTGGAGGTCTGGGGCAATTCAGTGGACTATCTGAAGAGCGTGGACAGCCCCGAGGGGGAGGAGGTGCCCAACTACCGCACCCAGAGCGCCCTGAGCGCGGAGGAGGTGCGGTCACTCACCCTGGAGTCCTACCCTGGAGCCGACCTGTCCGGCGACCCCTCCGGGTGGTTTGGGGAGGCCAGCCGGAACGAAGGGGGCGGAGTGATCTCCATCCCGCTGGGGGGCGTCACCCTCACCGGGGGGCAGGCGCGCTCCCTATTCTCCCTGCGGTCGGCCTGCTTCACCGTGGCCTGGAACGGGACGCAGTTCACCTTCGACGTTACAGGCTACGGCCACGGAGTGGGCATGAGTCAGTACGGGGCCAACGCCATGGCAAAGAGCGGAAGCTCCTTTAAGGACATCCTCACCTGGTATTACACCGGGGCGGAGGTGGGAGCGCTGTGGTAGGGGCGGCCTTTGGCCGCCCGTTTTTTGTCCATTTGGAAAATTTTTTCAAAAAACCCTCCATTTCAATTGTGAATAAATCTTGACAGAAAAGCCCTTGGCCTTTACAATATTAAACGGACAAGTATTGAAAAACCTGTGGGGATGTTTTTCAGTTGCCGCAGGGGGAGGGAAGGCAGCCCGCCTGTCCAGCCCTTTGCGGCCTTTTACTGCAAGCCCGCGCGGAGCGTGCTCCGGCTGCGGGCGCCGCGGCGGTCCGCCGCGGCCATGAAAAAATTTGGAGGTGTAACAAGACCCAATGGAGCCAATTCTAGCAGTTTTAGGAATGGTCATTACGCTGGTTGTGGGCGCACTCGGGGGTGCGGTCTTTGGCTGGAACCGGCGCAAGGCCACGGCGGAGCGGGAGATCAGGTCCGCCGAGGACGAGGCCACCCGTATCGTCAACGAGGCCTATAAGAGCGCCGAGAGCAAAAAGCGCGAGGCCCTGGTAGAGGCCAAGGAGGAGATCCTCAAGGCCAAGAACGAGCATGAGAAAGAGGTCAAGGACCGCCGGGCCGAGCTCCAGCGTCAGGAAAACCGCCTGCAGCAGAAAGAGGAAAATCTGGACCGGAAAACCGAGAACATCGAGAAAAAAGAGGAGCAGCTGGCCGCTCGGCTGGCCAAGCTGGACGCCACCCAGGCTGAGGCCGAGGCCCTGAAGCAGCAGCAGGTGGACGAGCTGGAGCGCATCTCTGGCTATACCGCCGAGGAGGCGAAAAACTATCTGCTCTCCCAACTGGAGGCTGACGTCACCCACGAATCCGCCATGAAGATCAAGGAGATTGAGGCCCGCTTTAAAGACGAGGCGGACACCAAGGCCCGGGAGATCATCTCGCTGGCTATCCAGCGCTGCGCCGCCGACCATGTGTCCGAGGCCACTGTGTCAGTGGTCCCCCTGCCCAACGACGACATGAAGGGCCGGATCATCGGACGGGAAGGCCGGAACATCCGCACCCTGGAGACCCTCACCGGTGTGGACCTGATTATCGACGACACCCCCGAGGCCATAACCGTCTCCTGCTTCGACCCGGTGCGCCGGGAGATTGCCCGGCTGGCCCTGGAAAAGCTGATCCTGGACGGCCGAATCCACCCTGCCCGCATTGAGGAGATGGTGGAGAAGGCCAAGCGGGAGGTGGACATGGTCATCAAGTCGGAGGGCGAGCGGGCCATCTTCGAGACCAACGTTCATGGCCTGCACCCCGAGCTGGTCAAGCTCCTGGGTCGGATGCGCTACCGCACCAGCTACGGACAGAATGTGCTCAACCACTCCATCGAGGTGTCCCATGTGGCCGGGCTGCTGGCCGCTGAGATCGGGGCCAATGTCACCGAGGCCAAGCGGGCCGGCCTGCTTCACGACTTGGGCAAATCTATCGACCACGAGGTGGAGGGCTCCCATGTGCAGATCGGTGTGGAGCTGGCCCGGAAGTATCGGGAGAGCGAGAACGTCATCCACGCCATCCACGCCCACCACAACGACGTGGAGCCTAAGACGGTGGTGGCCTGCCTGGTCCAGGCGGCTGACGCCATCTCCGCCGCCCGGCCCGGCGCCCGGCGGGAGAACCTGGAGAACTATATCAAGCGGCTGGAGGCCCTGGAGGAGATCACCTCCTCCTTCAACGGGGTGGAGAAGTCCTTCGCCATCCAGGCCGGCCGCGAGGTGCGCATCATGATCAAGCCCGAGGTTGTCAGCGAGGATCAGATGGTCCTCCTGGCCCGGGAGATCGCCAAGAAGATCGAGGACGAGCTGGAGTACCCCGGACAGATCAAGGTCCACCTCCTCAGAGAGACCAAGGCCATCGAATACGCCAAATAATACAAAACCCCGGAACGCCCCCCAAGCGTTCCGGGATTTTCTCATTCTCTCTGGTTCTGCTTCTGAAAGAACTGTATCTGATTATGGACCGCCTCCTGCTGGTCGCGGTAGAGCGTGCGGAGCGTTTTAATCATCAGCTTTTCTGTTTTGGACAGCCGTATGGGCCGTTCCGCTGTATCAGTCAATCCCAGCAGATAATCACTGCTGGTATCCAGCTCCTCTGCAATCAGCCTGATTACCTCCGGCGGAAATTTCGTGCGGCCGGTCATATAGCTGTTTAATGTTGCCAATTTGATTCCAATTTGCTTTGCCAGTCTGGTCTGAGTTATATTCTGATCGTCGATTATATTGTGAATTCGATCTCCAACGCTCTGAGTATCCATCTCTCTCACCTCGAATCAATTCTCTTAGATTCGAGTATTTTTGAGCTGATTATATTCTATTCGTTGAAAAAATATTTATAATTTCCATATTTCGACATAATATATCAATGTTTTGTTGATATAATTCGGACAAAAAAGAGCGCCGCGTCAGCGGCGCTCGAAAAGAGACAGATTACTTGTGGTCCACGGAGTACATATGCTCGATGAGCTCCAGAACCTTGTTGGAGTAGCCGATCTCGTTGTCGTACCAGGAAACGACCTTCACGAAAGTATCGGTCAGAGCGATGCCGGCGTCGGCGTCGAAGATGGAGGTGCGGGTGTCGCCCAGGAAGTCGGAGGACACGACGGCCTCGTCGGTGTAGCCCAGGATGCCCTTCAGCTCACCCTCGGAGGCGGCCTTCATGGCGGCGCAGATCTCCTCATACTTGGCGGGCTTGGCCAGGTTGACGGTCAGGTCCACCACGGAAACGTCCAGGGTGGGCACGCGCATGGACATACCGGTCAGCTTGCCGTTGAGGGAGGGGATAACCTTGCCCACGGCCTTGGCGGCGCCGGTGGAGGAGGGGATGATGTTGCCGGTGGCGGCGCGGCCGCCGCGCCAATCCTTCAGGGAGGGGCCGTCAACGGTCTTCTGGGTGGCGGTGACGGAGTGGACGGTGGTCATCAGGCCCTCGGTGATGCCCCAGTTGTCGTTGAGCACCTTGGCGATGGGGGCCAGGCAGTTGGTGGTGCAGGAGGCGTTGGACACGAAGTTCATGTCGGTGGTGTACTTGTCCAGGTTGACGCCGCAGACGAACATGGGGGTGTCGTCCTTGGAGGGGGCGGACATGATGACCTTCTTGGCGCCGGCGTCCAGGTGGCCCTGAGCCTTCTCCTTGGTCAGGAACAGGCCGGTGGACTCCACAACATACTCAGCGCCCAGCTTGGCCCAGGGCAGATCGGCGGGATTGCGCTCGGCAGATACGGGAATCTCCTTGCCGTTGACCACGATGGCGTTCTCAGTGTGGCCGATCTCAGCCTGGCAGGTGCCGTGCATGGTGTCGTACTTCAGCATATAGGCGAGATACTCAGCGGGGCAGAGGTCGTTGATGCCGACGATCTCGATTTCGGGGTGATTCAGGCTGGCGCGGAACACCATGCGGCCGATGCGGCCAAAACCATTGATGCCAACTTTGATGCTCATGTGAATTACTCCTTTTTATCATTTTATCCGCGGCGGCCCGCGGGTGTTGGTTGCGTTTTTTATTATAACCCGATTAGAACTTTTTTCCTAGTGTATTTTTTCATAGAATTCTTAAAAAAATCAACCGAAAATTTGCCATAAGACGGGCACTCCCTCAACTTTCGGACAGCGGGCGCCGGTGCTGCTCCCCATTTTTCGTCCGAATTCGACAAAATGACTTGCGGTGGATGGAAAAATTTGATAAACTGGCAGAAATACTATTTCAGCTCGCCCCGGCACAACCTATTTACAATATGTTCCGCAACAAACCGGCCGAAGGGCCGGGAGGGGGTTTTATGCTCGAATCCATCCACGCTTTGCTGGACTGCCTGCCGGAGGGCGTGATTCAGGCGCAGAACGGCGTTGTCCTCGCCGCCAACGCCGCCGCCCGCCGCTGCCTGCCCCAGCTTGCCGCCGGGGAGGCGCTCCCCAGTGTTCTCGCCCTGCCCCCCGACGGCCGCGCAGGGGCGGGAGAGTTCTCCCGGGAGGGAACTGTCTACTCCTACAGCTGCGCCGCCGCCGGCGGGGAAATGATCGTGCTGCTCCACCCGGCCCAGGGGACCGGGGGTCTGGCCGGCCGGGAACTGGAGGGCGCGCTGTATCTGCTGCACACTCTGCTGGGAGATATCCTGGCCGAGGTGGGGCCGGCCACGGAAGAGGGGGGCGGCCCTGTCTCCGCGGGCAGCTTTGGAAAGACCTTCCACCGGCTGTTCCGCCTGCTGGACAATCTGGAATACTTTTTAGATGAGACCCCCGCCGGCTTCCATCCGGTGACTATGGATTTGGCCGGACTCTGCCGCCATATGGAGCGCACGGCCGGACCCCTGCTGGAGGAGGCCGGCGTCTCCCTGCGCTTCCAGAGCAGAGAGAACAGCCTGCTGATTCCCGGTGATCCGGCGTTGCTGCAAAAGCTGCTGCTAGAGTTAATTTCCAATGCCGCCCGGGCGTCGGAGGGGGGAGACGTGACGCTGAACCTCCGCCGTCAAGGGGGACGGGCGGTAATCGCCGTGTCCCACAGCGGCCCGCCTGCCGGAGAGCGGGATCTGTCCGCCCTGGTTCAGCCGGGGGCGGGGCGGGGAGTGCCCGACCCCGGGCAGGGGGCGGGGCTGGGGTTGACGGCTGCCCGGCGGGTGGCCGCCCTTCACCGCGGTTCCCTGCTGATGGAGTGGGGACAGTCCGCCCCTGTGGCGGTGGTCTCCCTGCCCACCGGTCCCCTGGACGGACGGACCTCCGTCCAAACCCCCGCCGTCCAGCGGGGCGGCGGTCTGGACCCGGTGCTGATGGAGCTGTCCGATCTCCTCCCCGCCCGAGTCTTTGCCCTGGAGGGACTGGAATAGAGAAAAAACGCCGAAAATGGAAAAACTGCTTGACAATTTCTGATTTTTCGGTATAATGATAAAGCCTGTCTTTAAGAAAGACAGCGGTATCCTTGCTCCCGGGACAATTCGGGGGCCATATGTCCATAAGGAGGTGCAAAAACATGGCAAAAATTAACGCGAATTACGAGGCGGTCTACATTCTCAAGCCCGACCTGAGCGAGGAGCAGATCCAGGTTCTGGTAGAGCGGTTCAAGGGTGTGGTCGAGGCTAACGGCACAGTGTCTGAGGTCGACGAGTGGGGCAAGCGCCGGCTGGCCTATCCCATCAACGACCTGATGGAGGGCTACTACGTGCTGATGACCTTCACCGCCGCTGCCGCCGTCCCCGCTGAACTGGACCGTATTTTCCGGATCACCGACGGCGTGATGCGCTCCATGATCGTCTGCAAGGACGAGTAAGGAGGACCCGCGGTGCTGAACAAGATTTTTATTATGGGCCGCCTGGCCCGGGACCCTGAGCTGCGGCGGACTCCCTCTGGAACCCCCGTCGCCTCCTTTACCTTGGCGGTAGACCGGGACTTTAAGGATAAGCAAACCGGGGAGCGGGTGACCGACTGGATCGACGTGGTGGCCTGGAACCAGAGGGCCGAGTTTGTCTGCCGCTACTTCACCAAGGGCCGCACGGCCGTTGTGGAGGGGCGGCTCCAGATTCGGGACTGGACCGACAAGGAGGGCAACAAGCGCCGCTCCGCGGAGGTGATTGCCGACAATGTCTATTTCGGCGATTCCAAGCGCGAGGGCGAGGGCAGCTATTCCGGCGGCTACGGCCAGCAGGGCGGCTATCACCAGGGCGGCGGGAGCTACGCTCCCCCAGCGGCCGCATCCGGCGACCCCTTCGGAAGCTATGGCGCCCCCCCTGCGGACAGCGACCAGTTTTCTGAGCTTTCTACTGACGACGGCAATCTGCCGTTTTGACTTTGACCGTTAAGGTCCCAAAAGGAGGTTACTTCCATGGCTATGGAACGCGATAACAAGCCCATGCGCGGTCGTAAGCGCCGCAAGGTCTGCGCCTTCTGCGCCGACAAGGTGGAGTGCATCGACTATAAGGACGCCGCCAAGCTGCGCCGTTTCACGTCTGAGCGGGCCAAGATTCTGCCCCGCCGCACCACCGGCACCTGCGCCATGCATCAGCGCCAGTTGACTGAGGCTATCAAGCGGGCCCGTCAGATTGCCCTGTTGCCCTATGTCACCGATTGATGCTGCCTGAGCTGTAAAAACAAGTCTCGCCTGTCAGGTGGGTACAGATAAGGAAGCACCCAAAAAAACCACCCACAGCCGAACTCTAAAACTGAAAAGACAGGGAGCCGAACCCAGGCCCCCTGTTTTTTCATGCTCAAACGTCCCCGCCCTAAAAGCCTATGGCCCACAGGCCATCAGAGCGACGGCAATTCCCACGGGGCCAGCTATCAGGTTTTGTCAGCCCATCGGCGGGGAATTGCCATGGAGCGGAACCAACCTTTAACCCCGCCTTGCGCCCAGCTACCGACAATCGCCCAGCCGCCAGCCGTGGCGGGCCACCCAGCCGCCGACAAGCTCACACGCCACTTTGTCAACAACAATAAAAAAACCGCTTGCGTATAAGGTCGAAATAGTGTAAAATATGCTTACGAGACAGCAGAAGCATATAAGGCAGGACGTGGAGAGGGCCAACTCCCCACGCCCCTATGCAGGAGGCAGCTAAAACCCAGTCCCACACAGCAGAAATTTTCTGCGCCCAAAGTCCATTATAACGGTTTTCCCGGCAATAATCAATGGGGAAATCAATGGCTTGTGTGCGTAGCTTCGGCGGTGTAGGGATACATACCCCTGCGCCGCTTTTGTTGTCTTGATGGGAACGCCTACGGGGGCCGGGAGTGTCCCACCCCCAAAGGCTGAACCATTAAGACAGGGGAAACCCTTATAAAAACAAAGGAGAGAACGATATGAGTAAAAAATTGCTATCCCTTGCGCTGGCCCTGGTGATGTGCCTGGGGCTGACTATCCCGGCATTTGCGGCGGAATCCAAGTGGAAGGTGGAGGTAGTTGGCAAGACTGACGCTGAGATATCACTTGGAAAAAAGACCTTTACCGTCCGCGATTGGGTCATCTCCGGCACTTTTAAAGACGATGAATTTGATATGATTGGGAACATCTGGACCAAAACAGACAGCCACCAGTGGACGGCGGAAAATGTGTATGCCCTGTCAAAGGGCGATGAGGTGGTCTTTACCAAGGGCGGAGAGAGCTTCGAGGAATTCTACATGACGGCGTGGTCGGACCCGGATGGGGATGGCGTGTATGACCAGCTGATAGGGAACATAACCTCTGAGGATTATTCTTCTACGTTCCTGCCGGCCAACGCCGCCGGTCCTGTGCGTGACTTTTATGCGCAAACCTATACGCTCTTTTATATGCCCAGCCTCGGTTATTTGCAGCAGATGGGACTCACTCCCGATGGTTATGGAAGCTGGGACCTTACCGACACCGGCGGCGTTTCCCCGGTAACAGAACTGAAGATGAGCCCTGACTTCCTACTGGACATATATGGAGCAAACACAATCGTAAATATTATGACCCCCGATAAAAGCTGGAACTGCACCATCCTCGTGGAGGGCAACACCACCCAGCCCACCGTTCCCACCGTGGGCGGCTTCACCGATGTGAAAACGGGTGATTACTTCGCTGACCCGGTGCTGTGGGCTGTGGAGAAGAAAATCACCGCTGGCACTTCTGCAACAACTTTCGCTCCCAATGCGACCTGTACCCAAAGTCAAATCCTGACATTCCTCTGGCGTGCCAAGGGTGAGCCGAAACCCACCGGAACCGTGAGCGGCACGCAATATTACGCTACCGCCGCACAGTGGGCCAAGGAACAGGGCTTGACTGACAATTATTCCGCTGAGGCCGACTGCACCCGTGCTATGGTCGTGACCTATCTCTGGAAACTGGCTGGCAGTCCCAAGACTGGCACATCTAATTTCACCGATGTGTCCGCCAATGCGGACTATGCGCAGGCCGTAGCGTGGGCTGTGGAGCAGGGTATCACCGGCGGCACCGGAAACGGGCAGTTCAGCCCCGCCAGCACCTGCACCCGAGGCCAGATCGTGACCTTCCTCTATCGGGCGTTTGCAAAGTAAAATAACAAGAAAATCAAGAATGCGGAGCGTTCATGTCATAACGGGCACGACCGCTCCGCATTTTTATTAGGGGGAATAGATATGATCTACAAAGAAAGCGGAAAAGAATATAATCATTTTTACTGTTATTTCGGAAACAAAATTGGACTTGCGCTGATAGGTGTTGATAAGGATATTGAGGAAGAAGAATTAGGTATTTTTGAAGATTGTCAATTACAAGTATATGACGGACTGGCAGCGGAGATTTTTAAATTAAAGGATCTTCAAGATAGACTTCATTGGTATTCTCCCCACTCCCCAGGCAAAGGAAGAAGCGGCGTAGCCTCCCAACTACGCCACTTCTTCAAGATAAAATACTTCCTTATGAGGCCCCACGGGTGGCGGGACTTGTTTTTTCTTCGGAGGGAGAGTCCGGCTTTGGCGTGTGAGGCGGAACGAGCGGCCGGCTCCCCTCTCTGGGGAGCCGGCCGGGAGATTGGTTCCTATTCCTTCACATAATCCACATGGAGCAGCTGGTGGCGGTGCTCTTCGGAGTAGCTCTGGAGGAAGCCGCTGACCACCGGGTTGCGCTCGGCCCGCTTGAAGGGAGCGGAGCGGTCCAGGGAGTACAGACCCTCGGCCCGGTCCTCCTTGTCCTGCTTCATGCCGTGAGGCTGGCCCGCGCCGCCCACGCAGCCGCCCTGACAGGTCATGACCTCCACCAGGTCGAAGTAGGCGTTGCCCGCCTCGATCTCACGGAGCAGCCGCTGGGCGTTGGCCAAGCCATGGACGATGGCCAGATGGACGTCCCGGTCCCCCACCCTGATGACGGCCACCCGGATGGCCCGGTTGCCCCGGAGGGGGGAGAATTTCAGCTCCCGCAACACGTTTTTGGACTTGTCCGGCAGGCAGAACCGGACCACCGCCTCGGCCACGCCGCCGGTGGTGCCGTAGATGGTGCCTGCGCCGGAGCCCAGGCCGAAGGGCAGGTCGGGGGACTCGTACTCCAGCTTGGTCAGTTGGATGCCCGACTCCTGGATCATTTTCACAATTTCCTTGGTGGTGAGCACCAGATCCACCGCCGGGGCGCCGTCCGGCTGGAGGAACTCGGGCCGGGCGGCCTCCATCTTCTTGGCGGTACAGGGCATGATGGCGATGTGATAGGTGGTCCGGCCGTCCTGCTGGTCCTTCGCGGCGTATTTGTCCTTCAGGATGGAGGCAAACATCTGCATGGGGGACTTACAGGTGGAAATGTGCTTCAAATACTTGGGGTTTTCATTTTCCAGGTACTTCACCCAGGCGGGGCAGCAGGAGGTGAACATGGGGAAGGGCCCGCCCCGCTCCAGCCGCTGGAGGAACTCGGTACCCTCCTCGATGGTGGTGAAGTCGGCGCCGAAGGTGGTGTCGTAGACCTCGTCCACCCCCATCAGCTTCAAAGCGGTGACCAACTGGTCCAGGGCGTTCTGACCGGGGGCCAGGCCGAAAGCCTCGCCCACTGCCACCCGGACAGCGGGGGCGATCTGTACCACCACCCGCTTTTTGGGGTTGTGAATGGCCCGCCAGGCGTCGCCGATCTCATTTTTTACGGTGATAGCCCCAGTGGGGCAGACGGCGGAGCACTGACCGCAGCTGATGCAGTGGGTTTGGTCCAGGGTGCGGTCGAAGGCGGGGGAGACGGTCATGCTATAGCCCCGATGGGCAAAGTCGATGATGTGCATGCCGATGTTCTCGCTGCACACCCGGACACAGTCGCCGCACAGGATGCACTTGCTGGGGTCCCGGATGACGGCGGGGCTGGAGAAGTCAAGCGACTTCTCCTCCCGGCTGTCGCCGAAGCGGACGTGATGAATGCCGAACTGGACGGCCAGAGCCTGGAGGTGGCAGTCGCCGCTCTTCTCGCAGGTGGTGCAGGAGCAGTTGTGAGAGGCCAGCATCAGCTCCAGGATCATCCGCCGGTGCTTGAGCAGACGGGCGGTGTTGGTGCGGATTTTCAGCCCATCCCGGGGCTGCATGGAGCAGGAGGTCTCGATCTTCCCCCGCTCGTCCTCCACCACGCACATCCGGCAGGCGCCGTAGACTGACAGGTCGGAGTAGTAGCAGAAGGTGGGCATCTCAATGCCGGCTTTTCGGATGACGGACAGCACATTGGTCTCCCCGTCGAAGGGTACCCGCTGGCCGTCGATGTACATAATTCCCTTTGCCATACCGCTCACTCCTCCCGAATGGCGCCGAAGGGACAGCAGCCCCAGCACGCGCCGCACTTGATACACTTGTCCGTGTCGATGATATGGGGCATCCGGATCTGTCCGGAGATGGCCTCCATGGGGCACTGCTTCATGCACTTGCCGCAGCCCTTGCACAGCACCGGGTCGATTTGCAGGACCTTCTTGCGGCCGTTGCAGTGGGGACAGTGCTTGTCCACCACGTGGGCCAGGTACTCGTCCCGGAAGTACTTTAACGTGCTCTGTACCGGCTTGCAGGCGGACTGTCCCAGGCCGCACAGGGCGGTCTCGCTAATGGTGGCGGACAGCTCCTCCAGCAGGTCCAGGTCCTCCAGGCTGCCCTCGTTGTTTACAATGCGGGTGAGAATCTCCAGCATCCGGCGGGTGCCCTCCCGGCAGGGGACACACTTGCCGCAGGACTCGTTCTGGGTGAAGTTCATAAAGAACCGGGCCACCTCCACCATACAGGTGTCCTCGTCCATGACCACCAGACCGCCGGAGCCGATCATGGCCCCCAGCTTTTTCAGGGAGTCGAAGTCCAGGGGCATGTCCAGGTGCTCCTCGGTGAGACAGCCGCCGGAGGGGCCGCCGATCTGGACGGCCTTGAACTTCTTGCCGTCCTTGATGCCGCCGCCGATGTCGAAGATAATCTCCCGAAGGGTGGCCCCCATGGGGACCTCGATGAGGCCAGTATTCACCACGTTGCCAGTGAGGGCGAAGGCCTTGGTGCCCGGGGAACTCTCGGTGCCGATGGACCTGAACCAGGCGGCCCCCTTGCGGATGATCAGGGGGACGGCGGAGAAGGTCTCCACGTTGTTCAGCACGGTGGGCTGGGCCCACAGGCCGTGCTCCACCGTCCGGGGCGGCTTGACCCGGGGCATACCCCGGTTGCCCTCGATGGAGGCGGTAAGAGCGGAGCCCTCGCCGCAGACAAAGGCCCCCGCGCCCCGGTTGACGTGGAGATGGAAGGAGAACTCGGTGCCCAGAATGTGGTCGCCCAGCAGGTTCATCTCCTCCGCCTTGGCAATGGCGGTTTTCAGCCGGGCCACTGCCAGGGGGTACTCCGCCCGGACGTAGATATAGCCCTCGTCGCTGCCCGCGGCGATGGCGGCGATGAGCATCCCCTCAATAATGGAGTGGGGGTTGCCCTCCATGATGGAGCGGTCCATGAACGCGCCGGGGTCGCCCTCGTCGCCGTTGCAGACCACATATTTCTTGCCCTTGGGCTGCCTGCGCACGCTGTCCCACTTGCGTCCGGCGGGAAAACCGCCGCCCCCCCGGCCCCGCAGGCCGGAGTCCAGGATTTCCTTGCAGACGGCCTCGCCGGTCATTTCGAAGAGGGCCTTCTCAAAGGCCACATAGCCGTCTTTGGCCAGGTACTCGTCGATGTCCTCGGCGTCAGTGGTGCCGCAGTTCTCCAGCACCACGCGGTGCTGGCGGTGATAGAAGGGGATGTCGCTGTGCTTGGGATACCTCACGCCCTCCAACTCGTAGAGCAGGCGGTCGACGACCTCACCCTTGAGGATGGTTCTCTCAATGATTTCGTCACAGTCCTCCAACTGGACATGGGTGTACAGGATGCCCTCGGGCTCGATCTGGACCAGGGGGCCCATTTCGCAGAAGCCGTGGCAGCCGCTTTTTTTCAGGTAGACCCCGTCCCCCTTGGGCTCGGTGACGTCCTCCTCCTCGCTCTCCTGGGTGAGGCCGATGTACACGTCCAGCCCCCGGCGGGCGCACTCCTCCTTGAAGTAGTCGTACAGCTTCAGGGAGCCGCCGGCGATGCAGCCGGTGCCGGCGCACAGCAGGATCTGCTTCTTCTGATAGGACAGGGCCCGTTTCGCTTTGACACGCCGGACCTCCAGCCGTTCACGGTTCATCTCAGGCATGGGCGGCGTCCTCCTTTCGCAGACTGTCCAGCAGGTCGATGGCCAGCTCCGGGCTCATTTTGGAGTGGACCTGGTCGTTCACCGTGACCACCGGGGCCAGGCCGCAGGCCCCCAGACAGGCCACCGTCTCCAGGGTGAAGAGCCCGTCAGCAGAGGTCTTCTGCTTGCCCTCCAGCTCCAGATACTCCCGGATGGCGTTGTAGATGGGCTGGGATTTGCGCACGTGGCAGGCGGTGCCGTCGCAGACCTTGATGATGTATTTTCCCTTGGCCTCCAGGGAGAAATTTTCGTAGAAGGTGGCCACGCTGTATACCTTGGCCACCCCGATTCCCAGCTTCTGGGCGATGCGCTCCAGCACCGCCGGGCTAAGATACTTGTACTCCGCCTGGATATCCTGCATGATGGCGATCAGGTGGTGGACCTGACAGTCGTAGCCGTCGATAATCGCCTCCACCCGTTCCATGGATATTCCGTTGGACATGGCTGTTGTCTCCTCTCGTTGTCATTTCGCGGGACCGATTTTACCTCATTGTGATTTTAACATAATGGAGCCCGATCCGCAAGGGAAAATCGTGCAAAAACCACTAAAATTTACCATAATTCGCCTGGATTGGTTGATTTGCCCGCCGCGACTCCCCCTTTTTCCCCATTGAAACCAGCCGTCCTCTCTGCTATAATAGACAGGTACGCTGATCCACACACCCCAGATACAAAGGAGCTTTCCATGAGACATACCACATCCTTCCCCCGCAGGGCGGCCGCCCTGCTGCTGGCCCTGCTGCTGGCTGTGCCCACTGTCTTCGCCGCTGCGGGCGAACAGAAACTACAGACCGTCACCCAGCTTGTGGACGGCCTGACCTACCGCAACACCGTCACCGTCAACGGCGGAAGCCGGGTGGAGAGCTACTCCTTGGAGCTGTCCCCGGACAGCTCCGTCTCACCTATGCTGATTCAGGGGGATTCCACCATCTACGGCAACGGCAATATCAACCGGGCCGTCTCCCTCGCGCAGGCCCAGGGCCGGCGGGTGCTGGGCGGAATTAACACCGATTTCTTCATCATGGCCACCGGCGTGCCCATCGGCCTGGTGATCGAGGACGGGGTCTATAAGTCCAGCAACGACGGGGAGAATGCCCTGGTCCTCACCGACGGCCGGGCGGCCATTGTGGACAGGCCCCAGGTTTCCATCTCTCTGTATGACCACAACACCGAGCTCACCGTGATCCCCACCCACTTCAACAAGACCCGCTCGGAGACAGACAATATTTTTCTCCTCAACGAGTATTTCTCCACCGTGTCCACCCGGGGCAAGGGCCCGGGCTGGTATGTGCGCATGAAGGCGGCCGCCGACCCGGATACCGGGGAGGTCCCGGAGCTTACGGTCAACTCCAGCCTGACCCTGGAGGTGGCCGAGCTGATCCTCTCCGACAAGCCCATCTCCATCGGACCGGACGAGTACATCCTCACCTCCGCCGACGCGGCCAACCGGGGAGACGCCTACATGGCATTCCAGGTGGGAGACAAGGTCACGCTGACCACCTCCTGCGAGGACCCGACCCTGTCCGCCGCCCAGTGGGCCTGCGGCGTGGGAGACATCATGGTCCGGGACGGCGTGATGACCGACACCTCCACATGGGGCTACCGTTCCGACGGCCGTCAGCCCCGGTCCGCCATGGGCATCAAGCCCGACGGAACCATGGTGTTTTACGCCGTGGACGGCCGCAAGACAGGCCATTCCGTGGGCCTGACCCAGTACAATCTGGCCGAGGAGCTGCTCAATCAGGGCTGTACCACCGTGGTCAACCTGGACGGCGGCGGGTCCACCGCCCTGACGGCCTGGCTGCCCGGGCAGAGCGGCCCCTCTGTCCAAAACACCCCCTCTGACGGCCGGCCCCGGGGCTGCGCCACCTACCTGCTGCTGGTTACAGACCAGAAGGGGGACGGACAGTCTGTCCGGCTGGCCTCCGGCAGCCACGGACAGGTGGTTCTGGCCGGCTCCTCTCTCACGCTGGAGCAGCCAAAGGCTCTGGACCGGGACCTCAGCCTGACCGGTGCCGACCCGGGGACCGTGACCTATGACTCCCGGAACAAGCTGGGCACCCTCCAGGGCGGGGTCTACACCGCCGGGGGCGCGGCTGGGACCGACGTGCTCTCCATGACCGCCGGCACCCTGACCGGTGAGCTCCAGCTCCACGTGGTGGACCAGCTCACCGAGCTGAGCATCACCCGGGCGGGGAGCTCCTCCGCCCTGTCCTCCCTGTCCCTGCGGCCGGGGGAGCAGGTCCAGCTGGCCGTCTCGGGCAGCTACTGGAACCGGGAGGCCCTGCGGGACTTCGGCCCTGTGTCGGTGACGGTACAGGGCGGCGCGGGCACGATGGACCCCAGCGGCCTGTTCACCGCCGCCCAGGACCTGAAGCCGGGGGGCTCCGTCACCTTCTCCGCCGGCGGGCTGAGCCGCACCGTCCAGATCGTCCCCACCTATGTCCATGACGACGTTCTCCCGGGGCACTGGGCCTATGACTCGGTGGAGTACTGCTACGCAAGGGAGATCGTCAGCGGCGTCACGCCCACCCTGTTCGGGCCGGACAACCCCATGATCCGGGGGGACTTCATCCTCATGCTGTACCGGGCCGCAGGACAGCCGGCGGTGGACGCCCCCTGCACCTTCACCGACGTGGCCCCCACGGACTACTACGCCGGGGCCCTGGCCTGGGCCCAGAGCCTGGGGCTGGCCTCGGGCACCGGTGACGGCCGCTTCTCCCCCCAGGACCGCATCACCCGGGAGCAGGCCTTCACCATTCTGCACCGCTTCCTCCCCGTCATCGGCAAGGAGTGCCCGGAGAGCAGTCTGTCGGTGCTGGACCAGTTCCAGGACCGGGACCTGATCGCCGGCTACGCCCGGCCCGCCGCCGCCGCCCTGGTGGCCCAGGGGCTGGTGTCGGGCGACGCGGGGACCATCAACCCCGGGGGCACCTTGACCCGGGCCCAGATGGCCGCCCTGGTCCACCGGGTGATGGAGCACACCCCCGTGCTGGACGTCCCCACCGACCCCGCCGGCCCCGATCACCCAGAGGCGGACTACAAACTGGCCCTGGACCAGAGTGAGGTCACGCTGGCCTCGGGGGGCAGCGTGACGCTGAACGCCTCCATCCTGCCCAACCCGGGGGACGCCGCCGTCACCTGGACCAGCAGCGACCCCGGCGCGGCGGCGGTCTCCGCCGGCGGGATGGTCACCAACCTGTATCCGGGGGAGGGGAGCAAAGCCGTCACCGTCACGGCAAGCTGGAACGGCCTTTCCGCAAGCTGTTCCGTAGTCTGTCAGCCCGCCGCCGGCACCGGGACCGTCACAAACGCGGAGAACGGACTGAACGTCCGCTCCGGCCCGGGCACGGAATATGTCAAGGTGGGCGCGCTGCGCTCCAACGCCCGGGTGGTGGTTCTGAGCCGGCAGGAGGACTGGTATCAGGTCCTCTTCCTCAACCCCCAGGGTCAGGCCGCCATCGGCTATGTGTCGGCAGAGTATCTCACCCTGAATTCGTGAAAAAAAGGCCGCCTCCCATAGGAGACGGCCCTTTTTGACTAAGCTTCCTCGGGGCGGGACTGCGGCTCGCCGCGCTCCGACGCAGAGAGATACAGCTCCTCACACTCCCGCTGTGCCTGAATCAGGAGGCTGATCGCCTCCTCGCTGGCCCGGAACATGATCAGGTACATCTGCTTGTAATCCGCATCTGTTATCATGCAAGACCTCCCGGAGACAGCCGCAGCGGCTGTCTCTCTGTTTTCTCAACGGTTCCGCCCGCAGGGGGGAGTGCACAGGAAGAGGAGGCTCCCCCCGCAGGCTTTCCCGCTGAGACAAACAAAGCGGCGCAGGATTTCATTGCCCCACACCGCATATCTCAAGACACAAACTCTCATTTTGCTCATTTTAAAAAATGCTTGTAAATGGAGGCGAATTCCATTATAATGAGAGATGGTACAGCGATGCTGTTGTGTGGGTGGTGCTTTCACCCGCATAGGGACGTGGGGTGTTTGTCCCGCCTCACGTCCTGCCTTTTATTTGTCTCACTGATACTGTAGCATGTTTTGTCGAAAAAATCAAGTAATTTTTTTCCTTTTTCAGAAAACCGGACCGGTGACTGCTTCACCGGTCCGGTTTTTTGCCTCTGCAGCGGCTCAGTCCTCCCCCTCCAGGAAGTAGGAGGCCTCCATGTCCGCCGTGGCCAGGGCGAAGGCCAGGGGGTACTTTTGCAAAGCCTGCCCCACCAGGCGGTTGTCCTCGGTTCCCGAGAAGCCCATGTGCCAGCGGATGGCCATAGCCTCCTCCCGGGTGAGGCGGATAAAGCCGTTGGTGATGTACACGCTCTTCTCCCCGTGGCCGTAGGGCAGGGGGTCGTCAAAGGTGTAGGAGGGGACCTTCTCCCACTTGCCGGTGGCGTCGTCCTTCACGTTGCGGAAGGTCTTTTTGTAGCAGCCAACCTTGCACAGGTCGTGGCACAGGGCCACGATGGCGATGGACTCATCGCTGTAGTCCAGACCGTACAGCTCCCGCACCCGCTCCCGCTGGAGATAGTCCACCAGACAGTGGTAGACGTTCAGGCTGTGCTCGCACAGCCCGCCCTCGTAGGCCCCGTGGTAGCGGGCGGAGGCGGGAGCGGTGAAGAAATCGCTCTGGTTCTCCAGGTAGCTGAGCAGCTTGTCTGCCCCCTCCCGGGTGATGTGGGTCTTGAAGATCTCAATAAATTCCTCTTTACAGGACATGGTCGTTCTCCTTTCCAAATCAGTGTTTTGTATTCAGCAGGACCACCGCCCCCAGGATGGCGGCCATGCCCAGCAGTTTCCAGGGGGTGACCGCCTCATGAAGGAGCAGAATGCCCAGTCCGGCGGCCACAAAGGGCTCGATGGTGGCCAGGATGGCCGCCCGGCCCGGCTCGGCCTCCCGCAGGCCGGCGGTGTACAGGTGGTAGGGCAGGGCGCAGCACAGCACCCCCACCCCCAGCGCCCCCGCCCAGGCCCGTGCGTCCCCCAGGGCGGAGAGATTGCTGAGGAGCCCCGACAGGGGCAGGGAGAAAATGGCGCAGAACAGGATGGTGTAAAAGGTGATGGTCTGAGAGGAGTATTTCCTCAGAGCGAACTTGCTGAAGATGGAGTACAGGGCGTAACCAAAGCCGGCCCCCAGCCCGAAGAGCACCACCGGGGCGGAGACGGCCTGCTGTCCCAGGGGAAACAGCCCGGTGACCAGCACGCAGCCGGCGAAGGTGACGGCCAGGGCGGTGACCTTGACGGGGGTGATCTTCTCCCGGAAGAACAGGGCCGACATGAGGGTGACAAACACCGGGGCGGTGTACAGCAGCACCGCCGCCACCGACATGGAGCTGCGGGTGATGGCGTTGAAGTAGCACCAGTTGAAGAACAGCAGGGAGCACACCCCGGTGCCGAAGAAATAGTACCAGTCCTTCGGTGCAATAAACAGGGCTTTCCGGTCGGTGAGGAGGAGAAAGAGCCCGTAGAAGAGGCAGCCCACCACCGAGCGCAGGGCCACCCCCTGCATGGAGGTGAGGCCCGCAGCGGTGAGCAGCTTTAAAAACAGGCCGATGCACCCCCACAGAACAGCGGCGGCAATAATTTGAAAGTAGGATTTTTTCATGCTTGTCTCTCTTTCCCGGATGGGGTATGATGATGTAGGAGCGGTGGCGGAAAACCATTCGGGCGGCCCAAGGCCACCCCTACATCATACAAAAAAACAGGAGAAAAGACAAGATGGTCTATGGAAAAATTTTGCCGGGCGTGTTTCTGTCCCGGCCCAACCGGTTCATCGCCCATGTGGAGGTCGAGGGACGGACAGAGGTTTGCCACGTGAAGAACACCGGCCGGTGCCGGGAGCTGCTCCTCCCCGGCGTGAAGGTCTGGCTGGAGGAGAGCGCCAACCCCGCCCGAAAGACGAAATACGACCTCATTGCCGTGGAGAAGGAGCGGGAGGGCGGTCCCCTGCTCATCAACATGGATTCACAGGCCCCCAACAGGGTCTTCGGGGAGTGGGCGGCGGGGGGCGGTTTGGGCTTTGTCCCCAACCTCCTGCGGCCGGAGATGACATATGGAAGTTCCAGATTTGATTATTACTGGGAGTTTTCAGGCGGCGCCCCGGCCCGCCGGGGCTTCTGGGAGGTGAAGGGGGTCACCCTGGAGGAGGACGGCGCCGCCCGTTTCCCCGACGCGCCCACCCTCCGGGGGGTGAAGCACCTGGAGGAGCTGGTCCTGGCCCGTCAGGCGGGCTATGAGGCGGGGGTTTGCTTCATCGTCCAGATGGCGGGCATGGACCATGTGGAGCCTAATGACGCCACCCACCCGGAGTTCGGCGCGGCCCTGCGCCGGGCGGTGGGGATGGGGGTGGAGGTGCTGGCCCTGGAGTGTTCCGTGGAGCCGGAGCGGCTGACGGTGAAGGGGCCGCTCACTGTCCGGCTGTAAGGGGTAAAGTTTTGGGGCCTGTCTGCCGATAATCTATCAGACTGAAAAAGGAGGCTGCTGCCGAGATGAGTCAGGATACCTTCGTTTTCTCCGGGGAACAGGCCCCCTCCGGAGGTGGGGCCGCTCCGGGGAGACCCCCTGTCGACCGGTTTGAGATAAAGCGCCAGTGGACGGAGCGGGCAGAGGAGGAGCAGGCGGAGCAGGCGGCGTTTTTGTATGAGAAGGCCGTCATGCGGCGGATACAGGCTGATCCCGCCGGCCTGCCGGTCCTGTCCGGCACTGAGGAGGAGCTGGAGGCCAGGTCCCAGGAGCTGAAGCTGCGGCAGATGTGTCAGGGTATCGCCGCGCTGGTGATGGTGGACGAGCTGGAGGACAGCTCCGACGAGGACGAGGATGAATAGGAAATGCCCGGCGGGAGCCGGGCATTTGTCATATCTCCCTGCGCCCCTCCAGGGCGCGGACCAGGGTGGCGTCGTCGGCGTACTCCAGATGGCTGCCCACGGGGATGCCGTAGGCCAGCCGGGTCACCCTCACCTGGAAGGGCTTGAGCAGCCGGGACAGGTACATGGCGGTGGCCTCCCCCTCGGTGTCCGGGTTGGTGGCCATGATGACCTCCTCCACCCCTCCGGCGGACACCCGCTCCACCAGAGAACGGATGTGCAGGTCGTCGGGCCCCACCCGGTTCATGGGGGAGAGTACCCCGTGGAGGACATGGTACAGCCCGTTGTACTCCCGGCTGCGCTCCATAGCCACCACGTCCTTGGGGTCAGCCACCACGCAGATGGTGGTTCCGTCCCGCTTGGGACTGGCGCAGATGGGACAGGGACCGTCCCCCTCGGTGAGGTTCTGGCAGACCGGGCAGGTGTGGATGTGGGACTTGGCGTCCACAATGGCCCGGGCGAAGGCGGCGGCCTCCTCCTCGGGGAGGGACAGCACGTGGAAGGCCAGCCGCTGGGCGGATTTGACGCCCACCCCGGGCAGCTTGGCGAAGTGCTCCACTAGATTTTCCAGGGCGGGGGGGAAATACTGCATGGAAAGGACCTCCGGGATTGAATGTAGGGGCGGATAATATCCGCCCGTGGCACAGGCTGCGATCAGCGGGCGGATGATATCCGCCCCTACACAGTGCCTCTCAGCGCCTGAATAGCCCCGGGAATATCCGCCGCCCCGTAGACGGCGGAGCCGGCCACCAGGACGTTGGCCCCGGCCTCGATGACCAGGGGAGCGGTTTGGGGGGCGACGCCCCCGTCCACCTCCAGCTCACAGGCGGGGTTGTATTTCTCGATGATGGCGCGCACCTGCCGGATGGTCTCCAGCTGGTCCTCCATAAATTTCTGCCCGCCGAAGCCGGGCTCCACCGTCATCACCAGCACCATGTCCAGCTCCTCAATATAGGGCAAGACGGCCTCCGCCTTTGTGATGGGCCGCAGGGCCACGGCCTTTTTCACGCCACAGTTCCCCATGAGCTTCAGCGCCTCGGCAATGCGGGTGGGGTGGTCGGCCTCCAGATGGACAGACAACAGATCCGCCCCCGCCCCGGCGAAGACCTCGATGTACCGCACCGGCTTTTCCACCATGAGGTGGACGTCCAGAAACATATCGGTGCACTTGCGGATGGACTTTACTACCGGCACGCCGACGGTGATGTTGGGCACAAAGGCCCCATCCATCACATCCACGTGGAGGTAGTCAGCGGAGGACACCGCTTTGATGTCCCGCTCCAGGTTGGCGAAGTCGGCGGACAGGATCGAAGGCGCGATTTTAATCATGACAGCTCCTCCTTGATGTGGACAGGCGCTGAGGACAGCCCCGGCGCATAGGATAGCTCAGCGGAGAGGGGATGTGACACGTCCCGGGCCCCGGGCGCAGGGGGGATCGCTCCAGGACGAACCCACGGTCCAAGCCCGTCCCTGCCGGTCCGGCCGGCCCGCCGCTTTCAGATAGCCACCCGCCGGGGGCATACCGGTCTCCCGGCGGGCGGCAGAGGACAACCGTTTAATTGTAGAAATCTCCGGTATCCGTCTCCACGGCCTGGAAGCCCTGAGACCGGAGGGCGGACAGGATCTGCTCCCTGTGGTCGTGGCCAAAGGCCTCCAGGGTGACCCGCAGTTCTACTCCGGACTGCCGGTTGATGTTGACAAACTGGTTGTGCTCCAGCTTGATGACGTTGCCGTTGTTGTCGGCCAGGATTTTGGCCACCGCCAGCAGGGAACCGGGCCGGTCGGGGAGCTGGACGGCAAAGGTGAAGATGCGCCCCCGCTGGATGAGGCCGTGCTGGACCAGGGAGGCCATGGTGATCACGTCCATGTTGCCCCCGGAGAGGACACAGACCACATTTTTGCCCTCGTATCCCAGGTGGCGCAGGGCGGCCACCGGCAGCAGGCCGGCGTTCTCCACCACCATCTTGTGCCGCTCCATCACGTCCAGGAAGGCCTCCACCAACTCGCTATCGTCGATGGTGATGATCCGGTCCACGTTTTTCTGTACATAGGGGAAGACCTTGTCCCCCGGGGTCTTCACCGCCACGCCGTCGGCGATGGTGGTGGCGGCGGGGATGGTTGTGACCTGTCCCGCCTCCAGGCTGGCCTTCATGGAGGCCGCCCCGGTGGGCTCCACCCCGATGACCTCCACGTGGGGGTTGAGGAGCTTGGCCAGGGTGGACACCCCGGCGGCCAGGCCGCCCCCGCCGATGGGCACCAGGATGGCCTCCACGTCGGGCAGGTCCTGGAAGATCTCATAGGCGATGGTGCCCTGTCCGGTGGCCAGGGTCAGGTCGTTGAAGGGGTGGACGTAGGTGAGGCCCTCCTCCTGGGCCAGCCTGGCGGCCAGCTCAGCGGCGTCGTCGAAGACCTCGCCGTGGAGGATCACCTTGGCCCCGTAGTCCTTGGTGTTGTTCACCTTCACCAGGGGGGTGGTGGTGGGCATGACGATGGTGGCCGCCACCCCGGCAGCCTGGGCGGCGTAGGCCACCCCCTGGGCGTGGTTGCCGGCGGAGGCCGTCACCAGTCCCCGCTCCTTCTCCTCCTGGGAGAGGGTGCTGATCTTATAATACGCCCCCCGGAGCTTGTAGGCTCCGGTTACCTGCATGTTCTCCGGCTTGAGATAGACGGAATTTCCGCAGTTTTTGGACAGGTAGGGGGAGTGAATGAGGGGGGTGGGCCGCAGAACGGCCTGGAGGACGCTCCGAGCGGCCTTGAAGGATTCCAGGGTGAGCATGGCGTGATTCTCCTTTGTTTTGTGTCGGTCTATCCCTAATGATACTGAATCCCGGGGGAGAAGTCAATAAAAACGGGACAAGTTTCTTCCTTCCGGCAGCATTTTCCCAAAGCGGAACGGACAGCCCCCGGCGGGGCTGTCCGTTGGCTTATGTTACATTTGGCTCAGTCTCTGCTTTGCGATGTGGGGCCGCAGGGCGGGCACCTTGGGCAGAACGGTGAGCAGCAGCTGCCCCAGAACCACGCAGGCGATCAGCTCCCCCACACCCACGGTGAAGGCGTTGAGGGCATAGGCGGCCAGAAAGCCGGGGCCGAAGCCCGTCTCGTACCAGGCGATCTCCGCGCCCACAATTACTATATTGCACAGCACCGGAGGCAGGGGGGCCAGCCAGCGGTTGGGCACACGCTGCGTAATAAGACAGGCAATCAGCGTTGCCGCGGTGCCAAATACGAGATCCAAGGAGTAGGGGGAAAACAGGTTGACGATAAAGCAGCCCACAACCAGCCCTGGCGTGGCAGCTGGGAACAGGAAGGGGAGCACCGTCATGGCCTCGGCTACCCGCAGTTGGATACCAGCATAGGGAGGAAGGGGGATTCCAAAGGTAAGTACGACGTACGCCGCCGCGATGAGAGCGGCCAGGGTGATGTCTCGAACGGTAAATTTGCGCATAAAAAAACCTCCATTTTTTGTTTAGAGAACGGCGGAAAACCGCCGAACGAACGCCGGATTGCAGATTTTCCGGCGCTTGGACGAGATGGTTTAGAACTCGTCAGGGAGTATTGTAGCATAACAGAGGCAGTTTGTAAAGCCCGTCCCCGTAAATAAGGGGATAAGCTTGCGCTTTTCACCCCTCCGGCGTAAAATGTAAGAAATCCGTAAGAGATACCCCGCTTGTTTTGTAAGAAGTTTTTGTTATGCTATCCCCAGCGAACGAGGAAGGAGCAAGACCTGATGAGCGAGCAAGAGACCATTCTGGTGGTAGACGACGACCGGGAGATTGTGGGGGCCATTGCCGCCGCCCTGGAGAAGGAGGGATACCGTGTTCTCCGGGCCTACGACGGCATGGAGGCGCTGGACAAGGCGGTAGACCCGGAGCTGCGGCTGATCCTGATGGACGTGATGATGCCCCGGCTGGACGGGCTGTCCGCCGTGCTGCGCATCCGGGAGCGGCGGAACCTGCCCATAATCGTCCTGTCGGCCAAGAGCGAGGAGAGCGACAAGGTGCTGGGCCTCAGCATGGGGGCGGACGACTATGTGACCAAGCCCTTCAGCATGCAGGAGCTGGTGGCCCGGGTGCGCAGTCAGCTGCGGCGGTACACCCGCCTGGGGGACGTGAACACCGCCCCGGCGGGGCTCATCGTCAACGGCCGGCTGACCTACGACCCGGACAAGCGGCTGCTGTCCGCCGACGGCGAGGCGGTACGCCTGACCAACATCGAGACGGGCATTGTTGATCTGTTCATGCGGAATCTGGGCCGGGTGTTCCCCGCCGAGGAGATCTACCGCCGGGTATGGGGGGAGGAGGCCTGGTCCTCCGAGAACACCGTGATGGTGCACATCCGGCGCATCCGGGAAAAAATTGAGCTCAATCCTCGTGAGCCAGACTATTTAAAGGTGGTGTGGGGCATTGGATACAAAATGGAAAAAAAGTAAATCAATCATTGGCTTTCTGGCCTTTCTGCTGGGGGTCTCTCTGCTTCTGGAGGGGGCGCTGTTCTTCGGCACGGCGATGACCTCCTCCAACAGCCGCGCCTGGGTCTATGACAGCTTCAAGAACGACTGGCGCAGGACCCGGGAGTTTAAAAACTTCGTCTCCTCCCGGCTGGAGCGGCTCATTACCATGGGGGCCGGGGGCTGGGCCTACGGCTATTACAGCTACAGCGGGGACGACGGAAACGGCCCGATACCCTCCACCGGCGCGGAGCGGTGGGCCAAAGGCATCCATGGGAAAATGAAGGAGGATAAAAACGTCCTCTACACCGTGGCGAAGGAAGGAGAAGCCCTTTACAGCAACAGCGACACGCTGACCGCCTCTACCACAGCGGCCCAGCTGCCCGAGGGCTATGGTTTCCTCCTGCAATTTGATGGAGAGAAGGTTCGCGCATGGCTGGACGGAGAGGAGCTGAACATCTACGGCGGCGGCTACTACCGCTTTGAGCCTCAAGAGGACAGCTATCAGTGGTACGTCCCCGGCTATAAGAACTTCACGGTGGATGAGGCGGGCAGCAAGGTGAAGGTGACCATGGCGATTATCAACAGCCCGCAAATCTTTATCAAGGGCAACTATGGCAAAACCGGGTCAGACGAGTACAACGAGCTGTACTACCTGAAGCGGAACCTGGGAGCCTACCGGGAGGAGATTCTCGGCCACGCCATCCGGATGGGCGCGGGCGCGGGGCTGTTCCTGGTGTACCTCCTGCTGCGGAAGGACAAAAAAAGGGCGGACATGGCCCTGGCCCGGGGGACCAGGAAAATCTGGTTTGAGGCCAAGGTCTTGACCGCTGTGCTTCTGGTGTTCTTCTGCCTCCCCCGCCCGGAGTACCTGGGGGATATCTGGCAGGAGTTGACCTATGCCTACGGCGATACGCCGGTGGCTGAGGCCATCCCCGGAGACATCTATCTCAACGGCGACATCATGGCGGAGCTGGAGCAGAATGGGATCAGCTATGAGGAGTGGCTGACGGAGAATGGTTTTTATGACAGCTACAATATTCCCCTTGTGGAGCAGGCCACCAGCATCGGCACGGCGGTGGCCATCCTCGGCGAGAACGGCGGCTGGCTGCTGCGGGAATATCTGGGGGAGCTGGCGGACCACTCCCTGAATCTGCTGGCCGTGTTCTGGGGGCTTTACCTGCTGATTTTCAATGACTGGCGGTATAATAAACGGCCGTGGAGACGGGGCGTTATCGCTATGCTGGCCGCCTGGGGGCTGGACCGGCCCATCCAGAGGCGGCTGAGCCGGGTGTGCGGCGTCACCGCGATGACGGTCCTCCTGCTGGGGGCGGTCAACCTGAACCTGCTGGTTTACGCCTCCAGCTACCGGAGGGGCGTGCCCCTGGAGGCCGTCTGGACCATCGTCACCCCCGCCGCCCTGCTGCTTCTGGTCTGCGGGGGCCTGATCTGGCGGCTGCATCGGCTGTGGACCGACTTCGGAGCGGTGGCCGACCAGGCTGCGGCCATTCGGGCGGGCGAGCTGGAGGGTGAATTGATCCTACGGCGGGACAGCGACCTGTCCGGGCTGGCCGACGACCTGAACCATATCCGGCAGGGCCTGCACCAGGCGGTGGAGGAGCGCACCCGCAGCGAGCGGATGAAGGTGGAGCTGGTGACCAATGTATCCCACGACCTGAAAACCCCTCTCACCTCCATCATCAGCTACACCGAGCTGCTCTCCCAGGAGCCGCTGGAGCCCCCGGCCAGCGAGTACGTCCGGATTATGGGGGAGAAGGCCCAGCGGCTCAAGGCCATGGTCCAGGACGTGTTTGAAGTGAGCAAGGCGGCCTCGGGACAACTCCCTGTTAAATTGGAGGAGCTTGATTACGCCCGGTTATTGCGTCAGACTCTGGCCGACATGGCCCAGGCCATTGACAACAGCGGCCTGACCCTGCGCGCCGCCATTCCCGAGGGGGAGGTGCCTATCACCGCCGACAGCGACCGGCTCTACCGGGTCTTCCAGAATCTCATTGGCAACGCCCTGAAGTACTCCCTGCCCGGCTCAAGGGTGTACCTGAGCCTGGAGGTGGAGGGCGGACAGGCCGCCGCCAGCGTGCGGAACACCTCCGCCGCTGAGCTCAAGCCGGGGGCGGACTACACCGCCCGCTTCGTCCGGGGGGACGAGAGCCGCACCGACGGCGGCTCCGGCCTGGGGCTGTCCATCGCCCAGTCCTTCACCCGGGCCTGCGGCGGCACACTGACCGTCACCACCGAGGCCGACCTGTTCACGGCCGTGGTGACCTTCCCGGTCAAATAGCGTTCTGTATTTGCCTTTTTCGCCGTTGTGTGGTATAGTAACCCTGTCAACGATCTTATGAACAGGGGGACCACCGATGAAAACACCGCGCGTCTTTGGTATTTTTCTGCTGCTCTGCGCCGCCTTGCTTCTGCCGGCCCACGCCCAGGAGGCGGTGCACACAGGGGCGGACTTTGAGGCGGAGGGATTTTCCAATGCCGGACAGCTCTGGGACGGGACCCGGGATACCTGGGCCGTTGCCAAGGATGGGGGGAAGGTCACCGTCTCCCGCCCTGACGGAATTGCCGGGATTTATATTGAGTTCGACCGCCTCCCGCAGCCCTGGACGCTGAACGAGACAGAGCCCTGCGGGGAAAACGGCTTTCTCCATGAGTATGTGAATGTGGCCGCCCGGCTGGGTGAACCGGCGGACAGCGTGACCCTGGAGTTCCCGGCGGGGACGTCCATCGGGGAGATTTACGCCTTCTCCCCCGGCGAGCTGCCCGGCTGGGTGCAGGTGTGGCAGCCCCCTCTGGAGGAGGCCGACCTCCTGCTGGTCTCCTCCCACTCTGACGACGAGCAGCTCTTTTTTGCCGGCGTTCTGCCCTACTACGCCGTGGAGCGGAAGCTGGCCGTCCAGGTGGTCTATCTGGTGCAGCACTTTGAACGGCAGGGCAATCAGGGGCACCAGCGGCCCCACGAGCAGCTGAATGGCCTGTGGACGGTGGGCATTCGGAACTACCCCATCATTCCGGATTTTCCTGATATGTACTCCGAATCCAAGAACCCCGAGACGGCCTTTGCGCAGGCCCTGAAGGCTTACCGGTCGGTGGATTACGAGTATGAGGATTTTGTCAGCTATCTTACCGGCTGTATCCGCCGGTTCAAGCCCCTGGTGGTGGTCTCCCACGATTTGAAGGGGGAGTACGGCCATGGCACCCATGTGCTGTGCGCCAACGCCCTGATCGATGCCGTGTCCGCCGCCGCCGACCCGGCGCAGTACCCGGACAGCGCCTCCTGGGGCCCCTGGGAGATTCAAAAGCTCTACCTCCACCTCTATGAGGACAACCAGATCACACTGGACCTGGACACCCCCCTGGACAGTCTGGGAGGAAAGTCCCCCTTCCAGGTGACTCAGGCCGGCTTTGCCTGCCACTACACCCAGCAGTGGACCTGGTTCAACAAGTGGATGAACGGCACGCAGGCCAAGCCAATCACCCGCGCCGCCGATATCAAGACCTACTCCCCCTGTCTCTACGGCCTGTACAGCACCACGGTGGGCCCCGACGGCCAGGGCGGCGATTTCTTCGAGAATGTGGACACCTACGCGGACCAGCGGGCCAGGGAGGAGGCGGAGCGGGCCGCCTGGGAAGCCGAGGCCGCCCGTCAGGCGGAGGAGGCCCGTCTCCAGGCCGAGGAGGAGGCCCGGGCGGAGGCGGAGGCCCTGAGACAGGCCCAGGCCGCCCAGGCCGAACGGAACCGGCTCCTGGTAATGCAGCTTTCCGTCATGGCCGGCGTTGTTCTGGTGTTTTGTGTCAGCCTGTTCCTCGTGGTGAGGAGAATCCGCAGAAGGTAGAAAAAATCCCCGGATTATCCGGGGATTTTTTTACAGCTTTTCGATCTCCTCCTGGTCTACCACCTGAATGCCCCGCTGGGCCAGGGCGGAAGCGGCGGCGGCGTTGTCCTCCACCCGGAAGATCATGTAGGCGTGCTCTGCGTCCCTGCCGCCCAGGAAGGCGTACATATACTCCACATTCACATTGGCGTCAGTGAGGGCCTGGAGGACCTTGTTCAGCCCGCCGGGCACGTCGGGGATGGCCACCCCAAGCACGGGGGTGATGTTGTTGATAAAGCCTGCATCCTTCAAGACGGTGGTGGTTGTGTACACGTCGTCCACAATCATCCGGGCGATGCCGAAGTCGCTGGTCTCGGCCAGGGAGAAGGCCCGCATGTCGATCTTGTTCTGGGCCAGCACCCCGGTCATGGCGTAGAGCGCTCCAGGCTTGTTTTCCAAAAAGACGGAAATCTGCTTGATGCTCATGGTTTTCCCTCCTTAAATCTTCCGCTTGTCGATGACCCGCACGGCCTTGCCCTCACTGCGGACAATGGTCTTGGGAGCCACCAGGGTGACCTTGGCGGCCAGGCCCAGCATGGACCGCAGGCCGTCCACCAGCTCCTTCTGGCGCCTGGCGATCTCACCCATGTTGTCGGTGAACATCTCGGGGGTCATCTCCACCTGAACGTCCAGGGTGTCGGTGTTCTTCACCCGGTCCACGATGATCTGGTAGTTGGCGGGGTAGCCGTGGTTGAGCAGGACGGTTTCAATCTGAGACGGGAACACGTTGACCCCCCGGATGATGAGCATGTCGTCCGACCGGCCCATGGGCTTGCACATCTTCACGTGGGTGCGGCCGCAGGAGCATTTCTCCCGGGTGAGCATACAGATGTCCCGGGTGCGGTAGCGCAGGAGGGGGAAGGCCTCCTTGGTGATAGAGGTGAACACCAGCTCCCCCTTGCTCCCCTCGGGGAGGACCTCACCGGTGTCGGGGTCGATGATCTCGGCGATGAAGTGGTCCTCGTTGATGTGCATCCCCGTCTGGGCGGAGCACTCGAAGGACACGCCCGGGCCGGACAGCTCGGTCAGACCGTAGATATCGTAAGCTTTAATACCCAGCGTATTCTGGATGTCCTGGCGCATCTCCTCGCTCCAGGCCTCGGCGCCGAAGATGCCCGCCTTGAGGGGGATCTGGTCGGGGGTGAGGCCCATCTCCTTCATAGTCTCACCGATGTAGGCGGCGTAGGAGGGGGTGCAGCACAGAATGGTGGCGGACAGGTCTTTGATGAACATGATCTGCCGCTCGGTGTTGCCGGAGGAGGTGGGAATGGTGAGGCAGCCCACCTTGTGGGAGCCGCCGTTCAGGCCGGGGCCGCCGGTGAACAGGCCGTAGCCGTAGGACACCTGGCACACGTCCTCGTCGGTGCCTCCGGCGGCCATGATGGCCCGGGCGCAGCAGTCCTCCCACAGGTCGATGTCGTGCTGGGTGTAGAAGGCCACCACCCGCTTGCCGGTGGTGCCGGAGGTGGACTGGATGCGCACGCACTCCTTCAGGGGCTTGGCCACCAGCCCGTAGGGGTAGGCCTCACGCAGGTCAGACTTGGTGATAAAGGGCAGCTTGTGCAGGTCGTCGCTGGACTGGATGTCGTCAGGGGTAAGGCCCTTCTCCTCCATCTTTTTCCGGTAGTAGGGCACGTTGTCCCAGACGTGGCGGACCTGCTTGACCAGGCGCTCGTCCTGCCAGGCCTTGATCTGCTCCCGGGACGCGCACTCAATTTCCGGCTGATAATATCGTTCCATTGGAATCATTCCTCTCCAAAATAAGGTACATTTTACTTGGCAAGCAGGCGGCCCCGGTTCATGGTGACCTTGGTCTTGCCAAAGTCCATATCGAAGATAACCACTACGGTGACCGGCGGCTCGGGCAGCAGGTCAAACACCCGCTCCGACTCCCAGTCCGCCAGCTCCTCAAAGTTCTCCTTGGTAAAGCCGTTGTAGGTAGAGCCGTCCGCCCCCATGTCCATATTGATCCGGGCCTCATAGCCCTTGTCCCCTCGGATGATGGAGATGGCGTATTTGGCGGAGTTGGCGAACTCACTGGGCAGATTCTCCTTGAAAAACCGCTTCAGCGCCTGGGCGTTCTCGTCGTTGACCTCCTCCGCTTTCTTGGCGCCGCCAAAGAGGTTGGATAAAAATCCCATCTTTTATCGTTCCTTTCGTAACATTATGTAAAAGCTTAAGAGTTACTGAACTTATATCATATACTCATCCATGTAGTCGGCTATGTCAGTCCATCCGGCGATGGAGATATCTGAATCCTCCCCCTCATCGGTATCCACCTCGCCGTCATACTCCTGATAGGCCCGCATACACAGGCCGTTCTGGATAAAGACAAATTCCGCATTCATATTCTCGTCGTAGTAGGCGTAAATCAACTCGTCCTCTCCGGCCAACTCCAGCCACGTGGACACCTCCCAGCCGAACAACTGCGTGCCGGAAAAGTCCTCCGCCAGCACCCAGTCCCCCCGCTGGAAAAACTCCAGGCACTCATAGTCCTGGAACCGGGCCTTTACCGCCTCCATGGAGGACTTTATCATCACCTTGCAGGCAAACACGGCTACGCCCTCTTCCCCAGTTCAAAGGCTTTCTTGTTCAGCTCCAGGAATTTTGGGGGCACCATAGCCTCCAGGGATTCCTGCCAGGCCTCGTCGGGCAGGTCGAAGTAGTGGGACAGCCGGCCCATAAGGACAATGTTGACAGCCTTGGACGAGC
Organism: Oscillospiraceae bacterium 44-34; assembly: GCA_041223805.1. Taxonomy (GTDB): domain Bacteria; phylum Bacillota; class Clostridia; order Oscillospirales; family Oscillospiraceae; genus Lawsonibacter. The sequence continues at coordinate 70,488 of JBCLQX010000008.1, read as the reverse complement.
CGGCCTCCTCGGCCAGCTTGAGGCAGTCCAGGGCGTCCACCTTGGCCCCGGCGGCGCGCATTTTCTCCACCAGGTTATCGGGGTAGACCGCCGCGCCGGTAATGACGGGCATGGGGTCGATCTGCTGGGTGGAGGTGACGATCTGGCCGTCGGGTTTCAGGTAACTCAGCCAGCGGGCGGCCTCCAGCAGCTCGAAGGAGACAATGTAGTCCGCCTCCCCCTTGTCGATGACGGGGGAGTTCACCTTGTCGCCGTAGCGCACATAGGTCACCACCGACCCGCCCCGCTGGGACATGCCGTGGACCTCGGACACCTTCACGTCATAGCCCTGCTCCATGAGAAGGTGTCCCAGCAGCTTGGAGGCCAGCAGGGAGCCCTGGCCCCCCACGCCCACGATCATGATATTTTTGGTTTCCATATCTTGAAACAACTCCTTGTTTTTGGGTGTAGGGGCGGATATTATCCGCCCGTTCCAGCCACGTGTCGTTTTACGGGCGGATGATATCCGCCCCTACGATCGGTCAGGCAAACGCCTTCACCCCGCACAGCTGCTGGCACACGCCGCAGCCCACGCACAGAGTGGCGTCCACATGGGCCTTGCCCTCTTTGATGGAGATGGCGGGGCAGCCGATTTTCATACAGCTCCGGCAGCCCACACATTTGACAATGTCCACCTTCAGGGGCGCCTCATGCTTGACGTACTTGAGCAGAGCGCAGGGACGGCGGCTGATAATCACAGAGGGCGCTTCCGCAGCCAGTTCCTCCTTGACGGCGGCCTCAGTGGCCTTCAAATCGTAGGGGTCCACCACCCGGACCCGGTCAAAGCCCATTGCCCTGCACAGGGCCTCCAGGTCGATCTTCCCGGCGGGGTCGCCCTTGATGTTATAGCCGGTGGTGGGGTTTTGCTGGTGGCCGGTCATGCCGGTGATGGAGTTGTCCAGAATAATCACCGTGGAGTTGGACTGGTTATAGGCGATGTTGGCCAGGCCAGTCATGCCCGAGTGCATAAAGGTGGAATCGCCGATAACGGCCACCGTTTTGCCCTCGCTCTCCGCGCCCCGGGCCTTGTTGAAGCCGTGGACAGCGGAGATGGAGGCCCCCATGCACAGGGTCATGTCCATAGCGGCCAGGGGGGCCACCGCCCCCAGGGTGTAGCAGCCGATATCCCCCAGGACGGTGCATTTGTTTCTGCTCAGGATATAGAACAGTCCCCGGTGGGGGCACCCGGCGCACATGACGGGGGGCCGGGGCGGGATGGGGCCGGCGACGGTCCGACCGGTATGTACCTCCCCGCCCAGCTTTTCCGCAATCAGATTCTGGGAAAATTCCCCCTCCATGGGCAGCGCATCCTTGCCGGAGACGGCAAGGCCCAGCGCTTTACAGTGGTTCTCTATGATGGGGTCCATCTCCTCCACCACAACAAGCCTTTCCACTTTACAGGCAAAATCCTGAATCAGCTTCACCGGCAAGGGGTTGGCCATCCCCAGCTTGAGGACGGACACGGAATCTCCAAAGACCTCCTTCACGTACTGGTAGCTGGTGGAGGAGGTAATAATGCCGACTTTGGCGCCCCCCATCTCCACCCGGTTGACGGGGGCGGTCTCGGCCCACTCCTGGAGCTTCCGGGTGCGCTCCTCCACAAATGGGTGGCGGCGGATGGCGTTGCCGGGCATCATGACATATTTTGCGATATTCTTCTCATAGGGCCTCATCTCAGGCTCCGCCCGGGGGGAGGTCTCTACGACGGACTGGGAGTGGGCCACCCTGGTACACATCTTCAGCAGCACCGGGGTATCAAACTCCTCGCTGAGCTCATAGGCCAGCTTGGCGAACTCCAGCGCCTCGGCGGAGTCAGAGGGCTCCAGCATGGGCACCTTGGCGGCGATGGCGTGGTGGCGGGAGTCCTGCTCGTTCTGAGAGGAGTGCATCCCCGGATCGTCGGCCACGCCGATGACCATGCCTGCGTTGACTCCGGTATAACTCATGGTATACAGGGGGTCGGCGGCCACGTTGAGGCCCACGTGCTTCATGGCGCAGAAGGCCCGTTTCCCCGCCAGACAGGCCCCAAAAGCAGTCTCCATGGCGACTTTTTCATTGGGGGCCCATTCGCAGTAGATTTCCGGATACTTCACCGCCTCCTCGGTGATCTCGGTGCTGGGGGTTCCGGGGTAGCTGGAGATCACACAGCACCCCGCCTCGTACAGTCCACGGGCAACAGCGGCGTTGCCCAACATCAGTTGTCTCATGCTCTCTTCCTGCTTTCTGTTTTGGTTTCGTTTTGATCTGTAGGGGCGGATATCATCCGCCTGTCTCGGCCGTTCGTCATTTTCGCGGGCGGATGATATCCGCCCCTACACCAAGTCCGCGGCTTCTCTCCGGCTGCAGGCCGCCTCTACGACTCCTCCTTCTCATGCAGCCCTTCCCGGGCGATGACCTCCTGCATCACGCCGCCGGCGCCGTTGTCCAGCATGGACCGCCTCACCCGGCTGATAGTGGCGCTGGAGGCCCCGGTTTTGTCCAGAATGTCCAGATAGACCAGCCCCTGCTGGAGGTATACCGCCACATCGAACCGCTGCTCTAGGCTCCTCAGCTCGGTGGGGGTGCACAGATCGTCGAAAAACCGACAGCACTCGTCCAGGTCCTTCAGCTTCAGGATAGTCTCGTACAGGGCCATGCTCCGCTCTCGCTTTTCCACTTTTGCCAAAATGCCACGCTCCTTTTTCCTGTTTCTCCCACCAGGGAATTCACTTGTGTAAAGTGTAGCATGGAAAAGTGAAAAAGTAAAGAAGGAAGAGACATTTTTCATCCAATAGAAAGCTTTTTCCTATAAATGAAAAATTTGTCTTTTCAAATGCAGGAGCCCCGGCCTCTCGGTCGGGACTCCCTTGCGTTTTTTAGTTGGACGCGGTATCCGGGTCGGTATCGTCGCCCCAGAGCATGTTTTTGCGCAGCTCGGCGCCCACAGTCTCCATCTGGTGCTTGGCCAGCTGGGCCCGCTTGGCGTTGAAGAAGGTGCGGCCGTTCTTGTTCTCGGCAATCCAGCGGCCAGCGAACACGCCGTCCTGAATGTCGGTGAGGACGGCCTTCATGTTCTTCTTGGTCTCCTCGTAGGGCAGGATGCGGGGGCCGGAGACGTACTCGCCAAACTCGGCGGTGTCGGAGATGGAGTAGTTCATCATGGCCACGCCGCCCTTGTTGATCAGGTCGATGATGAGCTTCATCTCATGGATGCATTCGAAATAGGCGTTCTCGGGGGCGTAGCCGGCCTCCACCAGGGTCTCGAAGCCCAGCTTCATCAGCTCCACCACGCCGCCGCACAAAACGGCCTGCTCGCCGAACAGGTCGGTCTCGGTCTCATCCTGGAAGGTGGTCTCCATCACGCCGCCCCGGGCGCCGCCGATGCCGGCGGCATAGGCCAGCGCCAGCTTATAGGCGTCGCCGGTGGCGTTCTGCTCCACGGCGATGAGGCAGGGCACACCCTTGCCGGCCACGTACTGGCTGCGCACAGTGTGGCCGGGGCCCTTGGGGGCGATCATGGACACGTCCACCCCGGCGGGGGGGACGATCTGCTTGAAGTGGATGTTGAAGCCGTGGGCGAACATGAGCATGTTGCCCGGCTCCAGGTTGGGGGCGATGTCCTTCTTGTAGACGTCGGCCTGGACCTCATCATTGATGAGGATCATCACGATATCGCCCCACTTGGCGGCCTCGGGGACGGTCATGACCTTCAGGCCGGCCTTCTCGGCGGCGGCCCAGTTCTTGGAGCCCTCCCGCAGGCCGACACACACGTCGCAGCCGGAGTCCTTCAGGTTCATGGCATGGGCGTGGCCCTGAGAACCATAGCCGATGATGGTGATTTTTTTTCCGTCCAGATAGTTGATGTCACAGTCCTTCTCATAATACATTTTTGCCATAGTTATATTCCTCCTTCAATTTGTTGTCGTCGTATATGGTGCTGCGCCCTCTTTCGATGGCGATGGTACCCGTTTTCGCGATCTCCAAAATGCCGAAGTCGGCCAGCATGGCGGTGAGGGCGGCCGTCTTCTCCTTATCCCCGAAGATGGCAACGGTGAGGGTCTCCCGACTCACATCGATGATCTTGGCCCGGAAGATGTTGGCCATCTGAATCACCTCGTCCCGGGCGTTGCGGTCAGCGGCCCGGACCTTGATGAGGGAAAATTCCCGCTGGATGGAGGTGCCCTCGTCCAGAATCTTCACCGCCAGCACAGGGATGAGCTTGCGGCACTGATCGGCGATCTGGTTAATCATCAGCTCGTCAGCCACCAGGACGATGGTGATCCGGGTGACGTGGGGCCGGTCGGTCTCGCCGGAGACGATGGACTCAATGTTGTATCCCTTCCGGGAGAAGAGGCGGGCCACCTGGCTCAATACGCCCGGTATATCCTGCACCAGGATAGACAGGGTGTATTCCTTTTTCTGGGTGTCAAATTCACGCTTCATCCTGTCCGCCCCCTTATTTCAGTAAAAAGTCGGTGATGTGGGCCCCGCCCGCCACCATGGGCCGGACCATCTCGTCCATATCCAGCACGCAGTCAATCACGCACCCGCGGCCCGCCTCCAGCGCGCTCTGGAACGCCTCCTCCATCTCCGCCATGGTGGTGGCCCGGAAGCCCTTGAGGCCGTAAGCCTCGGCCAGCTTGACAAAGTCGGGGCCCCGGTCCAGGGTGGTCTCGGAGTAGCGTTCGTGGTAGATCAGGTGCTGCCACTGGCGGACCATGCCCAGGGTGCCGTTGTTGAACACCACCGTGATAATGGGCAGGCGGTAGTGCTCCACGGTGGCCAGCTCATGACAGTTCATGCGGAAGCAGCCGTCGCCGGTGGTGTGGACCACCACCTTGTCCGGATTGCCCACCTTGGCCCCGATGGCCGCCCCCAGGCCGAAGCCCATGGTGCCAAAGCCGCCTGAGGTGAGCAGCTGGCCAGGGTAGTCAAAGTGGAAGTGCTGGATGGACCACATCTGGTGCTGGCCCACGTCGGTGGCCACGATGGTGTCCTGGGGGGCCAATTTTCGGATGGTCTCCAGCACCTGCTTGGGGGTGAGGGCCTCGCTCTGCCGGGGGACGGAGGGCTCCCTCAGGGGGAGGATGTGGGCCTTCCATTCAGGGTGGCTGTACTGGGGCAGGCGCTCGTTCAGCAGAGCCAGCACCCGCTTGGCCGAGCCGATGATGTGGTGGTCGGTGAGGACGTTCTTGTCAATCTCCGACCGGTCGATGTCGATGTGGACGATCTTGGCCTGGCTGGCGAAGGTGTCGGGCTGGAGGGCCACCCGGTCGGAGAACCGGCAGCCTACAGCAATCAACAAATCGCACTCGTTGCAGGCCACGTTGCTGGCCTGGGAGCCGTGCATCCCGATCATGCCGGTGGTGAGGGGGTGCCCGCCGGGAAAGCCGCCCCCGCCCATCACGGTGATGGCCACCGGGGCGTCCAGCTTCTCGGCGAACTCCTTGAACTCCGCGTCCGCCCGCCCCCGGACCACGCCGCCGCCGCAGATGAGAAGGGGCCGCTCCGCCTGGGCGATCATGTCCACCAGGGTGTTGATGTCCCCGATGTCGGGCTCGGGGGCCTTCAGGTCGTGGCTGCCGGCCAGCGACTGAATACTGCCGCACTTCCGGTTTTCGGTCCAGGGGACAAACTCATAGTCGATCTCCACGGTGGGGAAGGTGACGTTCTTTACAAAGTCGATCAAGACCGGCCCGGGTCGGCCCGTCGCCGCCACGGCGAAGGCCTGGCGCATCACGTCGGGGATGGTCTGGGCGTCCCGGACCAGGTAGGCCGCCTTGGTGATGGGCATGGCGATGCCGGTGATGTCCACCTCCTGGAAGGCGTCCTTGCCCAGGGTCTGCTCGGTTACGTTGCAGGTGATGAAAACGATGGGGGAGGAGTCCATATAGGCGGTGGCGATGCCGGTGACCAGGTTTGTCGCCCCGGGGCCGCTGGTGGCGAAGCACACCCCCACCTTGCCGGTGGAACGGGCGTAGCCGTCGGCGGCGTGGGACGCGCCCTGCTCGTGGGCGGTCAAAACGTGGTGGATTTTGTCCTTGTAATTATACAGCTCGTCATAGAGATTCAGGATGGTCCCGCCGGGATACCCAAAGACGGTGTCCACCTCCTGCTCCAGCAGGCACTCCATAATGGCCGCAGTCGCTCTGATTTTCATAGTTTCGCCTCTTTTCGCTGATTCTTTCATCCCCCGCAGGGGCAAGACGCCTTTTGAAAGGAGCCTTTTTGGTGCAAAACTGTCAGTTTTCTCTATTGATCCACATCAAACAGCACCCAAAGCTGTTTTTCCACCGCGTTTTTCCAGAAGGGAATCGAATCCGACAGATAATACCAGGTGTATTCAAAATCGTCCTCGCTCAGTTCAAAGCCGTACTCCTCGGGGTCGATGGCAAAGTATAGTTTGCGGAATGCTTCCTCCGTCAGCTCCTGGAGGAACTGGTAAATCCGCTTTACCTGATGGGGGTTCTTGCAGGTGACGATATAGTCCTCCTCCCCCTCCCGGTCGCCCCGGAGGACCTCGCCGCCCAGAATCACCCAGCAGCCGGGCGGATTTTTGCCGCCGTACTCCAGCTTGCCGTTGGTCAGGGCGCGGTGGATGGCGTCCCAGGCCTTGTCCAGGTCGCAGGAGTCCACCATCTCCATCTCGTCCAGGTAGTCCGGCACCCGGTCCGCCCGGGGGACGGAGCGCAGCCTGTCCAGCTCCTCCTTTGTAATGGCCCGAAAGCCGCCAAGACAGCTCATAAAAACGCCTCCTTTAATCCTCTTCCCAGGGTTTTATCACCTTCAAATAGGCAGGGCGGTTCTCCGCCTCCTCGCCATAGACATACAGTGTATTGGTCCCGGTGTCCAGGCAGGTGTGGCAGAAGCGTCCGCCGGGGAAGGGGTAGGGCTCACACAAGCGCGGGAAGTCCACGCCGCCCTCCGCCAGAACCCTTTGAATCTCCCCCGGGTCCTCGAAGGTGCTGGTATCTGCGGTGGTTTCATCCTCCACGACCTCAATAATGGTAGCGATCAAGAAGGAGGAGACAGAATCGGCAAAGGACGCCCAGTGGTACATGGTATCCTGGTCGTTGAAGTATACCACCGGGTCGGGCTGGTCCAGGTCCTGTTTCCGAATGCCGGCATACCAGCAGCCCTGATTTTCGTGCCAGAACAGCAGGTAGTTGTCCTGCTGTTCGCCCCAGCGTTCCTTGGGCAGAGCCCACAGCCGCTCCTGTTCCTCGTTTCCGGTCTCGTTGTGCCTTCTGAAATCCAGCATGGCATCCTCGATATAATCGTGAGAGAAGGTCAAATGTCCGCCAAAGGGCTTGGCGTCCTTGTCCGGGATATGCATAGGGTGAAGCATATCGTTTAGGCTGGCCCGGCCGCAGGTCAGCAGATAGTCTCGCAGGGAGGCGGGGAGCCGGAAGCCCGCCGCTGCCTCGTAGGAGGCGACCAGCTCCTGGGATATACCCTGGGCGGGGGTTTCCTCGTCCCCGAACAGCGGCTCCGCCCACTGGACCAGCTCAATGGGGGAAATCTGATACCGTTTTTCGCTCATGACAGCGGCCTCCTTAAAATATATTACCATTCCCACTTAAGGGGCGGCGGACCGTCCATTTTGATCCGCTCCAGAAACCACTCCCGCTGCTCCTGCTCCCCCGGGAGGAAAAACAGATCCAGCAGGCCCTGGAGCAGCTCCGGCTCCTTTTGCGGGTAAACGGGGTTGGACCCTCCGCGCCCGGTTCCCTCATACCAGCCGATGACATAGGCCACCGCCTTGGGCCGGAACAGGTCGATGGCCCAGGTCTCCGGCCAGGTCAGCCGCAGGCAAAGGGCCGGCTGTTTGCTGTCCTCCCGATATACTCTCAGTTCCCGGTATTGGGGGCGGTCCGCCAGAATATATCGGTAAACCGACGTTCCAACCACAATTTTTCGGGGCTTTTTCCACCAGCGCATACGATTTCTCCCATAGGCTTAAATCTTCCCCCCGCCCTTTTGCAGGGCGATCACGCCGGTGCGGACCACCTCCAGGATGGAGAAGGGCCGGAGCATGGCCTCGAAGGTGTCCACCCGGTCGGGGGTGTCGGACAGCTCCAGGGTGAGGGAGTTAGGGGAGATATCGTCCACCTTGGCCCCCATGATGTCACAGATGGTCATAATATCCTGCCGGGTCTTGTTGGTGGCGTTCACCTTGAGGAGCACCAGCTCCCGGCCAATTTTTTTGTCCTCGGGGATGGTGCGCACCTTAATGACCTCCACCAGCTTGTTCAGCTGCTTCTCCACCTGCTCCACCACGCTGTTGCCGCTGTCCACGATGATGGTGATCCGGGAGATAGTGGGGTCGTCGGTGACGCCCACGGCCAGGGAGTCGATGTTGAACGCCCGGCGGGAAAACAGCCCGGTAATGCGGTTGAGCACGCCGGCCTGGTTCTCCACCAGCACGGAAATGGTCTGTTTCATCTTCTCCCTCCTTTAATCAGTGGTGGCTACGTCGGGGTGGACTTCACAAATCAGCAGGCAGGGTCCCGCCTCAGACAGGAAGCGGTCGATGGAAGCGTCCAGGTCCTCCTCCTCGCTCACTGTGACACAAGGGATGCCGTAGGCGGCGGCGATGGTCTCGAAGTCGGGGGAGCCGTCCAGGCTGACCCCGAAGGGGCCGTGGTAGGGGGCCCGGCTCTGAATCTGATGGACCAGCCCCAGGGTGTTGTTCCGGAAGAGGACAATTTTCAGGTCCATGCTCGCGTATTTGACAGCGGCCAGCTCATTCATCGCCATCTGGAAGGAGCCGTCGCCGCAGATGACCACGGTCTGCCGCTCAGGCTGGGCCACCTTCACCCCCACCCCGGCGGGCAGGGCGTAGCCCATGGTGCCCAGGCCGCCGCTGGTGAGGAGACGGCCGTGCTTCTGGGGCAGGTACTTGCAGGTAAAGATTTGGTTCTGTCCCACATCGGCGCAGACCACCGCGTCATCGGCCAGCTTGTCCCCCAGCCTCCGCATAACGGTGCCGGGAAAGACAGAGCCGGGGCGGCTGGGAAACTGACGGCTCAGCTCCGCTTTCCGGTAGTCGGCCAGCTGGTCCCGCCACTGGGCGCAGTCCGGGGCAGCAATTCCCAAATCCAGCAGCTGCCGCAGGATCACCTTCACATCCCCCACCAGGGGGACGGCGGCCTGCATATTTTTCCCAATCTCCGCCGGGTCCACGTCGATGTGAATAGTGGCCATCCGCCGCTGAATCTCGTCGGGCTGGACAATAGCCCGGTCGGCCGCCCGGGTGCCCACCATAATCAGCAGGTCGGACTTGGCCAGGGCCTTGTTGGCGCAGTGGTTGCCGTGAGCCCCGATCATCCCCATATTCAGGGGGTGATGGGTGGGCATCAGGGAGATGCCCATCATGGTTTTCACCACCGGGATGCCTGTCCCCTCCGCCAGCTCCAGCAGTTCCTCCTGGGCGCCGGCCAGCCACACGCCGCCCCCGGCGCAGATGATGGGCTGTCTGGCCCTGCCGATGGCCTCTGCCACACGCTTGATCTGCAAATCGTTGCCCTTCACGCTGGGCTTATAGCCCCGGATGCTGACCTCCTCCGGCCAGTCGAAGGACTTCAGACTCTGTTCCTGAATGTCAATGGGAATATCAATCAAAACCGGCCCAGGCCGGCCGGTGGAGGCGATGTGGAAGGCCTCCCGGACAACACGGGGAATCTGGTTGGGGTCCTTCACCAGGTAGCTGTGCTTGGAGAAGGGGGCCACCGCACCGGTGATGTCCACCTCCTGGAAGATATCCCGGCCCAGAAGGTGGCTGGGCACCTGGCCGGTGATGGCCACCATGGGGATGGAGTCCATATATGCGGTGGCGATGCCGGTAATCAGGTTGGTGGCCCCCGGGCCGGAGGTCACCATGCACACCCCCACCTTGCCGCTCACCCGGGCGTAGCCCGAGGCCATATGCCCCGCATTCTGTTCGGTCCGCACCAGGGTGTAGCCGATCTCGGGCGCTTCCCTCAGCGCGTCCACCGCCGGGCAGATGGTGGCTCCGGCATAGCCGAAGATATGGTCCACGCATTCCCGCTTCAAGCTCTCAATCAGCGCCTGCGCTCCATTCATAAAACGTCACCTCCGTACTGTGTAAAACAAAAAAGCCCCGTCCTATCCCAATAGGACGAAGCCAAATACTCCGTGGTACCACCTAAATTCATGGCGTGCCGCCATGCGCTCGCTGCCCCGTTAACGGAGGGAACCGTTCCAACCTACTGCGGCCTTCCGCCGGTTCAGAAAGACTGCTCGCGGGTGAGGTTCGGCAGGAGGTCCTTCACAGGCGCTCGCACCACCCGCGCCCTCTCTTCAGATCCAGACAAGCCTACTATCCCGGTCATCGCTTTTATAATGATTGCTCATTATCTTACCCCATCTCGCCCCGTTTGTCAATTCCTTTTTGGGATTTTTTCAGGACTCCAGAAAATGACGGCCGCCCATCCCACCAAGGGACGGGCGGCTCGATGCGCTGTGTTCTGACAGGTCAGCCCTTGAGGCCCTCGGCCCAGGCGGCGTACCGCTCCACCTTGCCGCCGCAGTCCTCTGCGGACGTTCCGTTGGCCAGGATATAGACCTTCACCTTGGGCTCGGTTCCCGAGGGCCGGACGATGAGGCTGGTGCCGTCGGCCATCTCATACCGCAGCACGTTGGAGCCGGACAGTTCCATCGCGGTCTTGGACCCGTCGGCCACAGAGACCACACTGCCGTCCTTGTAGTCCTTCTGTTCCTTCACAGCCACCCCGGCAATCTCCACTGGGGGCTGCTCCCGAAGATTTGCCATCAGCTCGGCCATCTTTTTCAGGCCGTCCAGGCCGGGCATGACCAGATTCAACGTCTTCTCGCTGTAATAACCATACTTCTCATACAGCGCCAGCAGGGCGTCGTAGAGAGTCATGCCCTTTCCGGCGTACCAGGCGGCCATCTCGGTCATAGCCACGGCGGCGGTGACGGCGTCCTTGTCCCGGACGAAGGAGCCCAGCATATAGCCGTAGCTCTCCTCATAGGACATGATTACATTCCCCTCGCCGCTGCTCTCCAGCCGGTCCTTCTTCTGGGCCAGGAACTTAAATCCGGTGAAGGTGTCGAAGCATTTCAGCCCGTTGACCTCGGCCACCTTCCGGGCCATCTCGGTGGTGACAATGGTCTTGAGGGCCACCGGGTTAGCGGGCAGCTTGCCAGTGCGCTTCATGGCCCCGATGAGGTAGTCCAGCAGGAGCACGCCGGACTGGTTGCCGGTGAGCACCTTGAACTCCCCGTTCCCGGTGTTGACCATCAGGCCCACCCGGTCGGCGTCGGGGTCGGAGCCCAGGATGAAGTCGGCCCCCTCCTTCCTGGCGATGTCCACCGCCAGATAGAAGCCCTCCGGGTTCTCCGGGTTGGGGGAGGCCACCGTGGGGAAGTCTCCATCAATGACCATCTGCTGGGGGACACAGACGACGTGCTTCATGCCCAGCCGTTTCAGTGCTTCAGGGATGAGCTTGTAGCCGGTGCCGTGGAAGGGGGTGTACACCATCTTGAATTGGTCCGCCACCTTGGCCACCGCCTCGGTGTCGATAGCCTGCGCCAGGGAATTGGTCAGGAACTTCTCGTCGGTCTCCTCTCCCATCATGGTGATCGGAGCGGGGGTGTCGCAGCTCAGCCTGGGGCCGTCGAACACGTCCAGCTCCCGCATGATCTTGGACACCTGGTCGGCGTGGTTGGGAGGCAGCTGGGCGCCGTCCTCCCAATAGACCTTATAACCGTTGTACTCCTTGGGGTTGTGGCTGGCGGTGATGTTGATGCCGGCGATACAGCCGTACTCCCGAATAGCAAAGGACAGCTCCGGGGTGGGGCGCAGGGCGTCAAACAGGCGCACGGGGATGCCGTTGTTGGCCAGGATGAGGGCGGCCGCCCGGGCAAATTCCTCAGAGTGGTTCCGGCAGTCGTAGCACACGGCCACCCCCCGCTTGACAGCCTCGGGACCCTCGGCCAGGATCACCTGAGCAAAGGCCTGGGTGGCGTGGCTGACCGTGTAGAGGTTCATCCGGTACAGGCCTACCCCCATGGTACCCCGGAGGCCGGCGGTGCCGAACTCCAGCTGGGCGAAAAAGCGGGATTCGATCTCCTTCTCGTCGCCCTTGATGGCCTCCAGCTCGGCCTTCTCCTCGGCGGTCAGGGCGGGATTGGACAGCCAGGCTTCATAAGTATCACGATAGGACATATTGACATACCTCCTGCGGCAAAAATTTTACATCTGCCATGATACCACAGAAGGGACAAGATTACCAGAAGTTTTTGTCAGATTTTACAGTTTCAGCCGGGCCATGTCCTGGGGCAGGGGGGCAGAGAACTGCAGCTTCTCCCCAGTGATGGGGTGGAGGAAGGACAGATAGCCTGAGTGGAGGGCTGGCCGGGAGATGAGGTCCCGGTCCTCCGTCCCGTAGAGGAAGTCCCCGACGAGGGGATGGCCGATGTGGGCCATATGGACCCGTATCTGATGGGTGCGGCCCGTCTCCAGCTCTATGCTGAGGAGGGCCCGCGCCCCCCACCGGCGCAGCACCCCGTATTGCGTGCGTGCGGGCTTGCCGTCGGGCCGAACCATCTGCTCCATCAGGGAGCCCGGCTTGGGGCCCAGAGGTGCGTCAATGACCCCGGAGTAAGGCTCCGGAACCCCCTCGCACACCGCCAGGTAGACCCGGCGGAAATTTTCCGTGTGAAGCTGGTTTTTCAGCGCCTCCTGGGCGTGAGGGTGCTTGGCGGCCACCAGCAGGCCGCTGGTCCCCCGGTCCAGCCGGTGGACGGGGTGAAAATCGGCGGTCTCCCCCTCCTCGTCGTAATGATAGAGGAGAAAATTACCCAGCGTATCGTCAAAATGCCCCGGCCCCGGGTGGACGGACACCCCCGGTGCCTTGTTCAGCACGATCAGGTCGGCATCCTCATAGACGATGTCCAGCGGCCCCGGCGCGGGGACAACCCCGCTTCTCCGCTCCGGGTCGTCCAGCCGGACAGAGAGCACCTGCCCCGCCGCCGGACGAAAGTCGGTGTGGACCCGGACGCCGTCCACCAAAATGCCGTCCTCCAGCCATTTCACTCGCCGCACCACCGTCCCGGACAGGCCCAGGCGCTTTTTCAGCAGGGTGTCCACCTTGACCCCCGCCAGCTCGGGGGTGACCGCCAGCTCCAGCCGCCGGCTCACAGCCTTTTGGACAGCCACAGGCTGGACAGGAAAAAGACGGCAGCGTAGAAGAATACGACCCCCATCAGGGCGTAGTAGGCATCCATGTTCAGGGGCAGGACGATGAACAGGGACAGCGCCACCCCGAAAATGGTGAGTCCCCCCGCCATTTGTGCGGCGGTGCGTATGATGTGCATCTCCCGCTCGTCCGTCTCTTTGATTTTGGCCTTCCGCTGGGCCTGGGGATGGGTGAGCAGGTATTGCGTGCGGATAAAAAGAATCAGAGCCCCGGAGGTGATGCCGCTGGCCGCGCCCAGATAAAAGCCCTGGGCGTGCTCGGACAGGTGGCTGTCCGGCACCAGGAAAAACCAGCACGCAAACCCCACCAGCCCGATGCACAGCATCCCAATCGCCGCCCACCGGCGCTGTTTCAGGGATTTTCCGTAGTCCCCGCCGCCTGTCAAAAGTTGTTTTACCAGCATATTCGGAGTCCTCCTTACATCTTCTTGTTCCAGCGGTGAATGTTAATCATATAGAAGGTGCAGTGGAGGACGATCACCACCGACACCGCCACGCCCCACAGGCCGCCGACGAAGATCTGGATGACCATGAACGCCGCCCACAGCATGTACAGCGTCCAGTACCAGGAGGACATAGCCGCCTTCTCCCGGATGGCCACGTTGCGCTCGTCATGCTCACTCCGCTCATACTCCTTCTGCTGTTCCGGGGACATCCGGATGCGGCTCAGCGCGATTCCCACCGCGCCAAAGCCCAAAAGGACCCCGCCCAGCGTAAACAGAACAAGGCTGAGCTGCTCCTTGATCCGCTCCCCCAGCAGGAACGTGGCCAGAATCAGAACCCAGGCCGCCGCGAACATCACATAGGGGAATATCTTTTTCCAAAAGTTTTTCATGACAAAACCTCCTTAATATTTCCGGTCCAGCCACCAGCGCAGGGCGGTGCAGGCCAATATTCTGACAGCTAAGACCGCATACAAAACGGAGTACACCGCCGGCTGCTCCCGAAAGACAAACACGACAAAGCCAATCAGAAGCAGGGCGTCCTCGATACTCCAGCAGTATTTCGTGGCCTTATCCAAGATCATCCGACTGCGCTCGTCGCTGTTCTCCCGCTTGGCCTCCCTCTGCTCCTCCGGGGTCATGCGCTTGTTCCGCCGCAGCCGCCAGAGTCTCAGAATCATTTCCGCGATACAAAACACAAGCCCAACGGTCATAATGGTCCGGTGCCACGGTTCAAGCTCCAAATGGTCCGAGATATAAAAAATGCTAAAGCCCAAGATTGTCACACAGGAGATCAGGTCGTCCTGCATGGCCCTGCTCTCTTTCAGCTTCCTCATGGTGTCTCCTCCTCGAACAAAAATACTTCCTCAATGGTCATGCCGAAATATTTCGCGATCTTGTGGGCCAGCAGCAATGAGGCGTTGTACCGGCCGCTCTCCAGGGAGATGATGGTCTGCCGGGTGACGTCCACCCCGTCGGCCAGCTCGGCCTGAGAAATTTTCCGGGCTTTGCGCAGCTCGGCGATACGGTTGGTCACCGGACCACCTCCTTTGAACAGTTTGCTCTGCACCCCCGCCCGAAGGGCGGGGATACCGGCATAGGTATAGGTAAAGCGTGCTTTACTATTTGGAGTATAGCACACTTTACATTTTACGTCAAGGGGGCTTTACATATTTGCAGAAAAAAAGGCCCCCCTTGTAAAGGGGGGCCTTGGGAAGCGTCTCAGCTCAAAATCGCGCCCTTGTCGGCGGAGGACACCATTTTTGCGTACCGGGCCAGGTAGCCCGTCTTGATCCTGGGCTCGGGGCACACCCACTTGGCCCTGCGGGCGGCCAGTTCTTCGCCGGACACCTTCAGGCTGATGGTATGGGCGGGGATGTCGATGGAGATGAGGTCGCCCTCCTCCACCAGCCCGATATTCCCTCCGGAGGCGGCCTCAGGAGAGACGTGGCCGATGGAGGCCCCCCGGGTGGCCCCGGAGAACCGGCCGTCGGTGATGAGGGCCACGTCCTTGTCCAGCCCCATACCGGCGATGGCGGAGGTGGGGTTGAGCATCTCCCGCATACCGGGTCCCCCCTTGGGGCCTTCGTAGCGGATGACAACCACGTCTCCGGCCGTGATCTTGCCGTCGTAGATGGCGGTGATGGCCTCCTCCTCGGAGTTGAACACCCGGGCGGGGCCCTCGTGCTTCATCATCTCCGGGGCCACGGCGGACTGTTTTACCACGCAGCCGTCGGGGGCCAGGTTTCCTTTGAGGACGGCAATGCCGCCGGTTTTGGAGTAGGGATTGTCGATAGGCCGGATGATCTCGGGATCCCGGTTGACCACGCCCTCCAGGTTCTCGGCGACGGTCTTTCCGGTGCAGGTGGGCAGGGAGGTGTCGATCAGGCTTTTCTTCGCCAGCTCGGCCATCACGGCGTAGACGCCCCCGGCCCGCTCCAGGTCCTCCATATAGGTGTCGCCGGCGGGGGCCAGGTGGCACAGGTTGGGGGTCCGGTCGGAGATTTCGTTGGCCATGTCGAAGGACAAATCCACGCCGCACTCGTGGGCGATAGCAGGCAGGTGAAGCATGGTGTTGGTAGAGCAGCCCAGGGCCATGTCGATGGTCTCAGCGTTGTGGAAGGCGGCGGCGGTCATGATATCCCGGGGGCGGATGTCCTTCTCCACCAGCTCCATGATTTTCATGCCGGCGTGCTTGGCCAGCCGCAGCCGGGCGGACCACACGGCGGGGATGGTGCCGTTGCCCCGGAGGGCCATGCCGATGGCCTCGGTGAGGCAGTTCATGGAGTTGGCGGTGTACATGCCGGAGCAGGAGCCGCAGGTGGGACAGGCGTTGTTCTCATACTCCTCCACCCCCGCCTCGTCCAGCTTGCCGGCGTAGTAGGAGCCCACCGCCTCAAACATGTGGCTGAGGCAGGTGCGGCGGCCGTCGTTGAGCCGTCCGGCCAGCATGGGCCCGCCGGAGACGAAGATAGTGGGCACATTCACCCGGGCGGCGGCCATGAGGAGACCGGGCACGTTCTTGTCGCAGTTGGGGATCATCACCAGCCCGTCGAACTGGTGGGCCAGGGCCATGGCCTCGGTGGAATCGGCAATCAGGTCCCGGGTCACCAGGGAGTACTTCATGCCCACGTGGCCCATGGCGATGCCGTCGCACACGGCGATGGCGGGGAACTCCACCGGGGTGCCCCCGGCAGCCCGGATGCCGGCCTTTACCGCCTCAGAAATCTTGTCCAGGTTCATGTGTCCGGGGACAATCTCATTGTAGGAGCACACTACCCCGATGAGGGGTCTTTCCAACTCCTCACGGGTATAGCCCAGAGCGTAGAGCAGGGAGCGGTTGGGCGCGGCGGGAATACCTTTTTTCACAACGTCAGAGCGCATATGTATAACCTCCTGATAGTTTCAGGCGTCTCCGCTCAGGGGTGCGGCGGCAGCCTGTGATGTCTGATCTTGGATAGTTGTCTGACATCATGATACCCCATCCGCAGGGAGCTGTCAAGGGGGAAAAACGGCGTAAAAAGGCCTTCCCCCTGGGGGGAGGCAAAAAAATTTCAAAAATCTCTTGACTTTCCCCCTTGTGGAAGGTGTAGAGTAGGCTCAGAAAGGGGGAACGCCCGTGAAGATCAACGAGGTGGAGGCCCAGGTGGGCATTACCAAAAAGAACATCCGGTTCTATGAGGAGCAGGGGCTGCTGTCCCCCCGGCGCAACAGCGAGAACGGCTACCGGGACTACGGCGAGGCGGAGGTGGCCATCCTGCGGCAGATCAAGCTGATGCGCAAGCTGGGCGTGCCGCTGGAGGAGATCCGCAGGATGCAGGCCGGGGGCACGGTGGCCGACGGGATGCGCCGGCACCTGGTCACCCTGGAGCGGGACCGGAAGAGCCTGGAGCAGTCCATTCAGCTGTGCCAGTCCCTGAAGGACCGGGAGGAGCGGCTGGAGGCCCTGGACGCCGCCGCCCTTCTGGAGGAGATGGAGCGGCTGGAGCAGGCGGGCGCCACCTTCCAGGACAGGCAGAAGGGCGACCTGAAGCCCGTCCGGTACGCCGGGGCCGTCGTCATGGCCCTGCTGACCACCGCCTTGATGGCCGCCCTCATCGTGCTGATGGTGTGGGGCTTCACAGCGGACCCGACAGACGCCCCGCCCCTGGCCCTGCTTGTGGTGCTGGTAGCCATCCCGGGAGTGATTATCCTGGGTGTCCTGCTGGCCCTGTTCCAGCGAATCAAGGAAATTCAGAAAGGAGAGGAAGACGATGCGAAAAACTACTAGCGGAAAGGGCTTTGCCGGGGCTGTGGTCATCACCATTCTGGTGGCCGGGTTCATGTTCCTGCTCACCGGGGCCATGCTGGCCGGATACTTCGGCGGCTTCACCGAGCCCTTCACAACCGGAGTGATTCTGTTTGTGGCTTTTTTGTACCTGGCCACCGCAGTTGGGGTTATTATGGCCCTGTATCAGCGATGGAAGGAGATACAGGGGGGTGAGGAGGACGAAGCCAAAAAATATTGAATTTGACCGCCGGGCGGAAAAGCGGGCCGCGGTGCGGTCTGTGGTGGTCAGCACTCTGTTCCAGCTGATGACTGTGGCCGCCCTGCTCTACCTGCGGACTTTGGGTCCGCCGGAATGGCTGGCCGGCCTGATGCTGATTCTGGCCGTCGCTGACCTGATTACCATTCCCTTTA
The DNA here is from genome assembly GCA_041223805.1 of Oscillospiraceae bacterium 44-34. Taxonomy (GTDB): domain Bacteria; phylum Bacillota; class Clostridia; order Oscillospirales; family Oscillospiraceae; genus Lawsonibacter. The sequence goes on along the minus strand of JBCLQX010000008.1, from coordinate 52,601 downwards.
CCTTCGCCGCCCTGTGGCAGCGGGTGCGGGAGATTGAGAGAGGAGAGCTGGATGAAGCCAGGAAATACTAAAGCCCGGGAGAAACGGGGCGCGGTAATCGGGGTTGTGCTGTTCGGAGTGCTGATGGGGGCCTGTGTCGTATGCTTCTGGGCCCTGTGCATAATCCCCGAGCTGCCTCAATGGCTGTTTATCCTGTTCGCCGCCTGCGGGATGTTCTGCGCCGCGATGATGGTTCCCGCCCTGTGGGCGCTGAAGAAACGCTTTCAAGAGATCGACGCTCTGAAAGATATTCAATCTGTGACACTGTATAAGGAGGAAAACACTATGCTGCTGGTAAACATCGACTACATCCCCGGGAAGGAATTTGAGGTGCTGGGCATGGCCAAGGGCACCGTGGTCCAGTCCAAGAACTTCGGCAAGGACTTTATGGCCGGCATGAAGACCTTGGTGGGCGGCGAGATCACCGGCTACACCGAGATGCTCAACGAGGCCCGGCAGATCGCCGTTAAGCGCATGGTAGACGAGGCCGAGGCTCTGGGGGCCGACGCGGTGGTGAACGTCCGCTACGGCTCCTCCGCCGTGATGCAGGGGGCCGCCGAGGTCATCGCTTACGGCACGGCGGTACGGTTTAAATAAGCAACTATAGGGGCGGCCTGTGGCCGCCCGCTATTTTTGGACCTGTGCGCCCCTGCGGACCGCGGCGGGCCGGGGGGCGTCCCGCCCTGCAACGCCCGATTCTGCGGGCGGATCATATCCGCCCCTGCAAATCAAAGCCCCAGCCACTCCAACAGAGCTGGGTCGTCCCAGCGGGTGAGGTAGAAGTCGGCGGTCTCCCGCAGGGACTCCTGGCTGTCCCGGGAGGAGTCGTCATAGACGGCGGCCACGGTGAAGCCGGCGGCCTTGGCGGTGCGGGCGGCAAAGATCACATCCTCAAAGACCACGGTGTTCTCCGGTGCGCTGCCCAGGCGGCGGGCGGCCTCCAGATAGATGTCGGGCTTGTCCTTGCCCGCGCCCACCTCCTCGGCGGAAAGGAGGAACTGGAAGCAGTCCCGCACGCCCAGCCGGCGCAGGCAGGCGTCAATGAGCCTGGGGGAGGTGGAGGAGGCGACGCACATGCTCACGCCCGCCGCCCTGAGCCGCTCCAGCACCTCCCTGGCCCCCGCCTTCAGGGGCACGTCGGTGCGGTAGTGACGCTCCATCAGGCCGTTGATATCTGCGGCCACCTGCTCCGGGGACTTGGGAATGCTGTAGTGCCGGACAAAGAGGGCAGCGGAATCCAGCACGGTCAGGTGGGCGGTATTGTCCATCAGCGCGCGGGAGTAGGGGTAGCCCAGACCGGTGATATATTCCTCAGACAGCCGGTTCCACACCCCCATGGAGTCGGTGAGGGTGCCGTCCATGTCAAAAATCACGAATTTTTTCTCCATATTGCGATCCCATCCTTGCGTGAAAATGTCAGGAGTATTATAATGGAATCGGACATCATACGCAAGTTTTTTGTGAAGAATAAAAGGAGGAACGCCCATGACCGACCTGGAGCTGGTGAAAAAAGCCTTTGAGATGCACCGATTTTCCTATGTACCATACTCCAATTTCCCGGTGGGAGCGGCGCTGCTCACCGAGGACGGCCGGGTGTTCACCGGCTGCAATGTGGAGAACGCCGCCTACGGCTCCACCATCTGCGCTGAGCGCACAGCGGTTGTGAAAGCGGTGAGCGAGGGCTGCCGGGAGGGATGGACGGCCATCGCCATCGCCGGAAGGGGAGAGGACTTCTGCTGGCCCTGCGGGGCCTGCCGGCAGATGCTCTATGAGTTCGCCCCCGGACTGCGGGTGCTGGCCGCCCGGGGGGACGGGGCGTTTCAGGCGGTCCCCCTGTCGGAGCTGCTGCCCCACGGGTTCGGACCCAAGTCCCTTGTGTAAATTTTTCCAGCCGCATAAAACAGGCTCAGACGTATAAACTACCCCAGGAACCCGAAACAAGGAGGTGGTTTGACGTGATGATGGACAAAATCGCCCTGACGCTGCTGATTGTCGGCGGTCTGAACTGGGGCAGTGTGGGCCTGTTTCAATTTGATCTGGTGGCCTTCGCCTGCGGCGGGTCCGGCAGCATGATCAGCCGGGTGATCTATACCCTGGTGGGGCTGTCCGCTGTGTGGTGCGTCTCCCTGCTGTTCCGCGACCGGGACCCTGTGGAGGAGCGCCGCTGATCCTTCGCGAATATGTTTCCACGGCAGAGGCCCGGGGCGCGAGAAGCCGCCCTGGGCCTCTGTTTTCTGCCGCCCGGCGAGGCGCGGAGAAAAAATTTTGCCCGCCATGTTATTTTTTGCCCGGATCGGTCCGATAAGTATAATACAGAAAGTTTTTATGACAGCTTTGCCACACGTTCTCCCGAGGGAGTGGCTTCAGGAGGTTGCTGATATGTTGGTTACAAGACGAGAGGGATTTTCCACGGCCCCCATCCCCGGCGGCGCGGCCCGCGCCGCCGGCCCGCGCCGCGCCCGGACGGCGGAGGGCAGCTTTGACAGAATCACGCTGTCCGCCCAGGCGGGGCAGGAGTCCAGTCCCGCCTTTCGGGACATGGCGGCCGTCCTGTCCCAGCAGGTGCGCACCTTCAACACCACGGGCAAGATTCAGGAGCTGCGGCAGCAGGTTTCCGCCGGGGAATACCGCCCTGACGCCCGGGAGACAGCGGCCCGGATGCTGCTGCTGGCGGAGGGCGAATAAATGGCGCAGACGAGCTGGCGGAATTGTTTGGGGCTGATGGACAGCCTGACCCGGACCCTGGAGGAGCTTACCCAGGTGGAGCGGGAGAAGAACGACGCCGCCTCCCGGGGGGACCTGGCCGGGGTGGAGGCGTGCATGAAACGGGAGCAGGTGCTCAGCCTGACCCTGCGGGGCTGCGACCAGAAGCGGGACTCCGTGCTGAGCGATCTGGGGCTGAGGGGGATTACCCTCAGCCAGCTGGAGGCCAGGGCTCCGGAGGAGTTCCAGCTGGAGACCAAGGCCGCCGTGGAGGAGCTGCGCCGGCAGTATGAGCTGTTTCAGGCGGCCAGCGAGGTGACCCGGGATACACTGGAGGTCAACCTGCGGGCCATTGAGCGCATACAGGCCGCGCGGGCGGGGGATTCCGCCGAGGCGGCGGAGCGGCGCAAAAACCATCAAACTGATTTCCGGGCCTGAGTCCCGATGAGATAAAGGAGAAACTGACATGGCAGTTATCGGCACCTTCGGTTCATTCACCGCCGCCCGGCTGGGCATTTACGCCTCCCAGGCGTCTTTGAACCTGACCGGCAATAATATCGCTAATATCAACACCAAGGGCTACACCCGGCAGCGGCTGGACCTGGTGTCTCTTCACGCGGGCGGCAACAGCCGCTATCACAACAGCTTCAATCAGGACATCGGCTACGGCGTTCTGGCGGACGGCGCCTCCCAGCTGCGGGACCCCTTTATGGACATCCGCTACCGCAATGAGCAGTCCAGCGTGGGCGCCTATGAGGCCCGGCTGAAGGGATTGGAGCAGCTGTCCAACATTCTGGACGAGGTGGGCGACGGCGAGGATGACTTTGGAATCATCGAGGCCCAGCTCAACGACCTGATCCAGCAGCTCCAGATCCTCAGCCGCAACGCCAACGACAATGTGAGCGACACCAACGTCCGCTCCTCGGCCGAGAGCCTTGTGGACCTGTTCAACTCCTACTCCAAGGCCCTGGTCACCGCCAAGGATACCCTGACCGAGGATCTTAAGGACAACGTGGATACGGTGAACACCATCCTGACCCAGATCCGTGACCTGAACGTGGAAATTCGGGAGGCGGGCATCCATGGAGACAAGGCGCTGGAACTGCGGGACCACCGCAATGTGCTCATCGACGAGCTGTCCTCCTACGTGAAGATCGATGTGCGCTATGACCTGGAGAAAATTGACGAGTTCTCCACGGTGGAGCGGCTGAACATCTCCATCGCCGGTTCCGGCAATCCCCCCATCAAGCTGATCCAGGGCGTCTACGGCACTCAGATATCCATGCCGGAAAAGACGCCCCTGAGAAATCCGAAGTATCCGGATGAGGGGGCCAAATATATCGACAAGCAGAGCGACCTGACGGTGGACCCGCCGGTCTATGTCTACACCAACGACCCCAAGGACGCCATAGAGGTGGACAACGCGGTGGAGGGCTCCGACGAAAACCGCCTGTGGATGAGCCTGGAGGCCTTGACCGACCGCAAGGGCCGGGTCATGAAGGAGGGGGACGGGACGGATAGCCAGCCGGTGGACCTGGGGGACAACGCGCTGTTCGGTTCCCTTCAGTCCATGCGGGAGCTGCTCACCGAGGAGGGCGAGTTCGCCAGCAAGGAGGACATCGCCTTCGATCCCAAGGCCAGCATCAAGCGGGGCATTCCCTATTATCAGCACGCTCTGGATGCCCTGGCCCGGAAGTTCGCCGAGACCCTGAACGAGGCCAACGCCCCCGCCTTTGCCGGCTATGAGACCGAGCTGGACGCCAACGGCGTTGAGCTGTATAAAATCCAGCCCGGCGCGAACTGCGACCTGGAGACGGGCGGCGGCGACGCGGCTGCGGTCTGGGCGAAGCTCCAGGCCGGCGGCTATGACATCAGCTATCTGCTGCGCACCGACCTGTCCGACCTGCCGGAGGACCTGCGGGCCGAGGTCAAGATCGTGCAGGAGAAGCACCTGTCCCCCGGCGGCAAGGGCCACGGGATTGAAAAAATGGCCGGCGGAAACCTGTTCAGCAACAGCGGCGACGGGGACGACGCGGATACCCCCCCTATCACGGCGGGCAACATCTCCATCGCCAAGAAGTGGTCTACCGGCGAGGTGCGCATTCTGAACAGCAGGGTGAACGACGGCCTGAGCCACTCCACCGACAGCGACAACATCCGCCACATGATTACCCTGATGGGGACAAAGATGGACTATTTCCCCCAGGATATTGTCCCGGATGCGGCCGGCACCACCAAGTATTTCAACGGCACCTTCCAGGCCATGCTGGGCAACACCAACCACGTTCTGGCCACCGACCAGAAGACCACCAGCACCCTGTACAGCAGCTATACCACCAAGGCTCTGTCCCTGGATAACGAGCGGCAGAGCGTCTCCGGCGTGGACCTCAACGAGGAGGCCAGCAACATGATGCAGTACCAAAAATCCTATGCCGCCGCCTGCCAGCTGATGACCACCCTGGATTCCATGCTGGATAAGCTGATCAACGGCACCATCAGATAAGGAGGTAACCTGAGATGGGCTTTCGTATAACCACCAACATGATGATGAACACCTACCGGTTCAATCTGATGAACTCCAACAAGCATCTCTCGGATTCCGTGGAAAAGGTGCAGACCAAGCGCAACTTCAACAGCTACGCCGAGGACCCGGCCAGCGCCTCCCAGGCCTTCCGCCTGCGGCGGGACTGGTGGCAGACCGGCAACCAGCTGGAGAACAACGAGTTTGCTTATAACAAGTTCCATACCGCATGGGCCAATGTGGGCGGCATGATCGACGACCTGAGCGATACCAACGCCCGGGTGGCCGCCATCCGAGGCACCAGCGGCACCGCTGGTGAGAGCCGGAGGGCGCTCGCTCAGGTCCTGCGGGAGACGGCCAACTCGGTGATCCAGGGCATGAACCAGAAGGTGGGCGAGCAGTTCATCTTCTCCGGCAACGACGGGCTGAACGTCCCCTTCAGCTGGAGCGACGACGGCACCAAGCTGTACTACCGGGGCGTCAATGTGAACGCCGGCGGGGTGGAGAAGCCTGCCGGAGCCGAGCCCGCCTGGGGCAACCTAGACCCGTCCACCTATCTGCCTGAGGATATGCCCTCCTCCTCCACCGACCCGGACGAGCAGGCCTGGATTGACTACTATAAGGACCAGAGCGACTTGACCAAGCTGAACATCATGAAGGATGAACAGCTGAACATCGACCTGGGCATGGGTCTGGCCGAGGTCAACGGCAAGCTGGTCAACGGCTCCGCTTTCAACACCGCCCTGTCCGGCCTGGACTTCGTCGACTACGGCGTGGATAAGGACGGCGACCCCAAGAATCTGGCCCTGGTGATGAAGGATCTGGCCAAGGTGTTCGATACCTGGGGAGAGAACGGTCAGAAGTATCTGCCGGAGAAGTACCGGGACATGAGCGCCGACGAGATCAAGGCGATCATGGCGGATGAGAGTTCCCCAGAGGCCCAGGAGATCAACGCCTTCCATGCCGAGTATGAGGCCAAGGCCTCCCGCCTGATGGATAAGCTGAACGCCGCCCAGAAGAGCGCCACCGAGATGTACGTGGAGCTGGACGCCAACGCCTCCTTCCTCAAGACCAACGGCGAACGGCTGTCCAGCCAGGTCACCAACCTGAACGAGCAGGTGCTGAATGTGGAGCAGATCAACCTGGCTGACGCCATCACCTCGCTCTCCTGGGACCAGATGTGCTATAACGCCGCGCTGAAGATCGGCACCCAGCTGCTCAGCCAGTCGCTGATCGACTTTATGAACTGATCCGTTTCCACGGCTGTCTCCCGTCCCTCTCAGGGGGGCGGGATAGCCATTCGATTGTGTGTAATATAAGGTAAGGACGCCTAGATGATGTAGAAGGGAGCGCGTACCACGCAATGAAACGGCTGATTGAGATTACCACTGTTCCGATTCAGATTGAGATGAAGACAACCAGCGCCAAGCTGGAGTACGCCCGGGCCACCGCCGAGATGGAGATCACCCGGGAGAAAAACGGCCTGCACATCAAGAGCCGTCCCATCAAGCTGAATGTGGACACCTTCGAGGCCCGCAATTCCCTGTCGCCCACCCTGGCCCGCTATCTGGAGCAGGGCGCCCAGAAGGGCAGACAGGCCGCCTATGAGGCCACCGCCACCTACGCCAGACAAGGACAGCTCCTGCTGGAGGCCCGGGTGGGGGAGGAGTTGATTACTCAGTTCTCCGAGGAGGCCATGATGAAGGATGTGAAGACCAATGTGGGTCTTGATTTTCTGCCCAAGGTGGGCCCTGAGATTACCTGGGACCCCGGTGAGATGAACATCCGCTATGAGATGGACAAACTGAACATTGACTGGCGGATGGGAGAGGGGGAATTCAAGTTCACCCCCGGCGACATTGAGCTCACCGTCACCCAGCGGCCCGACGTGGTGATTAAATATGTCGGCGGGCCCATCTATGTCCCGCCCTCCTCCGACCCCAACTATGTGCCGGTGGATGTAAAGGTATAAATCTGTGATTCTCCTCCCCCTGTGGGAGGAGAATCGTCAAACAGGAGGAAATATGCGTTTAAACACCAAATATTTTGGCGAAATAGAGTGCGCGGAGGAGGATAAGCTCCGCTTTCCCGAGGGGCTGTTCGGATTTGAGGAGGAGAAGGAGTTTTTCCTCCTGCCCTTCGAGGGCAGCGGAGGCAGCCTGCTCTGCTTTCAGAGCGCGGTCACGCCCGGCCTGGCCTTTGTGGCCATGAATCCCTTCTCCCTGAAGCCGGACTACGCCCCGACCCTTACCCCGGCGGAGCTGAAGGCTCTGGGGGCGGCGCGCAGCGAGGACCTGTGCTTCTATACCCTGTGCGTGGCGCGCAGCCCGGTGGGGGAGAGCACGGTGAATCTGCGCTGCCCGGTGGCGATCAACGATGAGACCCGGCAGGCCATGCAGGTCATTCTCGAGGAGGGCGGCTACCATATGCACCACCTTCTGTCAGAATTTGGCAGGAAGGGGGAGGAAAAATGCTGATCCTCCAACGGAAAGAGGGGGAATCCCTGCTTATCGGGGACGAAATTGAGATTACCGTCCTGTCTGTAGAGGCCGGCCGGGCGCGGCTGGCCATTCAGGCCCCCCGGAGTGTCACCATCCTGCGCAGCGAGCTGAAGGTGGCCGCTCAGACCAACCGGGAGGCAGCGGATGAGGAGGTCTCCCCCCTGGAGCTTCTGGGCGTGCTGAAGGAGCGGAAAAACTAAAATGCGGAGGGCGGCCCTATGTCCGGCGGAGACGGGGCCGCCTTTTTCTTCTGGAAGAAATATAAAAATATTCCAGGATGAAACCGGCAAAATCGGGAAAAAACCCTGCGGCCCAAGGCGTGAATTAACGGAATTTACCATTGCAATCAGAGGAGGCTTGCTGTATGATATTCAATAAGTCCGCAAGAGGGCCCGCGCGCCGCCGGAATGGGAGGCGACGGGACCGAAATTTGGGGACAATAATTTCTCCAATGTCTTGCAATGAGCGGAAGAATACGCTATAATAGAAAAGCACTGGCGTTCCGCCCTGTCGGGACCGCCTATGAAAAATCCGCTAAAGTCTGCTGATTATTCTTGCATTTCGGCAGGAAGCGTGATAGAATCAAAAAGCTATTTTACCCCTGTTTTGGAAGGAGGAAAGCCCGGATGGCCGGTTATCTGTTTTCAAATTCGCTCCTGATGCTGGAGCGGGCCATGGATTTCCAGTGGACCAAGTTCAGTGTGATTTCCGACAACATCGTCAATGCGGAGACGCCGAACTACAAGGTAAAATATGTCACCTTTGAGGAGGCGCTGGACGCCAGTATCCGGGCCTCTGTCCGAAATACGGACAGACGGGCCTCCACCGTGCGCTCCGCTATCGACCGCTCCCGGCCGGTGGTTCACGTCGCTGAGAATGAGAGCACCCGTATGGACGACAACGGCGTGAACGTGATCGAGCAGGAGACGGAGGCCACACGCAACGCCTATCAGATGCAGTACACCATGGACGCCATCAACAGCAATCTGTCTCTGCTGCGCACCCTGATTCGGGGCCAGTGAGGGTAAAAGTACGTCCTGGATGGGTCTTGAGACCTCCGCGGCGTTTTGAATAACAGCACAGAATGAGTTTGGAGGGATGCGCAGTGGCATTCATCAGCACCATTGATGTGATCGGCTCCGGCTTCACCGCTCAGCAGCTGCGGCTGGATATCGTGTCCGAGAACATTGTCAATATGAATACCACCAGAACTGAGAACGGCGAGGGCCCCTACCGCAGAAAGACGGTCGTCTTTGAGGCGGAGAACCGGCGCAGCCGGTTCCAGGAGGCGATGGCCCGTGCTCAGTACGGTATGACCGGCAGAACCGCCCGTACCCAGGGCGGTGTTCGGGTGGTGGCAGTGGGAGAGGACCCCTCAGACTTCAAGTTGAAGTATGATCCCGACGACCCGGACGCCAACGAGGACGGCTATGTGGAGATGCCCAATGTTGACCTGGTGAAGGAGATCACTGACGGCATGGCGGCCAGTCAGGCGTTCTCGGCTAACGTAACGGTCTTTAATTTGCTGAAGAGTGTGATTTCCAAAGGACTGGAAATCGGGAAGTAAATTCGTCTAGGTCAGGTTGAGTTTTCGCCAACGGGCAAGGAGCCCAAAAGACGGAAAGTTGGTCTGGCCTGGATTTGCGTTTTGGGATAGTAAATAATCGGGCCTTTTTGGTCGTTTTAGGAGGAATTATGATGGAATTCACCCCCATCCAGCCCATTCAGCCGCTGTGGAGCACTCCGGCTCAGGAGACAGAGAAAAACCCCGCGCTGTCCATGTTTGCCGGCGTATTTCAGCAGGCCATCGACAATGTGCGCGAGACCAACCAGGAGCAGGTCGAGCTGGAGTATCAGTTGGCCACCGGACAGATTGACAACCCGGCGCTGGTGACTACCGCCATCAGCAAGGCCAGCACGGCGGCCCTGCTGCTGATGGAGATGCGCAACAAGGCGGTGGACACCTATAACGAGCTGATGCGGATCTCTCTGTAATGAGGTGCGCGGGCTGTGTGTGTTTGTAAGATAAGTGGCCGGAGGGATTCAAGTTGCAGACGAAATTGAAGGGCCTTTGGGAGAAGGTAAAGGGTTTTTTCTCAAAACTGAATAAAAAGACCCGTATCCTGCTGGGAGTCTGCGTGGGAGTGATCCTGGTGCTGGCTGTAGCGGCGGCACTGCTGCTCAACCGGACGGAGTACGCGACCCTGTGTACCGGCCTGACCGCCACCGAGACAAGCAGTATCGTTCAGTTTTTGAACGAGAACAGTGTGACGGACTTCCGTATAGAAAACGACAGCATTCTGGTGCCGGCAAACCGTCAGATTCAGCTTCAGACTCAGCTGGTTACCTCAGGGCGTCTGACCTCCGGCTTCCTGTATGAGAGCTACTTCGGCAATACAGGAAACTTCTCCACCGAGGGGGAGCGGAAGGAGGCCCTGCGCATTGCCACCGAGGAGCGGCTGGCCGCCATTATCAAGCAGTTTGATGGCGTCCGGGACGCCACCGTGAGCATCACGCTGGGGACCGACAAGGTGTATGTCCTCCAGGACGACGCCACCCCGTCCAGCGCCTCGGTGATTATCACCCCCGACGGCAACCAGCAGCTCAGCGCCGGCGTGGTGGAGTCCATCCGCGACGCGGTGTCCCACAGCGTGGAGAAGCTGAACATCGGTAATGTCAGTATTGTAACCACAAACGGCTATACATATAACGATTCCAGCAGCGGCACGGGCCAGATGGCTGACGCCAACGCCCTGAAATTACAGTACGAGCAGGAGACCAACAACAAGGTCCGTGAGCAGGTGCTCCAGGTCCTGCGACCTATCTACGGCGAAAACAACGTGACGGTGGCCGTCAACACCACCGTGGACATGAGCCGAAAGGTGATCTCCAGTACCGAGTACACCCAGCCCACAGGCTCGGTGCCGGGCGGCGGCCTCATCGGAGAGGAGCGCTGGTTCTGGGAGAAGAGCGGAAACGGCGACCTCCAGATGGGCGGCACCGTGGGCGCCGGTCCCAACTCCGACGTGATTACCTACCCCGATATTGAGGGCACCCTGACCGATGACACAGACCTGGCCGCCGCCAGCGGCGACCGGAAGTATAATGTCAACAGCACCGAGACCCAGCAGGAGGTCCTGGCCTGCACCATCACCGATGTCAGTGTGGCGGTGACGATCAACCAGAATGCGGATAACGCGGGAACTGTGGGGGTGGAGCAGCTGACCCGGCAGGTGGCTGTGGCCTCCGGCATCGGCACCGACTCCGAGCTGATGGACAGCTGCGTCAACGTGCTGATCGCGCCCTTTGACCAGACGGTTCCCGGCGGCACCGAGGTTCCCGGCGGCATTCTGGCCGGCATACCCGACTGGGTCCTGTTCGCGGCTCTGGGCGGGCTGGCCCTGTTCCTGGTCCTGCTGCTGGTGATCCTGCTGCTGGTGAGAAGGAGCAAAAAGAAGAAGCTGGCCAAGCAGAGGGCCCTCGAGGAGGAACTGCGGGAGGCCGAGGCAGCCGCCGAGGCAGCGGCCATTATCGCCGCTGCGCCTCCCACCGGCGGAGCCGACATCATGGAGATCAATACCGAGAAGAGCATGGAGCTGCGTAAGAGCGTCCGGCAGTTTGCCCAGAACAACCCGGAAATCGCCGCTCAGATGGTGAAGGCATGGCTGAAGGGAGAGGATACCGGTGGCTGAGACAATCAAGGTTGAACTGACCCCCCCTCAGAAGGCGGCGGCGGTCATCGTCTCCCTGGGGGCGGATAAGGCCTCCGGCCTGTACCAGTACATGGAGCCGGAGGAGATCGAGGCTCTCACCCTGGAGGTGGCCCGGCTGGGGATGCTGGATTCCGAGCAGACCGAGGCCGTGCTCACCGAGTTCTATCAGAACTGCCTGACCAGCAAGGCGGTCACCGAGGGCGGCCTGGAGTATGCCCGGGCCGTGCTGGAGAAGGCCTTCGGCAATCAGACGGCCCTGGCCCTGCTGGAGAAGGTGACCAAGTCCCTGAAAAACCGGGAATTTGCCTTCCTGGACAAGGCGGACGTCAAGGCGCTGTACTCCGCCCTCCAGAACGAGCGTCCGCAGACGGTGGCTCTGGTGCTCTCTTATGTGGACCCGGACAAGGCCGCCGGCGTCATCGAGCAGCTGGAGCCCCGCCGGCAGATCAAGGTGGTGGAGGCCATCGCCACCATGGAGAGCGCCTCCCCCACCGCCATCAAGACCATCGAGGCGGAGATGGAGCGGAAATTTTCCAGCATTATTACCCAGTCCAATGTCAAGGTGGGCGGCATAGACTATGTGGCCGGCATTATGAACAACCTGGACCGGTCCAGCGAGAAATCCATCTTCGACGGCCTGTCCGCCCACAACGCCGACCTGGCCGACGAGATCCGCAAGCGGATGTTCGTCTTCGAGGATATTGTGACCATGGACGACCGCTCCGTTCAGCGGGTCCTCCGGGACTGCGATCCCAAGGACCTGGTGCTGGCCCTGAAGACGGCCAACGCCGAGGTGTCCAGCAAGCTGTTTACCAACATGTCCAGCCGTATGGCCGAGAGCATCCGGGACGACCTGGAGGTCACCACCAACGTGCGTATGAAGGACGTGGAGGACGCCCAGCAGCGTATCGTGGGCGTGATTCGCGACCTGGAGGAGAGAAACGAGATCGTGATCCTGAAGGGCGGAAAGGACGATATCATTGCGTAATATCCTGAAAGGTTTCCTGGAGTCCAGGGCGGAGACCTATATCCTGCCTGAGGCCGGCGAGATTCATTTTGAGGAGGGGATCTCGGAATTTATACCCCCCTCTCTGGACGAGGAGGCTCTGCCTCCGGAGGCGGAGCCCGCCCCCCATGAGATGGATCTCACCGTCGGCGGGGAGGAGTCCGAGCCGGAGGCGCAGGAGCCGGAGCGGGTGGAGAAGCCCAAGGAGCCCGAAACCCCGGTCCATTATGCCCAGCTCCAGGCCGAGCTGATTCTGAATCAGGCCCGGGAGGAGGCGGAGGCGCTTTTGAACCAGGCCCGGGAGCAGGCCCGGCTGGAGCAGGAGGAGATTCGGGCGGGCGCCCGGGACGAGGGCTACCGGGACGGCTACGCCCAGGGCATCGCCAAGGCCATGGAGGACGCCGTCCGGGACCGGGAGGCCACGGCCGCCCGGCTGGAGAAGGAGGTTCAGGCCTTCCTGGAGAAGGCGTCCCTGGCCCGGGAGGAGATGATCCTCCAGAGCCGGGACGAGCTGGTGGAGCTGTGCCTGTCCATCGCGGAAAAGGTGGTGCGGGTCAGCCTGAAGAGCAGCAGCGAGGTGATCGTCCGCATGATCCAGACCGCCACCGAGCGCATGCGCCGGCAGGAGTGGGTTCACATCTATATCTCCGGCTGCGACGCGCGGCAGGTGGCCAAGATTTCCCCGGCCCTGACCGGCACCCTGGGAGCCCTGTCCCAGCACATCAAGGTGGTCCCCATGGGGGACGACGAGATTGGAACCTGTATTGTGGAAACCCCGGAGGAGATCGTGGATGCCAGCGTGTCCACCCAGATGTCCAACATCCGGGACGTGCTCCACGACCAGTTGGGCGCCCAGTGGCCCCAGTAAGAATAAGGAGAGACTTGGGACGTGTTTCGGGAGCTGATACCCGCGGTCCGCTCCGCTGAGACGGTGGGCCGGACGGGGAAAATCGAGAATATCGTGGGCATGTCCATCGAGGCCTCCGGCGGCCGGGCCGCCATCGGCGATATCTGCCGCATCTATTCCAACGAGTCGGGCGGCCAGATCCCCGCCGAGGTGGTGGGCTTCAAAAACGATCACATCCTGCTCATGCCCTACGCCAATATGAGCGGAATTTCCGCGGGCAACTTTGTCCGCAACACCGGCAAGCGGCTCACGCTCCCGGTGGGACCCTTTCTGCGGGGGCGGGTGATCAACGCGCTGGGTCAGCCCATCGACGGGCTGGAGCCCTTCCAGCGGGGCGACACCTTCTCTGTGGACAGCACCTATATCAACCCCATGTCCCGTCCCCCCATCCGGGAGCGGATGGAGTTCGGTGTGAAGGCCATCGACAGCCTGCTCACCATCGGCAAGGGACAGCGTATCGGTATCTTCGCCGGCTCCGGCGTGGGCAAATCCACCCTGATGGGCATGATCGCCAAGAACGTCAAGGCGGACATCAACGTCATCGCCCTGGTGGGCGAACGGGGCCGCGAGGTTCTGGAGTTCATGCAGAAGGACCTGGGGGAGGAGGGCATGCGCCGCTCCGTGCTGGTGGTCGCCACCAGCGACCAGCCCGCCATGCTGCGGATGAAGTGCCCCAGCGTGGCCACCAGCATTGCCGAGTACTTCTCCGGACAGGGCTACGACGTTCTGCTGATGATGGATTCCCTCACCCGCTTCGCCATGGCCCAGCGTGAGATCGGCCTTGCCATCGGCGAGCCGCCGGTGGCAAGAGGCTACACCCCCTCCATGTACGCCGAGATGCCCAAGCTGCTGGAGCGCAGCGGAAACTTCGAAAAGGGTTCTATCACCGGCGTCTACACCGTATTGGTAGAAGGCGACGATACCAACGAGCCCATCGCCGATACGGTCCGGGGTATCCTGGACGGCCACATCGTCCTCTCCCGGCAGCTGGCCAACGCCAATCATTTCCCCGCCATCGACGTGGGGGCCAGTATTTCACGTCTGATGGTGGAGATTGTCTCCCCGGAGCACCGGAAGCTGGCCGGGCAGCTGCGGGATATTATGGGCGTGTATGAGAAGAACGCCGACCTGGTGTCCATCGGCGCCTACAAGGCGGGGACCAACCCCAAGCTGGACCACGCCCTGACCAAGATGGATGCCATCAATCAGTTCTTGACTCAGGGTACGGACGAGGCCTTTTCCTATGAGGAGAGCCTGGAGCAGCTGCGGCGTATCTTGAAATAGAGACCCCCCGGGGGCGGTTAAGGCCGCCCGCACCGGATAAACCCTTCTGAAGGAGCGATTTGACAGATGAAGAGGTTCCGCTTCTCGCTGGAAACTGTTTTGGATTACAAGCAGCAGGCCCTAGACGCCCTCCGGGCGGAGCACGGAGCCGTTCTGGTCCGGGTCCGGGCACAGGAAAAGGTAATTGAGGGCCTGGAGGAGGAGTACCGGCAGGCGGATGGGGACTTTACCCGGCGCAAGCTGGAGGGGATCAATATTCTGGATGCGCTGAACTATGAGCAGTACCTCCGCTCCCTGGAGCGCAAGCTCCGGGAGGAATACCAGAAGCTGGAGAGCCTGCGCCGCATCGAGGAGCAGAAGCGCACCCAGGTGGTGGAGGCCCGGAAGGAGACAGCCACTATTGAGAAGCTGAGAGAGCACAAGCTGGAGGACTACCGCAAGGCGGAGCAGAAGGCTGAGGAGCAGCGCATTGAGGAGTTTGTCTCTACCACCCGCGCCATGGCGGCGATGGGAATTTAAAAGGTGAGTTACACCGTCTGGTGTTTCTCTATATAAGGTCACGGGAAGGAGGTGAATGCGATGAGCACGCCGCTTTCATTCTGTGACATCAGCGCGCGGTACGGGCATGCGCCCGCTGCTCAGAGGAGCATCGAGGAGCAGACCGGCTGGAACCCCAGGCAAATCTTTACGGACTATCTGCAAAAGGTTCAGGAACAGCGGAAGAAGGACGCGAAGGAGGACAAGGAGGACGCCCTGATGGCCATGATCGACGCCATGAACGCCCCCAGGGAGGACCGGGAGGCGGGAAGGACGGACATGACCGGAGCCGAATCTCTGGTGAAGGCCAGCAAGGCCATCATCGAGCAGTACGACGGCGCGGTGGACCCCATGCGGACCCTGGAGATCCAGGCCCTTCTGTCCTGTATGGGAGACCGTTTCGTCTATGAAGAGATGGACGAACTCCAGGAGCAGCAGCAGTCCGAGAAGGAACGTCTGGAAGTCACAGAAGAGCGCGAACCCGGCAAACCCGGCGATCCCAGTCAATTTGGAAAGGAGGTGTAACGGACATGAATGTAAATGATCAGTGGATGCTGGAGCGGATGCAGCAGATGGCCGCCAGTATGGCCGCGTCCCTGCCCCAGGCGGGTCAGAGCGCACAGACCGAGAAGGGCGAGACCTTTCAGGACCTGATGAACAAGGCCAAGGACCAGCGGGTGGAGGCCCCCAAAAAGGACAGCGCTCCCGAGAAGAAGGAGCCTGTCCAGAAGGGGGAGCAGCCCCGAAAGGTGACAGAGACCAAAAATCCGGACGGCACCACCACAAAAACGGTGAATCTGACCCCCCAGGAGGCCGCCATGGTGGCCGCGGGCTACGCCAAGCTCTCCCCACCTATGGAGGACGGAACCGTATGGATGGTGACGGTCACAGACGAGAACGGTAAGCTGGTGCTTCCTCTGGCGGAGTTGGAGGGCGGCGGCGAGCTCTCGGGAAGCTTCGTGGATGAGTGGACAATCGAGGCCACACCAGAGCTGACAGATGCCTTGGAGCAGCTGCTCCAGGAGAACAGCGACCCCAGAACGGCTGGAGATATTCTGAGCAAACTGGAGCAGGAGCTGGACAGCGCGCCGGAGCAGAACCGGATGGAGGTTGTGGTCAGCGTTCCTGAGACGGAGCAGACCGAGGACGAGGAGATGGCCGACCTCACCGGAGCGATGACAGCCGGCAAGCCCCTCTTCAAGGATGTGGAGGCCGCCCCTGTGAAGGTGGGCGAGAATTTCCAGCTGGATACCCGGGAGCCCGACATGGACGACAGGCTGGCTGACGCCATCCGTTTCGCGGCCCAGCAGGGTCTGAAACAGATTGAGATTAAGCTCAGCCCCGAGAATCTGGGCAGCCTGACCGTCAAGCTGACACAGAGCGCCGACGGCGCCCTTCAGGTGGTGCTCCACGCCGCCAACAGCAAGGCGGCCAACCTCCTGAGCCAGCATCTCGACGGACTGAACGCGGCCCTCCAGGGCTTCAGTCAGAACAGCGAGGTCCGTGTGGAGGTCCAGCGCGGCGAGGACAGCCAGCAGGCCCAGCAGCAGCAACAGCAGCAGGCCGACCCCGACGGACACAACCGGCAGCGGCAGGAACGGCAGCGGCAGGAGCGTCAGGAGCACAGCGAGGACTTTGTTCAGCGGCTCCGGCTGGGACTGTTCAGCCTGGAAGACATCATTTGAAACGTGAGGTGAGACGATATGGCAGACACAGGAATTGACTTGACCGGCCGGACTCAGACCAGAAAAACCGATTTTGACCCCTACGTCAACCGATGGGAACAGAAGGAGAAGGAAGACAAGATCTATGAGGACAAGAGCACCCTCTCCTTCACCGATATGCTCGGTCTGATGGTGGCCCAGTTCCAGAATCAGACCATCGACAATCAGGCCAGCACCGCTGACATGATGAACCAGCTGGTCCAGATGACCTCCATGCAGGCCATGACCGATATGACCAACAACATCAAGGAGCTGGCCCTGGCCAACGTGATGAGCTATGCCGCTTCTCTGGTGGGGAAAGAGGTCACTGTGGGCGTCTGGAACGAGGAGACCGAGGAGATGGAGGAGCTTGTTGGCGTGGTGAAGGGCACCGGCACCTACGACGGCAAGCAGGTCGTCTACCTGGATAACGGGAAGGGCTACTACCTGAGCGAGATTATGGCCGTGGGCACGCTGCCTCCCAAGGAGGAAAAGCCTGAGGAGCCCGGCGACGGTGACGGCGACACCAACACCGACAACGACACGAATACCGATAACGACACCAACACCGACAACAGCACAAACACTGACAACGACGCCAATACCGACGCGGAGAACTCCGGCGGCGCGGCGGGCTGAGCCGAGAAGCCGGGAGGGAATCCGGCACAGTAAGCGGACAGGAGGTCCGCGAGGAAAGTTGAGGAAGTACCATGGCAGAACGCATTCAATCCATCCAGGGCGTGACCCAGGTGGAGCGCGTCCAGCGGGTCAGTCAGACCGGTCCCGCGTCGGGACAGTTTGGCGCTCTGCTGCGGCAGGAGCTGAAAGTCGCGGAGCCCGCGATCTCCTTCTCCAAGCATGCCCAGAACAGGGCGGCGGAGCGGGGCATCCAGGTGGACGACGCGCTGATGGGCCAGCTGGCAGATTCGGTAGAGCGGGCCCAGGCCAAGGGAGCCACCAACATTCTGGCCTTCGACGCCACCCGTGCCTTCATCATCAACGTCCCCCACGGGCGGGTGATCACCACCATGTCCCAGGAGGAGATGGAGGAAAATATCTTTACCAACATCGACGGCGCTGTACTGCTGAAATAAGGCAAGAGCAGGACCTTTTCGGATGCTTTGGTCCCCTGCCCGACTGACAGGGGGCCGGCAGTGCCACAGAAAGGAAGTTTTTGAATCAATGACAGGCGCAATGTACGCCGCCATCGGCGGCCTGAAATCTCACATGACCAAGCTGAACGTCATCGGCAACAATGTGGCCAACGTGAACACCTATGGCTACAAGGCGTCCCGCATGACCTTCAAGGAATCCATGTATACCACCAGCCGCTCCGGCAGCAACGGCGGCGCCACCTCCGGCGGCAACAACCCCTCCCAGGTCGGCTACGGATGCAGCGTGGGCTCCATCGACCTGAACATGAGCCCCTCCACCTATGCCCCCACCGGCCAGCCCATGGACACCTATATCGACGGCGAGGGCTTCTACCTGGTGGGCGACAAGCTGATGGAGGGGGAGAGCGGCATCCGCACCGGCGAGGACCTGAAGAAGCCGGACCTGACCCGGGTGGGTGACTTCTGGATCGACCCCGACGGCTACGTGTGCAACCGGGACGGCAAAGTCCTCTACGGCTTCGCCCGGGTGCAGAACCCGGAGTATGATCCCACGGCCCAAAAGCCCGCTGACGGCGCGACCGACGAGGAAATCGCCGAGTATAACCGCAAGATTTCCCCCACCATCATCAGCACCGAGCTGGTGCCCCTGCGGGCGCCTCTGTCCGCCGCCGCCCCCACTGAGGCCAACGGCGGACTGACCGGCGCGGGCACCGCTGATGAAAAGCGGCTTTGGGAGGAGGGCGACCCCGTCTATCCCTACCTGAGTGCGGAAGAGGGCGGCATTAATAAGTACGCCAAGCCAAGCGACAAGGCTGACCCCGACGCCAAGGCAGGTTCCACTCAGATCGCCGTGGCCCAGAACACCGCCGCCGACCGGGTGTCCGATGTGATTCAGGTCCAGCTGGAGGACGTGGGCATCGGCAAGAACGGGGCCATCACCGGCACCGCCGCCAACGGCCAGACCGTGGTCATCGGCTATGTGGCCATCGCCACCCCCGACAGCCCCGACGGCGTTACCCATATCAACGGCCCCTATTACAAGTGTCTGGGCGGCGCGGGCAACCTGCGCGTTTCCACCCTGGGCGTGGAGCTGCCCTGCGACTACCTGGGCAACAAGACGGCCGACCTCACCGGCGCGGACGCCCCCACCGCCAACGACGCAATCCTGATCAACAAGAACACCCAGCTCATCGACGGCGGCCTGGAGGCCTCCAGCACCGACGTGGCCAACGAGTTCGCCGACATGATCACCACCCAGCGCGGCTATCAGGCCAACACCCGTATCATCACCGTCACTGACTCCATGCTGGAGGAACTGGTGAACATGAAGCGGTAAGCGTTTCCCCTGATCTGAGGCATTGACCCGGCCCGACCCCGGCGGGGAAACCCCGCCGGGGCGGACAGAAATGAAAGGAAGGTTTGTCATGATCCAGCTGACGAAACGAAACGGAGAGCGATTCCTGGTCAACCACACCCAGATTGAGTGCATTGAGATGATCCCCGAGTCAAAAATCGTCATGATGAACCGGGATTATTTCATTGTGCGGGAATCGCCGGACCAGATCATCCGGCGCATCTCGGAGTACACCGCCAAGGTGCAGGACGTGCATCGGACCCTGACCATCGAGGACCGGCGCTGAGAAGCGCCGGGAGGGCATATTTGACAGGTGTTGAGCCCCCTGAGAGCCTGAGGCGCCTCCCGCTGGAGCGACGCCTATCAAATGCGCCCTGAATACAGAAAAAATATCCCCCCAGGGGAAGAGGAGTGGACCTGAGGCAATGAATATAACATATATCATTGGTGTGGTGGCCGCCTTCGGCGTTATGGTCGTGGGTATGATGCAGGGCGGCGAGACTTTCCTGACGCCCGACCAGATCATGAACTTTGTGGATGGCGCTTCCGTGTTCATCACCATCGGCTGTACCTTCGCCGTGCTGATCGCCAGCTTTCCCATCCCGACCTTGGCTTCCATCCCCAAGCACTTCGCGGTGCTGATGAACACCAAGAAATACGACCCCATGGCCGTGATCGACCGGCTGGTGGAGCTGGCCCAGGTGGCCCGTAAAAACGGCCTGCTGGCCCTGGAGGAGATGGGCAACCAGGAGAGCGACCCCTTCTTCAAGCAGTGCATTATGCTGGTGGTGGACAACAACGACGCCGACCAGGCCCGCGAGATCATGATGAACGACATCGAGCAGTCCTCCGCCCGGCACGAGGACGCCGCCGGAATGTATGACAAGGCCTCCTCCGTGGCCCCCGCCTTCGGCATGGTGGGCACGCTGGTGGGTCTGATTAACATGCTGAAGGGCATGGACATCGAGGCGGGCGGCGCCAGCACCATCGGCACCTCCATGGGCACCGCCCTGATTACCACTCTGTACGGCTGCGTGCTGGCCCACATGATCTTTGGCCCCATCGCCACCCAGCTGCGCCAGCGGGACGAGGAGGAGACCCTGTGCAAGCTTATCATCGTGGAGGGCATCATGTCCATCCAATCCGGCGCCAACCCCAAGTTCCTCCGGGAGAAGCTGCTCACCTTCCTGGGTCAGAAGCAGCGCGACGGAGGCGGCGGCAAGAAGGGCAAAAAGGGCGAGGAGTGATCGCCCCGCTTGAACTGAGGTGAACAACAATGGCAAGCATTAAAAAGAAAAGCTCCGGCGGCGGCGGAGGCGCCAACTGGATGGACACCTATGGCGACATGGTGACCCTGCTGCTGTGCTTCTTCGTTCTGCTCTATTCCATCTCCACCATTGACCAGACCAAGTTTATGATTATCATGCAGAGCTTCAACCGCAACGCGCTGGTGAGTCCCGATGACAACCCGGTAGGCCCCACGGACAACTCCGAGAACAAGAGCGGCGGCTCGGGACTGCCCTCCACCACCGACGAGATTCAGGACGCCCTGGATGATCTGTATGAGTATCTGGCCCAGTACTCCGCGAGCCGCGGTGAGGGGGACATCATGGTCAGCAAGGGGGACGGCTATGTCTTTATCTCCTTTGCCGACGCGATCTTCTTCGACGGGGACAGCTCCTTCCTGCGAAAAGACGGACAGGAGCTGCTGGACGGCATTATCCCGGCCCTGAGGGCGTGCGGCAGCGCGATTGACGAGCTGGAGATCCTGGGCCACACCGCTCAGGCCGTGGCTGACAAACCGAACCCTGTCCCGGGCGATCGGAGACTGGCCTCCCTGCGGGCCACTGAGGTGGCCATCTACCTCCAGGAGAACATGGAGGATGTACTGAACCCGGGCAGAATCGTGCCCAAGGGGCTGGGACAGTGGCGCAACGTGGCCCCCCACGACGGCGATGAGGCCAACCGGGCCAAGAACCGGCGGGTGGAGATGATTATCACCGGTCGCGACCTGGAGGACCAGCTGTCTGACAGCTATGAGAAGTATTACACCATGTATAACGCCACCAAGGAACAAACCACAGTGAACTGAGCAAACCAGCTCCCCCCGCCCCGCGCGGGGAGCCCGGGGAGCTGGGAAAAATGAGGGAACGATATGGCTGAAGTCTTATCACAAAGTCAGATAGACGCCCTGCTCAACGCGGCCCGAAGCGGCGAGCTGGACGTAGACAAGCCGGCGGAGAAAACGCCGGAGCAAAAATATCGAAAATATGACTTTTACAGCCCGCGCAAGTTCACCAAGGACAGGCTGAAAATGCTCAACAGCATTTTTGAGAGCTACGCACGGGTGATCAACTCCAGAATCAACGCCCTGCTCCACGCCACCTGCGAAATAGAGGTGGACAGCGTGGAGGAGCAGCGGTATTATGAGTTCGGCAACGCGCTGAGCGAGAGCGACGTGGTGGCCCTGGCCAAGATCGACCTGGAGCATCTTCAGGGGGAGGACCCCATCCTGGTGCATATGGACACGCCGGTGGTGCTGTCCATGCTGGACCGCATGATGGGCGGTGAGGGAGACCCGGACCCCGGTCTGTCCAGCGAGTACAACATGACCGACCTGGAGCTGAATATGTATGAGGACCTGATCGCGGACCTCATCCCCATCCTGGGCAACAGCTGGGAGAACTACATCAGCATTCGCTTCGCCTATGTCCGTACCGAGGTGAACCCCACCCTGGTCCAGCTCATCGGCTATGACGAGACGGTGGTGATTGTGGGAATCAATATTAAGTTTCCCAACTGTACCGGCCGGCTGAGCCTGTGCCTGCCTGGCGAAATGCTGACCAATATTTTTTCAGAGATCAGCAAGAGCACCAGCCGCCGGTCCACAGGCGAGGACAAGTCCGAGGAGATCTTCGATTCCCTGCGGGAGTCCGAGCTGGAGATTGTGGCGGAGCTGGCCAGAACGCGCATTCTGCTCAGCGATTTGTATCACTTGAACGTCGGCGACGTGGTAGACATCAAGCGGCCGAAGGACTCCCCCGTTTTTCTGAATATCGGAGGGCGAAGATGGTTCGACGGGCGGATGGGCACCAGCAACAAGCAGGTGGCCGTGAAAATTGGAGAGACCTACATAAAAATGTAGGCTAAAAGGAGCGAATCTGGATGGAAGATATTATTTTTAGCCCGATGGAAATAGACGCCATCGGGGAGATCATGAACATCAGCTTGGGCTCCTCGGCCACCGCGGCGTCAAATATGCTGGATCACCGGGTGGACATCACCACCCCAAGGGTGAGCGTTGTCAACGCGGAGGACTTTACTCTGGGCAGGATTGAGCCGGCGGTGGGCGTTGAGATTAAGTATGTCTGCGGCCTGGAGGGCAGCAACATCATGATGCTCAAGCGCAGCGATGTGAGAGCGATTACCGACATCCTGCTGATGACCGAGACGCCGGACGAGGAATTTGAGCTCAATGAGCTGTCTATCAGCGCCGTGTGCGAGGTCATGAACCAGATGATGGGTTCCTCCGCCACCGCCCTGTCCGACCTGCTGGGCCGGATGGTGAACATCTCCACCCCTGAGTCCTTCGAGATGTACGACCTGGACGAGGTAAAGCGGGAGCATTTCCCCGTCACCCATGGCCCTGTGGTGGTGGTGCGCTTTAACCTGACCATTGAGGACGTGATCGACAGCGAGTTTATGAACGTTATGTCGGTGGAGCTGGCCAAAGAGCTGATTGCCGGCTTTGGCCTGGAGGTGGAGGAGGAGCCCGCCCCGGCCCCCGCTCCCTCGCCCGCCCCTCAGGGCGGAGCCACCATGAGCCAGGAGGAGATCGAGCGGATGATGGCGGGCGGCGCTCCCGCTGCCCCGGCCCCCGCTCCCCAGCCCGCCGGAGTGCAGGCCACTGCGGCTCCGCCTATGGCCCCGCCCATGCCCGCCGCCCCGGGGGAACAGCCCGTTTATCCCGGTTATCCCCCCTACGGGCAGCCGCCCATGGCGGGTCAGTACCCCTATCCCTATCCGCCCTACCCCATGTATCCGCCTCAGCCGCCTGAGCCCAAGGTAATCAACGCCGCCCAGCCTAAGATGAAGGAACTGAGCGCGGACAGCAGACTCAACCAGGATCAAAAGGATAATCTGGACCTGATCCTCTCCGTCTCTTTGGAGGTGGCGGTGGAAATCGGCCGGACCCGGCGGAAGATTCAGGACATTCTGGCCTTCTCAAAGGGATCTCTGGTGGTGCTGGACAAGTTGGCCGGCGACCAGGTGGACCTGCTGGTTAACGGACAGTGCGTGGCCAAGGGCGACGTGGTGGTCATTGACGATAATTTTGGCATCCGCATTACTGAGATTCTCCAAAAGCCCGACATCAATGAGTTGGCCCAAGGCTGATGCCTTGAAGATACAGGCTCTTCCATATACAAAAACAAGTAATATTGAAAAAAGGATGGTTCACTTATGGCTAAGATTATGATGGTTGACGACGCCGCTTTTATGCGCAAGGTAATCAAAGATACCCTGAGCAAGGCCGGTTACACGGACCTCCACGAGGCGGAGGACGGCGCTATGGCTGTGGAGAAGTACAATGAGCTCAAGCCAGATCTGGTGCTTATGGACATCACCATGCCCAACATGGACGGTCTGGAGGCCTTGAAGGCCATTCGCGCCGCCGACCCCAATGCCAACGTGGTTATGTGTTCCGCCATGGGACAGGAGACCATGGTCATCGACGCGATCCGTTCCGGCGCCAAGGACTTTATTGTCAAGCCCTTCAAGCCCGAGCGCGTGCTGAAGACCGTGACCTCCATCGTGGGCGAGCCCTGATATGCCAATTCCCCAGATCCTCTCCGTACTCGGCATGCTGGCCGTCGTCCTTCTGGTGCTGACAGGAGCCTTCCTCTTCACCCGCTGGGCGGGCAGAAACCTGGGCGGCGGCTTCGCCGGCCTGGGGGGAGGCCGCCGCATCGAGGTGCTGGACCGGACCGGCCTGGGAAAGGACCAGGCGATTCTCCTGGTCCGGGCCGGCGGGCGGTATCTGCTGCTGGGCAGCGCCCCAGGGGGGCTGGCCCTGCTGGCGGAGCTCACCCGTGAGGAGGGGGAGGAATGGGAGACCCCGGCGTCTCCGGGCGGCCCGGAAGAGAAGCGTCCCCCGGAGTTCCTCGCCCTGCTGCAGCGGCTGAGAGAGAAGAAGTGAGCGCCGGCCATGAAACGAGGTGAGGAAGAATGCCGACTGACGCGCTGATTAATGTAAATGGCGACAGCGTACAGACACTGGAGATCCTGCTGTTCACCACGATCATGATGCTCCTGCCCTCGCTGATCGTCATGATGACCTCCTTCACCCGCTATGTGGTGGTGTTCTCCTTCCTGCGCAACGCCATGGGCACCCAGCAGACCCCGCCCAACATGGTGCTTGTGGGCATGGCCATCATTCTGACCCTGTTCACCATGAGTCCGACCCTCGCCGAGGTCAATGAGGAGGCCCTCCAGCCCTATCAGGAGGAGCAGATCACTCAGGAGGAATTTTTCCAGCGGGCGCAGGTCCCGCTAAAGCGGTTCATGCTGCACTGGGTGGAGCCTCAGAGCCTGGAGCTGTACTGCAATATGTCGGGTACCTCCCTGCCGGAGAACGAGACGGAGGCCGAAAGCCTGTCCATGGTGGTGGTCATTCCAGCCTTTATCACCAGCGAGTTAAAGCAGGCCTTTATCATCGGATTCCTGCTTTATATCCCCTTCATGCTCATTGATATGGTGGTGGCCTCCACCCTGATGTCCATGGGCATGGTGATGCTTCCACCCTCCATGATCTCCACGCCCTTTAAGCTCCTGCTGTTTATCCTGCTGGACGGGTGGCAGCTGCTCTTCTCCACGCTGGCGCGGGGCTTCGGGTTCGGGTAAGGAGGCCGCATGGATACAAGTTTAGTGATTCAAGTCATGCGGGAGGGGGTATGGGTCGCCATCAAGCTGGGCGGACCCATGCTGATCCTGAGCATGATGGTGGGCGTGCTGATGGCCATTTTCCAGGCGGTCACACAGATCCATGAGCAGACCCTGGGTTTTATCCTGAAGCTTATCGTAGTGATTCTGGTCCTTCTCGTCGGAGGGGGCTGGATGATGGAGACGCTGCTGGACTATGCCAGGGGGGTCTTTGAGCTGATGGCCGCACGCTGACCGGGGTGAGAGGAGGACCGCTCTATGGAATGGAATGCGCTCACCCTGTTTCTGCTGATTACAGCCCGGATGACGGGTTGTGTGGCGTTCAATCCGCTTTTGGGCCGGCGGGGTGTCCCCAGTATCATCAAGGCGGGGTTTATCCTGCTGCTCTCCCTGAGTGTCTTCGCCGTGACCCCCTTGCGGGTGGAAATGCCGGACACACTGCTGGGAATGGCCCTGGTATTCCTGATGGAGCTGTTTGTGGGTTATGCGCTGGGCCTTGTCATGAACCTGTTTTTCTATATTCCGGTTATGGCAGGCTCCATAATAGACATGCAGATGGGTCTGTCCATGGCCTCCACCTATGACCCCGCCTCCGGCATTCAGGTGACGGCCACCTCCACGCTGCTCAATGTACTGATGTCCATGCTGTTTTTCGCGGCCAACGGACACCACACCTTGATCCGCATTATGGCTACATCCGGACTGGTGGTCCCATTTGGGACAGTGGCCTTGGGCGAGCAGTTTTATGCGGGCATGATTCAGATTTTTCTTGACTGCACCATCCTGGGCATTAAGCTGTGTATGCCAATCCTGGCGGCGGAGCTGCTGGGACAGGTGGGGATGGGCATTCTGATGAAGGTGATCCCCCAAATCAACGTGTTCGCCATTAACATCGAGCTGAAGGTGATTATCGGTCTGGTGCTGATTATGTTTATGCTGGTCCCTTTCGGCGAGTTTTTACTGGAGGCCGAGATGAAGATGCTGCTGGCTCTCCAGCAAGTCCTGCCCCTGATGTCGGGCTGACCCAAGTGAACACGGGCTGACAAAGGGGGGATGAATCCATGGCCGGCGACTCCAAAACCGAAAAAGCAACGCCTAAAAAGCGAAGGGACGAACGAAAAAAGGGAAACGTCCTGATGAGCAAAGACGCCGTGGCCGTGGCGACCCTGATCGGAAGTCTGTTTATGATTCAGGTCATGGGCGGCGTCCTCCTGGGACAGATCAAGGACTTGCTGTCACTCTGCTTTGAATACGCGGCCGCGGGCACCGCCGGAATGCTCGCCGGAACCTTCAAGGAGCTGTTCAAAACCTTTGTGCTGAGTTTTGTCGTCATGGCCGGGCCATTTCTGGCGGTTACTGCCCTCCTGGCCATAGGCGTGACCTTCTTCCAGACTAAAATGCTGGTGGCTGGCGAATCCATCCGGCCGAAGTTCAGCCGGCTGAGCCCCCTCCAGGGAATTAAGCGGCTGTTTTCCCTGCGCAGCGTGATTGAGGCGCTGAAAGGTATTTTAAAAATTACCATTCTGCTGGTCTTGATTTATAACTATTTCCAGGGGGCGGCCCAGGGCTTTGCCCGGTTTCTGGATATGGAGCTGAGCCAATCCTGCGGCATTCTGTTCAAGGAGATCGTTGCGCTGGTCTTTCAGATCGCTATTGCGTTTACGGCCCTGGCCTTCTTTGACTACCTATATCAGTGGTGGGACTATGAGCGTCAGCTGAAGATGTCCAAGCAGGAGATCAAGGAGGAGTACAAGCAGACCGAGGGTGATCCCCAGGTCAAGGGCAAGATCAAGCAGATCCAGCGGCAACGGGCCCAGCAGCGCATGATGCAGCAGGTGCCTGAGGCTGACGTGGTCATCCGTAACCCCACCCACTTCGCGGTGGCCCTGCGCTACAAGCCCGACCGGGACATGGCCCCGGTGGTGCTGGCCAAGGGCATGGATGAGCTGGCCCTGCGCATTGTCAAGGTGGCGGAGGAGCACCAGGTCTATGTGGTGGAGAATGTCCCTCTGGCCCGCTCCCTTTACGCCTCCACAAAGCTGGATCAGGAGATCCCCCCTGAGCTTTACGGCCCGGTGGCCGAGATTCTGGTCTATGTCCTCAAGTTGGACCGAGAGGTCCCATAAAGCCGAAAATCAGGCCCCAATGGGCGTTTTGATAGTTTTCAGGAAAGGATGACACCATGCGGCGTATTTTTCAAAACAGCATAGCCCTTATGGTAGTGGTCATCGTTCTGTTCCTGATTGTCCCCCTGCATGAGAGCTTGCTTGATATATTAATCATTGCGAACATCTCTCTGTCCATCGTGATTCTGATGATCACCATGACAATTTCCGAGGCGCTGGAGTTCTCTATTTTTCCCTCGCTGCTGCTGATTACCACTCTGTTCCGGCTGGGTCTGAACGTATCCACCACCCGGGCCATCCTGGGCTTCAAGGGTAACGGCGTCCCCGGCACACCGGTGATTCAGACCTTCGGCAACTTGATTACTCAGGGGAACATCGTGCTGGGCATTATCATCTTCTTTATCATCGTGCTGGTGCAGTTTATCGTGATTACCAAGGGCGCGGAGCGCGTGGCCGAGGTGGCCGCCCGCTTCACCTTGGACGCCATGCCCGGCAAGCAGATGGCCATCGACGCCGACCTGTCCTCCGGTCTGATCAACGAGCAGCAGGCCCGTGAGCGCCGGAGCAAGATCCAGCGGGAGGCTGACTTTTACGGCGCCATGGACGGTGCCACCAAGATCGTCAAGGGCGACGCCACCATGTCGCTGATTATCACGGCCATCAACCTGATCGGCGGCATTATCATCGGCTCGATCAACGGCGTGGGCGATTTGGGCACCGTGGCCCAGACCTACTCCATCGCCACCATCGGCGACGGCCTGGTCTCTCAGCTCCCCGCTCTGATGATCTCCACCGCCACCGGGATGATCGTCACCCGGTCGGTGTCCGACGGCTCCCTGAACACCGACGTGATTAACCAGTTTGCCCGGCAGCCCCGAGCCATTCTCACCGCCGGCGCGGTGCTGATCATCCTGGGGCTGATTCCCGGCACCCCCACCCTCCCCCTGCTGGTGGTGGGCGTGGCGCTGGCCATTTTCGGCTATCTGATGAACGGCCGTCTGGAGCAGCGGGAGGCCGCCGAGCTGGCTCAGCCTGAGATGGCGGCGGAGCCGGACCTGTCGGCCGTCCCCAGCGAGACTGACTACTACAAGGATATCAACAATGTCTATGGGCTGCTTACTGTGGACCCCATTGAGATGGAGTTCGGCTACAGCCTGATCCCCCTGGTGGACGAGAGCAGCGGCGGAAAGCTGATCAGCCGCATTGTCATCTTCCGCCGGCAGTACGCCCAGGATATGGGCTTCGTCATCCCCTCCATCCGCCTCCACGACTCCTCCGCTCTGGGCACAAACCAGTATGTGGTGAAGATCAAGGGGGAGGAGGTGGCCCGGGGCGAGATTCTGGTGGACTACTACCTGGCGCTGGAGCCCTCCAACCCCGCCGGGGAGATCGATGGCATTGAGACCATCGAGCCCGCCTACGGCATTCCCTCCCGGTGGATTCTGCCCGAGAACAAAGAGATGGCGGAAATTTACGGCTACACCGTAATCGACCCGCTGTCCGTCATGCAGACCCACCTGAGCGAGGTGGTCCGCCGCCACGCCTACGAGCTGTTGGGACGGGCGGAGGTCATGCAGCTGGTGGAGAACCTGAAGCGTACCGCCCCCGAGCTGGTGGAGGAGGCCATTCCCAATGTGCTGTCCTACGCCAACCTGGAGCGCATCCTGAGAAGCCTGCTGAAGGAGGGGGTCCCTGTCCGGGACCTGGGCACCATCCTGGAGACCGCGGTGGATTCCCTGATGACCACCAAGGACCTGGATATGGTGTGCGAGAACATCCGCGTGGCCCTCAGCCGCACCATTACCCGACGTTTCTGCGAACATGGTCAGCTCCGGGTGGTCACCCTGGACGCGGAGGTGGAGAAGCGCGTCATCAGCTCCCTGAGCAAAAACGAGCAGGGAATTTATCTGGCCATGGGCCCCGACCTGATGCAGACCATTGTGACCCAACTGGCCGACTACCTGAAAAAATTCAGCGATCTGTCCCAAACCCCTATTGTCCTCACCAGTCAGGTGATCCGGGTCTATCTCAGCCGGATGCTGGCCCAGTTCTATCCCAGTGTCTATGTGCTTTCCTTCAATGAGATTACCAGCGACGTGCAGATTCAGTCCCTAGGCAACATCACGCTGGCCAAGCCTGAGAGAAGGGCGGCCGCCGTATGACCCGGCTGGCGGCCTCCAGCCAGGAGGAGCGGAGCTGGACACAGGAGGAACTGGACGCCATGACCGCCGAGGAGCTGTTCCAGGCCTACAAGCGCACCGGAAGTGAGGAGCTGAAATGGCCGCTGGTCATGCGCTATGTGGGGCTGGTGAAGACCATCGCACTCCAGGTGCGGGGGGTATATTCCAGCTTCGCCCAGGTGGACGATATCGTCAACGAGGGCCTGCTCACCCTGGCGGGTGCGGTAGACAAATTCGACCCGGAGAAGGGAATCAAATTTGAAACCTATGTTTCCAAGCGTATCCGGGGAGCAGTGATCGACCTGGCACGGCGGCAGGACTGGGTGCCCCGCAGTGTGCGCCGGAAGGCCCGGAACATTGACCAGGCCAGCAGCGAGCTCTTTTCCGAACTGGGCCGCTACCCCACCGACCGGGAGATGGCGGAAAAGCTGGGGGTAACCCAGAATCAGTATCAGGAGGACCTGGCAAACTCCTCCATGTGCAACGTTCTCTCCCTGGACGCCCTGTTTGAGGATCGGGAGCAGAATGGTGGGGCGGAGGTGCCTGATGGCGGGCTGGACAGCCGGCCGGAGGACGCCATGCTCCGGCAGGAGATGCTGGAGACCCTGACCAAGGCAATCGCGTCGCTGAGGGAAAACGAGCAGACAGTCATCTCCCTCTACTACCACAAAAATCTCAGCATGAAGGAGATTGCCCAGGTGATGGAGGTCAGCGAGCCCCGCATTTCCCAGCTCCATTCCCGGGCCATCCAGAAGCTGAAGCTGTATATGAACCAGTATATGACTGGCAGACAGTGAGAAACGAGAGGAGTTTTGCGCTATGATGAGAGGGTTTTACAACCTGACCTCCGGGATGCTCTCCCAGGGGCGCCGGCTGGACGTGGTGGCCAACAATATGACCAACGTCTCCACCGCCGGGTACAAGGCGGAGCACTATACCGACCGCACCTTTGACGAGGTGATGGTGACCCGGATTGGCAACAAGATTAAGACCCCCTACCAGACAATGGAGACCTATCAGAGCCATATCCTGGCCCCTGACCAGCTGTATACCGATTTTGGGCAGAGCTCTTTCGAGCAGACCAACCTGCCCCTGGATTTCGCGATTCAGGGAGAAGGCTTCTTCGCCATCGAAACGGGCAACGGCGTGGCCTACACCCGGGCGGGCAGCTTCACCCTGGACAATGAGGGCTATCTGTGCCTGTCAGAGCTGGGCCGGGTGCTGGACCGGGAGGGAAACCCCATCCAGCTGCCCACCGACAAGCTGGAGGCGGATCAGCAGGGGAACCTGTTTACCAAGGGCGGAGAATATCTGGGCAGTCTGGGCGTCTTCATGTTTGAGGACAACAACGCCTTGGAGCGCACCCCCTACGGCCTGTTTACCGGCGAGGGGGCTCAGATCAATGAGAACGCCGTGATTCACCACAAGTGGGTGGAGCGCTCCAACGTGAATCTGGTGAAGGAGATGGTCAGCATGATGTCCACCCAGCGGGCTCTCCAGAGCGCCGCCCAGATGAGCAAGATTTATGATGAGGTAATCAAGCGGGGCGTAAACGATATCGGCCGGCTGTAATATGATATATCGCGGGACGCGGCACTGTCCCCCTCCCCCGTAAAAGAAAGGCGTGAAGACAGCTATGAATATGTCCTTTTTCACCGGCGCTGTGGGCGCGTATCAGCAGCAGCAGCGGATGAACGTCCAGGCCAACAACATCGCGAACGTAAACAACTACGGCTATAAGGCGGAACGGGCGACCTTCCATCATCTGATGTACGGCAATGTGACGGGAATCGACCAGGAGCGCCTCCCCAAGGGCAGCGGCACCAAGCTGGCGAAGGCCAGCGTGGACTTCGAGCCCGGAGGCTATGCTGACACCGGACGCCTGTTTGATTTCGCCATTATGGGCGACGGGTTCTTCGCCCTGTATAATCTGTCGGACGGGGAGATATCCTTTACCCGGGACGGCGCGTTTACGATGGCCCGGTTCGAGGTTCCGCCCGCCGAGGACGCCGAGCCCGAGATTGACCCGATCACCGGTGAGGAGATTCCGCCCCAGCCCCGGGAAGAGTGGCGGCTGTCTGACAACGAGGGGCGCTGCGTCCTGGACCGCATGGGCAACTTTATTGTCATTGACCCGCTGGACCGGAACGCAGAGCTGGATGTGGGCGTGTTTGATTACCGGATCTATGACGGGATGAGCCATGCGGACAGCGGCCGTTTCCTGCCGGTCGACAAGAATGGAGATTTGTACCTGGGCACCGGCACGGTGGAGCGGGGCGTCCTGGAGACCTCCAACGTGGACCTGGCTCAGGAGCTGGTCAAGGTGATCGAATCCCAGCGGGCTTACAGCTACGCGCTGCGGATGGTACAGACCTCGGATGAGATCGAGCAGACCATTAACGGCCTGCCCAACTGAGCATAAGGGGGAGCTAGGGTATGAAAAATTATGATCAGCTGTCCTCGCTGGAGATTGATACCCTGCGGGAGATTGGCAGTATCGGCACAGGGAACGCCGCGACCGCTCTGTCTCAAATGATGAACCAGGAGGTAAGAATTACCTTGCCAGAGGTGCGCATCATGGGGTATAATGAGGCCATCGAGTGGATCGGCGGCCCGGAGGAGGTCACCGCCGGCGTGCTGGTGAAGATGAGCGGCGACGTGGGCGGCATCATGCTTTCGGTGCAGAAGCTGGAGCTGGTCAATCTGGTGCTGCGGGCCATGCTGGGCGAGAGCATCAAGAGCTATGAGCACCTGACTGAGCTGGAGCAGTCCGCGCTGGTAGAGATCGGAAACATCATGATTTCCACCTTTATCAACGCCCTGTCCGGTCTGGCCGACGTACATATCAAGGTCACTGTGCCCGCCTTCGCGGTGGACATGCAGGGCGCGATTCTGACTGTGCCGATGGCTGAGTATGGCGGAATGTCCGACTATCTGATGGCCATTGGCGGAAATTTCGTGTGCGATGGGAAGGAAGTCCCCTGCCACCTGCTTCTCTCGCCGGATCTGCGCTCTTTGGATTTCTTATTAAGGAAGCTGGGCGTTAGCGATGCGTGAGAGTAAACTGACAGTAGGAATCGCCGATATGAAGCTGCTCCAGGGGGAAGGCATTCTGGTGACTTACGCGTTAGGTTCCTGTATCGGCCTGTGTTTCCATGATCCGAGGCTGCGGCTGGGCGCGCTGCTGCACATCATGCTGCCGCTGAACATGGAGACCGGACGGACTCACCCGATGAAATATGCGGACACCGGCATCAAGGAGACGCTGCGGCAGATGGAGGCCAAGGGTGCCTCCCGCAGCCGGATGACGGTAAAGATCGCCGGCGGCGCAAAGATGTTCGAGGTCAGCGGCGGAGCTGGTCTGGGCAACATCGGTCAGCGGAATATTGAGAGCGTCCATACGATTTTAAAGCGGGAAAATATCCGCCTCCTGGCGGAGGACGTGGGGGGAAAGGTGGCCCGGACCCTGCTTTTTGATGTGGCCAGCGGGCAGGGCTGTATTCGGTCCTATGGCCAGAAGGATATTATTTTCTAAACCTGAACCCCGAGCGCCGGACGGCGTATCCTAAATAGAGTGAGGAGTGTCAGCAATGGCGGAGGTACATAACAGCGGTATTCTTTTGGAGTCCGGCACCAACGAGATTGAGATCATGGAATTTACCATCGACGATAATCTGTATGGCATTAATGTGGCCAAGGTGCGGGAGATCATCCTGTCTGCGCCGGTGAAGGTCATGCCCCATGCCCACCCCGCAGTGGAGGGCATCTTCAAGCCCAGAGACATCGTGATCACTGTGGTGGACCTGCCCAGGTATCTGAGCGTGGACAAGGAGAAGAGCCTGAAGGACCTGTTCATCGTCACCAATTTCAACAAGATGTTCATCGCATTCCGGGTTCATACTGTGGTGGGCATCAGCCGTATCTCCTGGACTGACATTCACAAGCCGGACAAGACGGTGTCCGGCGGTTCTGAGGGTGTGGCCACCGGAATTGCTCAGTGCGGCAAGGACCTGGTCACTATTCTGGATTTCGAGCGCATTGTGGCCGAGATTGCCCCTGAGACTACCATCCAGATGGAAGAGATTGACCAGATGGGGCCCCGGAGTCGGAGCACCGAGCCCATCTGGATTGCGGAAGACTCCATTCTCCTGTCCAAAATGATTGAGGAGTGCCTGCGCAAAGCCGGGTATGTCAATCTGCGAATGTTCTCCAACGGGCGGGAGCTGTGGGAAGCGCTGAACGCCCTGCCCAAGAATGGCAGACTGTTCGACCATGTGGCCTTGGTCATCACTGATATCGAGATGCCGCAAATGGATGGCCACCGGCTGACCAAGCTGATTAAGAGCGACCCCCGTTTCCAGCCGGTTCCGCTGATTATATTCTCCTCTCTCATCAGTGAGGAGATGCGGATTAAGGGCCGTCAGCTGGGGGCTGACGAGCAGATGAGCAAGCCGGAGATCGGCCATCTGGTGGATGTGATGGACCACCTGCTGGAAGAAAACGCTGAAAAATAAAAAAGCCGGCCGTAAGGCCGGTTTTTTGCCGGTCCCGGGCATATGCCCGGGACCGGCCCGTTTATCTTCCGTGGTGGGGGTGGTCCATAACCGTCTTGCAGGACCGGGTGAGCTGAGCGATAATGGTGGAGTTGTAGCGGCCCTCGTAGACAGTGAGCATGGGGATCATGTCCTGCTTGGACAGCACCACATACTTGGGCACCAGATTGCTGAGCGTAAGGGCCTTGACGTCCGCTTCACAGTGTTTGCAGGTGCACAGCCCAAACATTTTAATATATCGGGGAGCCTTCTCCTCCACCAGGGTCTGCATAATGTTGGTATAGGAGATATCCTCCACCGGCGGCGCGGGGGGCTTGGGCTGAGCTGCGGGAGGCTCCTGTACAGGCGCGGGCTCCGGTTCCGGCTGTGCGGGCGCGCTCATGGAGGCGAGCATAGCCTCAATGTCATCCTGACTCATCTTGCCGCCGGAGGGGGATTGGGCTGCGGGGGGCTCCTGTACAGGTGCAGGCTCCGGTTCCGGCTGTGCGGGCGCGCTCATGGAGGCGAGCATGGCCTCAATGTCATCCTGACTCATCTTGCCGCCGGAGGGGGACTGGGGCGCGGGGGGCTCCTGTACAGGCGCAGGCTCCGGTTCCGGCTGCGCGGGCGCGCTCATGGAGGCGAGCATGGCCTCAATGTCATCCTGACTCATCTTGCCGCCGGAGGGGGACTGGGGCGC
>JBCLQX010000008.1:0-17640 GCA_041223805.1 Oscillospiraceae bacterium 44-34 | reverse complement strand
GGGGGGCTCCTGTACAGGCGCAGGCTCCGGTTCCGGCTGCGCGGGCGCGCTCATGGAGGCGAGCATAGCTTCAATGTCGTCCTGGCTCATTTTGCTGGCTGGTTTATCCTCTACCACGGATGTTTCCTCCTTTGCGGGCGCGGCTTCCTCAGCGGGGAGGGAGAACTCATCTTCCAGGGCCTGCTGAATCTGCTGGGCCAGATTATCGTCGTTGGCCTGGGCCACCTCCAGAATCGGGGGGAGGAGAGGCCGGCGGTCGGCGGACTGAGCCGACTCCGGGGTGGAAGCATCCTCGGCGGCCTCCCCCGGGGGGGGAGCGTCTCCAGGGGCGGTGAGTAAATTCAAAACGTGGGCGGTCTTGTTGCCTTTGGCGCCTTTTTTGCCGGAAGCCATGACTGCCACTCTCCTTTCTGAAACTTAGTGATGGGGGCTTCTCAGCGGATGGGCGGAGCTGTAAAAACGCCGTATTCCCTGGTGATCTCGTTGAGGAGCAGGCGGAAATCCCGGGCCACCTTGGAGTCCGGAGCGTAGCTGAGGACGCTCTCACCGTAAGCGGGAGCCTCCGCCACGGCCACGCCGGAGCGGATGCGGGACTGAAACACCCTGGTGTCCAGCTGCCGGGCGATCTGCTCGGCCATGTCTAGCACGTCCCGGTTGAGGGTGAGACGCTGGTTGTACTTGTTGAGGACAATGCCCAGCACCCGCAGGCGGCTGTTATAGCACCGGCGGACGGTGTCGATGGTCTCCCGGATCTGGGACACGCCCAGCAGGCTGAGAATTTCTGGAGCCATGGGGACGATCAGTCCGTCGCAGGCCACATAGGCGTTTACCGTGAGCACGTTGAGGGCGGGCGGCGTGTCGATAACGATATAGTCATAGTCGTCCTCCAGCTCAGACAGGCAGTTTTTCAGCAGGAACTCCCGGCCGGGGCGGTTGAACTCCAGCTCGGCGCCGGACAGCAGGATGTTGGAGGGCAGAATGTCGCCGCACTCCGAGGGAGTGATAACCTCACGGATGTTTTTTGTGCCCTTCAGCACGTCGTATATGGTAGCGCAGTTTTCAATGTCCAGACCCAGACAGAAGCCCAGGCTGCCCTGGGGGTCCAGATCGACCCCCAGCACCCGCGCGCCCCGCTGGTGCAGGCCGTCCATCAGGGCGCAGGCGGTGGTGGTCTTGCCCACGCCGCCCTTCTGGTTGGTAATCGTAATGATAGCGGACAAGTGATCTCCTCCCGTAAAATCTTTCTCTGCGGGCTATTAACTTAATCATACTACATGCCGATAAAAAAGTACAGAGTATTTTTGCGTTCCAAAGCATAAATCTGCTGGAATTATAGATACAAGATGGAAGGAGCGATTTCTATGGCATCTCTCAGCGGAGTCAGCGGCAGCAACACAGTAAGCAGCCTTATGAACAGCGCCAATATGATCAGCGGTCTGGCCAGTGGTCTGGACACAGAGGGCATGATCGAAAATCTGGTCAAGAGCTATCAGACCAAGATCAACCAGCTGAATCAGAAGATTACCAAAACCGAGTGGAAGCAGGATGCTTACCGCAGCATTATCCAGAAAATGGTGGGTTTTTCCAGCAAGTACACCTCCTACACCTCCAACACCAACCTGATGTCCCCCAGCTTTTTCAGCAGCGCCGTCAAGGTGCTCACCAAGGGGCAGTTTGCCGACAGAGTGTCCGCCAGCGGCAAGACCTCCAGCGACATCTCCCTGAACGCGGTCCAGCAGCTGGCCAAGGCCGCCCAGTACCGCACCAAGAGCAATCTGGCTGCCGGCGAGTCGGGCGTTATCCAGGCCGGCGAGGGGGTCGACCTGTCTATTGACGCGGAGAAAAACAAGGAGCTGTCCAACCTGAAGGGCAGCCTGACCCTGACCTACGGCTCCAAAACGGTGAGCATCAGCTTCAACGAAACCACCGACGTGGACGCTATGAACGACATCCGGAAGAAGCTGGCCGACGAACAGGGAATTGACCAGAAGGACGTGCAGGACGTCGACGTAATGGCCGAGCTGATCAACCAGAAGCTGGCCGATGAAAAGATCGTATTCAACAACGGCAACTCTGAGGCCGCCAGCGAGCGCATCAAGGCCACCGCCAATCCCAACGGCATGATTGGCTTCAGCGAGCTGAAGGGCAAAAACGGTCTGTATATCTCCGGGGCCAGCGGCAACGTTGCCCAGCAGCTGGGCCTGAGTGAAGACGACCTGGAGGATGCGGCTGAGAAGAAGATCACGATCATCGACACCAACAATATCAAGAGTGCAAGCGGTGAAAAGGGCCTGACCCGCAAGCTTAACTCCTTTGAGTATCTGGCGGAAAAGGGCGGCGCGGTGATGAACATGAGCCTGGATGGTTCCACCAAGCAGGTTGCCATGCCCAGGGTCGGATACGAGAAGAAAGAGGTCGAGAAGGAAGACGGCACCAAGGAGACCAAGGAGATTTATTATATCAACGGCAAGGAGGTCGCCAAGGACGAGCTGGCCGCCAAATATACCGAGGCCCTCCAGGAGGGGGTCAGGCAGGCCTTCGGGGACAAGGTCACTGTGGAGAACAAGGCCAGCGACGGCAGCCTCCAGCTGGAGTTCAAGGTAAAGAATGAGGGCTCCGACCTGGTGATCAACACCGATGTGGGCGACGCTCTGGGCATCGGCAATACCGCCACCTCCTATCTGAACACCAGCAAGACCCTGAAGGACCTGATGGGCGACAAGCTGAACGACCTGCCCCCGGTGTATGAGACGGACGAGAAGGGCAATGTCAAGAAAGACGACGACGGCAACCCCATCCCCAAGCTGGACGACAAGGGCAAGCAGCAGTACGACTTCGTCCTCAACGGCGTGAAAATCGGCACCTACACCGAGGACACCAAGCTGTCTAAGATCATGTCGGACATCAACTCTAACAAGGCCGCCGGTGTGCAGGTGGGTTATTCCCAGACCACCCAGAACTTCACCTTCACCTCCAAGGAGACGGGGGCGGACAGCAAGGTCGAGATGGGCGAGGGACTGGCCCAGGCTATCTTTGGCTCCACCGATATCCCTGACCAGAGCGGCAGCAGCTTCGCCGAGAGCTATGGCATTAACTGGCTGCGGGAGGG
Organism: Oscillospiraceae bacterium 44-34; assembly: GCA_041223805.1. Lineage (GTDB taxonomy): Bacteria > Bacillota > Clostridia > Oscillospirales > Oscillospiraceae > Lawsonibacter. The sequence continues at coordinate 14,531 of JBCLQX010000008.1, read as the reverse complement.
CGAGAGCGCCGAGTTTTCCTTCTCGGTCCCCGGACGTGAGCTCAAGTTCAATATCACGAAGGATACGACGATCCAGGAGGTCGTGGATAAGCTGAACAAGTCCCCCATGGGGATGAACCACTCCTTCGCCTACAACAAGTATTCGGGACAGATCGAGGCGAAGGACAAGAGCAGCGGCGCGGCGCTGGACCTGAAGATCACCGACCGGGACGGCGACGATGTGGAGTTTGACCAGAGCAAGGCCCCCGCCATCTCCTACACCCCCGGCCAGGACGCCAAGTTTACCGTTACCGTCAACGGCGAGACCATAAACATGACCCGCAGCTCCAACAATGTGAACATCGACGGACTGACCATCAGCATGAAAGAGGAATTCGACGGCTCTTACAACGCGGACGGGACGCAGAATGTGGACGGCGGCGGCAATCCGGTGTACAAGAACAGCGTCACCTTCGAGAGCCAGACCGACTCGGACAAGATCGTGGACGCGATCAAGAGCATGGTGGAGGACTACAACACCATGATGAGTGAAATCAAGTCCGCCTACAGCACCATGCCCTATCGGAAGTCGGGCGGCTCCTTCGCCAACTATGAGCCCCTCACCGACGAGGAGCGGCAGGGGATGTCTGAGAGCGCCATTGAGCGCTACGAGGAGAAGGCCAAGCAGGGCATCCTCTTCGGCGACCGGAATCTGAACAACCTGTACACCAAGATGAACCAAGCCTTCTCTTTCTCTAACAAGGCGGACGTGGACACCCTGAAGGACATGGGTATCTCCATCGGCTTCGACATCGGCACTGGCGGCCAGTCTGTCCAGATTGACGAGAGCAAGCTGCGGGCCATGCTGGACAGCGACCCTGACCGGGTGTCCGAGCTCTTCACCAAGAGTGACGGCATTATGGACCGGATGAAGACCCAGCTGGACTACTACTCCAAGACCACTGGCGAGCCCAAGGGCGTTCTGATTCAGCAGGCCGGCAGCCCGCTGAGTTCCCTGTCCCTGATGAACAACCAGTGGCAGCAGGAGATCGACCGCTACAGCAGCCAGATCGAGAAGTGGCAGGATAAGCTGGAGAGTCAGGTGGACCGCTATACCCAGCAGTTCAGCCGTCTGGAGGTGCTGATCAACCAGATGAATTCCCAAAGTTCCACTCTGGCCGGACTGATGGGCGGCGGCTAATACCGTGAGAAAGGATATGGCACATGGACGCAAGAGGGTACCAGCAGTATAAACAGCAGTCTATCAGCTCTATGACGCCCGGTGAGCTGCTGATGCTGCTCTACGACGAGCTGGTCAAGCGCGGCACCTTGGCGGAGATTGCTCTGGACCGGCAGGACTGGCCTACCTTTGAGGCCGCGATGGACCGCTGTATTGACATCGTCAACTATCTGGACGAGACACTGGACCGGAAGTACCCCATTAGTCAGGATCTGAGCCGGATGTATGACTATTTCACCTACGAAATGGGACGGATCAAGACCGGCCGGAACAGGAAGGAGCTGGAGCGCCTGCGTCCCATGCTGGCCGATATGCGCGACGCCTTCCGTGCGGCGGAGAAGAGCAGCGGCGTCCGGGAGAACCGGACATGACGAAGAGTGATTGGCTGGACCTGACCGTTCTGGAACGGAAGAAGTACAACCTCCTGTCTGAGGTGATGGACCTGAGCCAGCAGATGGGAGAGGCCATGGGCCGCAACGACGATGTGTCCCTCCGACTGCTGGTGTCCATGCGGCAGGAGCCCATCCTCAAGCTGGAGGAGCTCCAGCAGGCCGGAGCACTCAAGCGGGAGACCCTGTCCCCGGAGGACCGGGAGAGGCTGGCCGCTCTGGCGGCGGGAGGCGATCCGCAGGGGGCGGAGGAAGCCAGCTTCAGCAGCCAGGCCGGCAGCGCCCGCCGCCTTCTGGAGCGGGTGCTGGAGCTGGACCAGCGGCTGAACCGCCGGCTGGCCGGCGGGGACTCCTTCTACGCGCAGGATAAGTAAAAAGAATTCCCCCTGCCGCACAGGGGGAATTCTTCATTGATAGGGATCGGGATAGATGACCCAGAGGGGGCCGCCGCTGCTTCGGCCGGCGGGCAGCTCCTCCAGAATCAGGTCCAGGTCCCAAGTGGTGAGACTGCGCTCCTCGCTGGCGGAGTCGGCCACCAGAATGCTGCCGTCCAGGGTAATCCCCCGCAGAACGATAAAGTGGCCGCCGTTGGTAAAGTGACCCGGCCCAATGAGGGCCACAATCAGGGCGCCGCTGGACAGGTGCTGGGAGACGGAATCTGTAGTCGTCTCCTCCGGTGGAAGGGAGATGCAGGTCAGGCCGAAGTCCTTGGCCGTCCCGGGGACGATGGACCAGTAGGAGCCGTGCTTTTTGGCCCAGTAGCCGTGGTCGACGCAGTGCTGAGCCATCTGGACGGGGTCCACCGGGCTGCCGGTGAGACTGGACACCACCATAGCCATGGCGGTGGGGCCGCAGCCGTAGCCGCCAATGTGGTCGGAGCCGTATGCCTCTTGTGCCCAGGCCTCATCGGTCTGATTAAAATAGAAAAACTCCTGTGCCCCCCCGGTGAGATACTTCTGCCCGTCCTGGTTGTTGAGGGCGGTGACGGTATAGGGGGCGGGCGCTCTGGGAGGCGGTGCCACTGTCCCGTCGTCCACCAGCTGAATCTCCTGGTCGGGAAGCTCGGGCTCCGGCTTCAGAGCCTCCGCCAGCCGCCGAAGCCCCTCCCGGGCCCGGGAGGAAGCGTCGGAAACGGCGGCACTAACCGCTTGAGACAGATTGTCCCAGGCCAGCTCCCCCAGCTCCCCCAGTCTCCGGGCGGCGGCGCGGACGGGGGCGGTTATGGCGTTGTAAAGCTCAGGGGCCTGATAGGAGCACACCCAGAGCTCCACGCCTCCAATGCAGATCACGGCCAGCAGGGCTGTAAGCAGGATGTATCTTTTCATGTCCGCGGCCTCATAAAAACTTTCACGGCTACCCCCGAAAAAATGAAAACAGCTCTTTTCAAGTACTTCAAAAAAGATTATACTACAAGAAGCGCGAGAATGAAACTATAAATTTATGGCGGCGGGCCCGATGCTGCGGACAACGCGCCATAACGGCAAGGGAGCTTTGTCAAGATGCCGGTAATACGCATGGAAAATACCTCTAAGCTCTATAAAACGGAGAAGAAAATCAAGCAATACGCGGTAAGAGAGCTGAGCATTACCATTGAGCAGGGCGAATTTGTCTTTCTGATCGGCAGCAGCGGCGCAGGGAAGAGCACCATGCTGAAGCTGATGGGGGGCGAGATTTCCCCGGATGAGGGGATGATCCTGCTGGATGACGTCAACATCGGTCGCTTTTTCGGCCCATGGAAGGTCCGCCTGGCCCGCACCTTCGGTGTGGTCAGCCAGGAGTCCCTGCTGATCCGCAAACGGACCATCATGGAAAACCTGATGGTGGCCGCCCGGGCCAGTGGAATGCAGCGCAAAAGCCGGGCGGCGGCGGAGAAGGCCCTGGGCCTGGTAGGGCTGCCCGATGTGGGGGACTGCTTTCCCGCACAGCTGTCCATCGGCGAGGTGCGCCGGGTTGAGCTGGCCCGGGCGCTGATCAGCAGTCCGCCTGCCCTGCTGCTGGATGAGCTGACTGCCAATCTGGACGACGATACCATCTGGGATATCCTGCATCTGCTCAACGAGCTGAACAGCAAGGGAACCACCATTGTGATGGCCACCCACGCCAGCCAGTTTGTGAATATCATGCGCCGCCGGGTGGTCACGCTGGTGGACGGGAAGATCGTGGGCGACGTGAAGAATGGAAAGTATGGGGATATCCTGCAAAAGTAAGAAAAAGCAGAAGGATTTGACCGGATTTTTTACTTCACAGGAAGATCGTGGAAAACAAACAAATTTCTTGACTTCTTCTTGCTTCCGGCGGAAAATTGGTGTATAATAAAAAAAGAAGCGCGCAATGCTTTCGCGCCGCCCGCGGCGGCGGGGAGAAAATGGGAGGAATACAGCATGAACTTCAAGAACATGTCTATCAAGAAAAGCCTGATCGTCGGCTTCGGCACAGCCATTCTGATCTCTGCTATCATTATCATTGCCTCGCTGATTATGATGAACATGCAGAAGAACGCCTACCAGGATATCATTGAGCACTATGTGGAGACCAATCAGCTGGTTTCCGACTGCCGGATCAGCTATAATGTCGCCGCACGCAGCCTGCGCGACGTGGCGCTCTCCGGCAACATGGACAGCCTCACCACCGTTACCTCCAAGCTGGAGGAGCTCAACACAGAGATAAAGGATATGCAGAACGCCTATCCGAAGGAGCAAAAGGACCGCAGCAAGCTGGATGCCTTTGTGAACACGCTGAACACCTGGTCTGAGGAGGCCAAGGAGATTGCCAGCGTAGTGCGTACTGACCGGAGCCGGGCGGCGGAGATGATCGTCAGCAACTGTACGCCCGCGCTGAACGCCGCCGCTGACGCCGGCACCGCTCTTGCGGACGATCTGCAGGCGAAGCAGAAGGATATTATTGACCAGCAGAATTTCACCTCCAACGTCGCCCTGGTCGTGATCGTGGTGATTATGGTTCTGGCCACCCTGATTGTACTGGCGATGGCCTTCAAGATTATCAGAAGCATCGTGGAGCCCAGCACCCAGGTCCGCGGTGCGCTGGTGGGCTTCAGCCAGGGCAATCTGGCCGTGCCTGTGGACTTCACCGGTAAAAATGAGCTGGGTGAGATGTGCGATGCCCTACGCACCAGCCAGAAGGTACTTAACAGCGTGATTCGCGATATTTCCAGCACCACCGAGCAGATGGCCAAGGGCAACTTCGACGTGGAGTTGACTGCTGTCTTCCCCGGCGACCTGAAGCCCATCCAGGACAGTATCAACCAGTTTGTCCTGCGCATGAGCGAGACAATTTCCAATATCTCCTCCTCCGCCGACCAGGTGTCCGCCGGCTCCGACCAGGTGTCCAACAGCGCCCAGGCCCTGGCTCAGGGAGCTACCGAGCAGGCCAGCGCCGTGGAGGAGCTGTCCGCCACCATTGCCGACATTTCTGAGAACGCCAAGCGCACCGCCTCCTCCGCCGAGCAGGCCGGACAGTCTGTCCACGAGGCGGGCAACCAGATCGTCACCAGCGTGGAGTATGTCAAGCAGCTGAATGTGGCCATGGAGAACATCTCCAGCTCCTCTCAGGAGATTGGCAAGATCATCGCGACTATTGAGAATATCGCCTTCCAGACCAATATCCTGGCGCTGAACGCCGCCGTTGAGGCCGCCCGGGCGGGTTCCGCCGGCAAGGGCTTTGCCGTGGTGGCCGACGAGGTGCGCAACCTGGCCACCAAGTCCGACGAGGCTGCCAAGGCCACCAAGGATTTGATTGACGGCTCCATGAACGCCGTTCGTGAGGGCGCCGAGGCCGTGAGCAAGGTCACCGGCTCCCTGGAGCGGACCAGCGAGCTGGCCAGCGGCGTGACCACCATGATGGAGACCGTGGTGGAGGCCGTGGAGAGCCAGACCCAAGCGATCATGCAGGTCACCGAGGGCATCGACCAGATCTCCGCTGTGGTTCAGACCAACTCCGCCACCAGCGAGGAGTGCGCCGCGGCCAGCGAGGAGCTGTCCTCCCAGGCGAATATTATGCACCAGATGATGGCCGAGTTCAAGGTGAGCTCCCGTGTGAGCGGCGGCTTCGGGGCGTCCACCAGCTTCACCCCCTCCGCGCCCAGCTACCAGAGCAGCTCCAGCTGGGACGATGATGACGGCGCGGGATACGCAGGCGGAGCCGATTCCAGTCCCTTCTCTGGTATTAAGTACTAAAGTCAGGCGCGGCGTCCGTGTCCTGCAGGGAATATGGCGCCCCGTTAACGGGGCGCCATATTCTCGATTCCATGAAATCGACCATAGGAGGTGGATTTGAATGGCGAAGCGGAAGCCCCAGGACAGCAACATGATTTTTGCTCTGGACATTGGCACCCGCAGCATTATCGGCATTGTAGGCCGGGTGGTGGAGGAGCGCTTTCAGGTCCTTGCAATTGAGAAGGAGGAGCATGGAAAGCGGGCCATGCTGGACGGACAGATCGAGGATATCGCCCAGGTGGCCAAGGTGGCCCGGCGGGTGACTGACCGGCTGGAGGCCCGGCTTGACTGTTCACTGGAGCGGGTATGCGTGGCCGCGGCCGGGCGGGCCCTGCGCACGGAGCAGGGCAGCTGCGCCATGGAGTTTCCCGAGATCACCCGAATCAGCGACGACATGATCAGCCGGCTGGAGAGCGGGGCGGTGTCCAACGCGGAGGCCGCCTTGGGCCAGGGCCCAGAGGAGGGCCAGCGGCGCTTTTACCTGGTGGGCTACACAGTCTCCGGCTATCACCTGGACCGGTACCCCATGACGACCCTGAAGGGCCACAACGGCCAGCTTTTGGAGGCCACGGTGGTGGCCACCTTCCTGCCCCGGGAAGTAGTGGAGAGTCTTTACGCCGTGATGGAAGGGTCCGGGCTGGAGGTGGCCAGCCTGACGCTGGAGCCTATCGCCGCCCTGAATGCGGCCATCCCCGCCGACCTCCGCCTGCTGAACCTGGTGCTGGCCGACATTGGAGCGGGCACCTCTGACATAGCCGTATGCCGGGACGGGGCCGTGGTGGGCTACACCATGGCGACCATCGCCGGAGACGAGATCACAGAAGAGCTGATGCGCCGCTACTTGATTCCCTTCGCCACAGCGGAGCGGATGAAGACTCAGCTGAACGAGGAGACGGTCGTCTATCGGGATGTGCTGGGGTTGGAGCAGAGTGTCTCCTCAGCGCAGATACGGGAGACCATCCAGCAGCCGGCCCGGACTCTGGCGGAAGAGATCGCCCAGCGAGTGACCGCCTTGAACGGCGCCGCTCCCTCTGCTCTCTTTCTGGCAGGAGGTGGTAGCAAGCTGGAGGGCCTGCGCGAGCTGGTGGCTGAGGCGCTGGATATGGACGAAAACCGGGTGGCGCTGGCGGGCAACAACTATGAAATTACCGCGTTTTCTGAGGATTACAATCTCAATGATCCCGAGCTGGCCACGCCCCTGGGCATTGCGGTGTCCGCCGGGCTGGGCCTGATCAGCGACAGCTACCGGATCATGCTGAACGGCAAGCCCGCCAAGCTCTTCCGGAGCGGAAGCCTGACGGTGCTGGAGCTGCTGATGATGAACGGCTACGGCTCCGCTGACCTGCTGGGCCGGACGGGCAAGAATCTGAGCGTCATGGTGGATGGGCAGAGGATGCTGTTCCGGGGCCAGCCTGCGGTTCCCTGTGTGCTGACCCTGAATGGGACGGAGACCGCACCCTCTGCGCTGGTCTATGCCGGGGACAGCCTGGAGTTTACTCCAGCCGTGCCCGGAGCTCCCGCCCGGAAGACACTGAAAGATCTGCTGGGTGTGGATTTCACCGGCGGCGTCACCGTGAACGGCCGGCTGGCGGACCTGGACACCCAGTTGAACACGGGAGATCAGGTGGTCACCTCCGCCCGCCCCGCCCCGGTTAGACCGGAGCCCCGCCCGGTGGAAATTTTGCCTCGTCCGGCGTACAGTCCTCCCGCTCCGCCGCCGGAGCCCAGACCAACGCCCTGGGAGAAGCGGCCGGTTCCCCCTGATGCCGCCCCGGTTTTCCCCGAGGCCATCCCAGCCCCGCCCCCCGTTTCCGTTGCCCCCAAGGGGACCGGTCCGTCAGGCCGGCCTATCCAGGTGACGCTGAACGGCAAGCCGCTGAAGCTGCCGGGCAAGGAGGACGGAACGCCATACTATGTAATGGACTTGCTGGAGTTCTCCGGGATTGATTTTGAGCATTTGGACCGGGGCGTGGAGCTCCAGGTCAACGGAATGGAGTGCGCCTTCAGTCAGGAACTGCGCGCCTGGGATGACATAGTCATCCGATATCTGGAAAAGTAATGGAGTGAATGAATTATGGCCAGGAAGAAAAAAAAGAACGCAGAAGTAGAAGAGGAAGAGATCCAGGGCGGAAAAAAGAAGAAAAAGGGCAAGAAAAAGCTAGTGATTCTGTTGCTGGGCCTGTTGCTGATTGCCGCCGCCGCATTTGTTGTGGTTCGTGTTGTGCTCCCCAAGCTGAGCGGGGGCGGTGGAGAAGAGGAGGAGATGGGCGCTCCCCCCAAGAAGGGAATCACTGCCTACACCATCGGAGAGGAGAGCGTCCCCTCGCTGGACACCATTCTGGAGGAGGCGGACGGCAAGCTGATTGCCAACCGGGGCCCCGGAAAGGTCATTCAAAAGGACGAGGAAACCGGCGAGGAGGTGGAGACTGAACTGTACACCTACATCTACGAGCTGGAGGGCTACGCCGCCGTAGTGAACCGCTATTTGGACCTGATGATGGGCGAGGAGCAGGGGTTTGTCCTGGCGGACGAGAGCTATCTAATTTTGGAGGAGCGCCCTGAGCTGGCGGACGAGGAGGGGGCGATGATTCTGGCTCGTGCCTCCACACAGGAGGGACACCTCTTCCAGCTGGTCATCGGTTGGTCCCAGGCCAACAACAATCTGGCGGTCCGGGTCTCCGCCCCGGAGGGGACGCTGCGCCGCCCTGAGCCGGAGAAGGAGCAGCAGCCGGCCAGCCGGAGCGAGCATTTAAACACCTTGAGAGACATGCTCCCCTCTCAGCTGGGCCTGTCCGGAGAGACGATGGGTGAGTATGATATCTATGCGTTGCAGGGATTTGTCACAATCAACGATATGCTGTGCCGCCCAATTCATATCTATGAAAAGTTCGGAGCGGGAAAACTGGAGGCAATTGTTTACTTTAGCGGGGACCAGAAGCATATTTTCTATCAGGAGATAGATGAAAATGGTGATACCATAACGGATAAAGACGGGAACCCCATCATCACTGAGCTGAAATGAGATGGGACAAATTGCCGCCCCCTTCTTAAGAAAGCCCGCGCCTCTGCCGATATTTCCAGTGGAGCGACGCCCAATTTAAAATGGAAGGGAGGGGACGTGCATGGATGTCGCAATGGCAAGCATGAATATGAGCATGGCTCAGTTCCAGACCAATTATACCTTTGGCCTGATGAAGATGGCCATGAACGACGCGGAGAGCCAGGCCGCGGCCATGATCGAAATGATATCCGACGTACCCGCACCTGCCCAGTACGGCTTTGATACCTGGGCCTGAGCGGACACGTTCCAGAACCGGAGCGGAGCGAGACCAGAGGGACTCGCTCCGCTTTGCTGTCCTCATATTGCTTTAGAAAACGAAAACAGGCGCTTGACAAGACGGGGGCGATGGGCTACAATATAGATACCCCCCTGGGGTGGGGTATTAATGGACTGAGAAAGTCAGGTGAAACGAATGGAAAAACAAAAGTTCAGTATCACAGGGATGACCTGTTCCGCCTGCTCCGCCCACGTGGAGAAGGCAGTCAACAAACTGGAGGGGGTCAAGACCGCCTCGGTCAACCTGCTGGCAAACTCCATGTCGGCGGAATATGACGAGAGTATCCTGTCCCCAGAGGATATTATCAATGCAGTAATACAGTCCGGATATGGGGCCTCCCTACCTCAGGAGGCGGGGGGGAAGGCCGGCCCCGCCCCGAAGGAGGACACTATGGCTCAGGAACTGGCCGGGATGAAGCGCCGGATGGTCTGGTCCTTTGTGTTCCTGATTCCGCTGTTCTATATCTCCATGGGGCACATGATGGGCGCGCCCCTGCCCGCCTTCCTGGTGGGCCACGAGAACGCCGTGGCCTTCGGTCTGACCCAGCTGCTCCTCTCGCTGCCCATTATGTACCTCAACGATAAGTATTACAAGGTGGGTTTTAAAACCCTTTGGAATCGAGCGCCCAACATGGACAGCCTTATAGCAGTGGGCTCCGCCGCCGCTGTGGTCTACGGCGTCTTCGCCATCTACCAGATGGGCTGGGGCCTGGGCCGGGGGGATATGGACCTGGTGGCAAAGTACCACATGGATCTGTACTTTGAGTCGGCGGGCATGATTCTCACCCTTATCACCATGGGAAAATTTCTGGAGACCCGGTCCAAGGGCAAGACAGGGGAGGCCATCAGCCGCCTGATGGACCTGGCCCCCAAGACGGCCAGCGTGATCCGGGAGGGCGTGGAGACTGAAATTCCTGTGGAAGAGGTCCAGGTGGGGGACCGGGTAGTGGTCCGGCCCGGCCAGTCCGTCCCGGTGGACGGAGTGATCGTGGAGGGGCAGTCCGCCGTGGACGAGTCCGCCCTCACCGGCGAGTCCCTGCCCGTGGACAAGGGGCCGGGGGACAAGGTGGCGGCGGCCTCCATCAACAAGTCGGGCTTCTTCACCTTTGAGGCCAGCCGGGTGGGGGAGGACACCACCCTGGCTCAGATGATCCGCCTGGTGGAGGAGGCCAGCGCCTCCAAGGCCCCCATTGCCAAGCTGGCCGACAAGGTGTCGGGCGTCTTCGTGCCGGTGGTCATGGGCATCGCCCTCATTGCCGCTTTGGCGTGGCTGATTACCGGCCACGGCTTTACCCAGGCCCTCACCGCAGGAGTGGCTGTGCTGGTCATTTCCTGTCCCTGCGCCCTTGGTCTGGCTACCCCCGTGGCCATTATGGTGGGCACCGGAAAGGGAGCGGAAAACGGCATTCTGATCAAATCCGCCGAGGCCCTGGAGACCCTTCATACCATCGACACTGTCGTGCTGGACAAGACGGGTACCCTCACCCAGGGCAGGCCGGTGGTCACCGATATCATTCCCGCTCCGGGAAATAGCGAGGAAGGATTGCTCTGCACCGCTTTTTGTCTGGAGGGTCCCTCGGAGCACCCCTTAGCCACCGCAATTGTGGAGGAGGCCGAGCGGCGCAGTATTCCAATCACCTCGGTGGGCGGTTTTACGGCGGTCCATGGCCGGGGCGTTCGGGCCTCCATTGGAAGTGATATCTGCTTCGGCGGCAACCGAGCTATGGTAGAGGAGGCGGGCATTGACCCCGGGCCTCTGGCGGTCAAGGCGGACGAACTGGCCGCTCAGGGCAAGACACCTCTATACTTTGGGGACGAAACAGAGAAAAAATTACTAGGCATCATCGCTGTGGCCGACACGCCCAAGCCCTCCAGCAAGGACGCGGTGGCCGCCTTCCGGGAGCTGGGGCTGGAGGTGGTCATGCTCACCGGCGACAACCGGCGCACCGCCGAGGCCATCGGCAGAGAGCTGGGGGTCACCCAGGTTATGGCCGAGGTCCTGCCCCAGGACAAGGAGCGGAAAATTTCCGCCCTCCAGGCCGAGGGCAAAAAGGTGGCCATGGTGGGGGACGGCATCAACGACGCTCCCGCCCTGGCCCGGGCGGAAGTAGGTCTTGCCATCGGGGCGGGCACCGACGTGGCCATTGAGAGCGCTGATATCGTGCTGATGAAGTCCGATCTGCTGGACGTGGCCGCTGCCGTGGAGCTGTCCCGGGCCACCATCCGGAACATTAAACAAAATCTGTTCTGGGCCTTTTTCTACAACTCCCTGGGCATCCCCCTGGCCGCGGGCGTGTTCTATTACGCCCTCCACTGGCAGCTCAACCCCATGTTCGCCGCCGCCGCTATGAGCCTCAGCTCGGTGACGGTGGTGACCAACGCCCTGCGCCTGCGCTTTTTCAAGAGCAAATTCCGGTCTGACACTCCGGCGGAGTCCGCCTGCAACGGGACCTGTCCCCTGGAGTTGAAGAATATACCAAATCAAGGAGGAAACAAAACCATGAATAAGACCATGAAAATCGAGGGTATGATGTGCGGCCACTGCACCGGCCGGGTGGAGAAGGCCCTGTCCGCCATCGACGGCGTGTCCGCCGTGGAGATGAGCCTGGAGGGCAAGTCGGCCACGCTCACGCTCAGCAAGGACGTGGACAACCAGGTCCTCACTGACGCCGTCACCGAGGCGGGCTACGAGGTGGTGTCCGTCCAGTGAAGGCCGACCACGCCCAGGTCAACCGACTGCTGAAGACTGCCCGGGGCCAGATTGACGGTATTCTCAAAATGGTGGAGGAGGACCGGTACTGCCTGGATGTCTCCAGCCAGATCATGGCCGCTCAGTCCATTTTGAAGAAGGCCAACCGCATGGTCCTCCGGGCCCACATGGATTGCTGCGTTCGGGAGGCGGTGGCCTCCGGCGATCCGGGCCCAAAGCTGGAGGAGCTGGCCGCCCTGCTGGATAAGCTGGCAGAATAATGAAAACACCCGCCGGAGAGCGTTTGCTCATCGGCGGGTGTTTATTTGATTTCCTGCTCCAGTTCTCGAAATAAGGGGTCGTTGAAGAAATCTATTATCGTTATGCCTAAACCGTCGCAAATCTTTTTGACAGTGGAAGTCGTGACACTTTTGTTCCGACCGTTGACGATATTGTTTAGGGTAGATTGCGTCATACCACAGACGGTAGAAAGCTTGTTAATGGATAGCGCGCGTTCGCTGCAGAGATTGAGAATACGCTGGATAATTGCTTCTTTCAACGTCATGGTACCACCACCCTTTACAAAAGCTTAGCAAAAAGCTATTGAAAAGGTTAACCCAGTTGAGTTATAATAACCCAACTGAGTTAATGACGAAAGGAGTTCTGTTTAGTGGAAGAAAAAAAGAAACTGCCGCAAGTTGTGCGGGTGGTGGCGCCCAAAGCAAGGGGGCAAATCAATGAGGAGCTGGTCAACGCTGTGATAGCGGCGGCGGTGTGGTCGGTTGAGCGCAGGCCGGGGAACTGGCAAAAAATGCTTGAGGCGATGAAACAGGGTGCGGCCAAGACGAAAGAGGGCACGGTCAACGCGTTTTTGTTTCGGGCCATGGTGGACCGTCTGTTAGAGGAATATCACACCTTGCATATGGAGCAGGCCCGGACAGAGAGCGATTTTTGATCAGGTCAGGCCGTCCAGGAAGGCCTGCCAGTCCCCGGGATGGCGGACGTAGTACAGGGGGCACTCCTTGCCGGTGACGTCGTAGTGGCGGATGACCTGGGAGGAGTCCAGCTCGTAGTATTCCATCAGCCACCTCACCAGCCGGACCAGGCTGTCGTAGGTCTCCCGGGTGAAGGCCCCGCCGCTGTCCGGGTGGCAGCACTCGATGGAGATGGTGTCGCTGTTGCGCTGGCTGGAGCAGTAGGCCACCTCGTCCAGAGGGACGTTCTGGATGATCTCCCCCTCCAGGCCGATGAGGAAGTGGCTGCTGGCATAGGTCTCGCCGGTGGAGGACAGATTCTGAAAATAGCTGTGGTTCTGCCGGGCGGTGGTGCCAGGATTGCCCACATAGTGGACCACAACGCCGTTCACCGCATCCAGCCTGGTTCCGGGGCGGGAGTAGTCGTTGACCGTAAGAAAGTCCTCCTCGATCCACTGGGGACAGTCGGGGGGCGTCTTCAGAGGGGCGGCGACAGAGGACTTCTGAACGGCAGCACTGTCAGGGTGCTTTTGCGCAGGGAAGCCCGGCCCGGGCGGGGCGGCGAGGCCCCGCAGCCCCCAGCCCAGTCCGCTGCCCAGAAGCAGGCCCGCCAAAAGGAAAAACAGGGGACCGCGGCGTTTTTTTCGCCCCCGCCCTCGGCGGGGGCCAGGTTCGCTATGGGGATAATCGCGGCTGACGCGCTGTCCGGAGTACATAGAGAATGCCTCCCAATTTTCAGATTATACCGCATAATACTACAAAAATTTTAAGATGGGGGGTGAGAAATCTTAAAATTCTTTGAAGGTTTGGAGTTGTCCTTTGATACATAAACCGCCCCGGTTAAGGCACACTAAGCCCAAAGGGGGCGGTTTTTTGCGGTCAAAATGGAAATATACCGTGGCCGGAGGACTGGCGGGGGTGGCCAACGGCTTTTTCGGAGGCGGAGGTGGGTCGGTGTTCGTGCCCTTGTTGACAGGGTACTGCAAGCTGGAGCAGCGGAAGGCTTTCGCCACCTCGGTGGCGGTGATCCTGCCTCTATGCGCTCTGTCGGTGGCAATTTATTTCTTCCGGGGCGGGCTGGACTTTGGGACTGCTTTGCCCTACCTCATCGGCGGCACAGTGGGCGGCTGGGCCGGGGGGAAGTGGTTCAAGGGCGTAAAGATGCCTTGGCTCAAGCGGGCTTTCGGCCTGCTGCTGATCTATGGAGGGGTGAGGAGCTTTCTGTGAAGGACTGGATTTGGCCGCTGATTGTGGGCGCGGCGACGGGGGTGCTGTCCGGCTTCGGTGTGGGTGGCGGGACCCTGCTGCTGGTGTATATGACCGCCTTCGCCGGGGTGGAGCAGCGGCTGGCCCAGGGGATCAATCTGCTGTACTTTCTCCCCGCCGGTCTGATGGCCCTGCCCGCCCACGTGAAGAATGGCTACGTCGAAAAAGCGGCCCTTCTTCCCGCTATCGGGGCGGGGCTGATCTGCGCGGCACTGTCCGCTTGGGCGGCAACCGCCATCGAGGTGGCGCTGCTGCGGAAATGCTTCGGAGCCTTCCTCATTGCGGTGGGGCTGATGGAGCTGTTCGAAAAAGAAAAAAAGCGGGACGGCTCCAGATGAGCCGTCCCGCCCAGCTTGTCGAAAAATGGCCTGTCTGGCTTCATAACCAGACAGGCCGCAAAGTTAATGAGGGATAAAATGTACGAA